>JAUYFW010000253.1 GCA_030690835.1 Sulfurimicrobium sp. | reverse complement strand
GGGATAACCAGCGCCTGGCCGATCAGGTGCGGCTGCAACTCGGCGTGATCTCGCGGCAGGAAATGGCGTTGCGCCGCCTGGAGGAGGAATCGCCGGGTATTACCAAGGTGCATTGGGGGGCTGACGGATCGGTGATTTTCGACGAGGATGAGCTTTCCGACAGCGCCGCAAAGGAAGCCGACAAGTGGCTCGGTGCGACGAAATAGCCGGTTTATCCTAAAAAACCAGATTATCCATTGGAGCCAAAGCACCGCTGTAGGAGCGGCGCCCTCGCCGCGATTTGCGGCCGCATTCGCGCCGGGGGCGGCGCTCCTACATGCACCCGCATTCCAATGGATAATCCCGGTTTAAAACAGCTTTTAGGTTTATTGTCAGACTGGGAAAGAATGGGAGGACGGAAATGATCAGCGTTACGTCGGAGGAGCTTGAGCGCATATTGGCGACGATTGAAGAGGCCTTGGTGCTGCATGACGAATGGCGCGAGAATCTTCTGCGCACCCTGGTTTGCAAGCTGCCGCTGGATGCGCGCTATATGGCCGAGGACGCGCACCAGCGGTGCGCGTTTGGCTGCTGGTTTTACAGCAAGGCCAATGCGCATTTCCGGGACCAGCCCTCCTTCAAGAATATTGGGGAGCTGCACAAGGCCATGCACCAGAGCGCGCGGGAAGTCTGCTTCAAGATAAAGGCTGTTGGAATCGCGCCCGAGGAGGACTATGGCCAGTTCCTCGGCAGCGTGTCACGCTTCCGGGAAGAGCTGATCGGCTTGCAGCACAAGGTGTCTTACACCCTGCAAAACATCGATGCGCTGACCGGGGCATTCAGCTCCTCGAAATTGCTGCCGGATCTGAGGGCGATGCAGCAGAGGCTGAAGGGGGGCGATGAGATGTGCAGTCTCCTGTTGATGGACATCGACCTGAAAGAGGTCAACAAAAGCCATGGCCGCGGCATCGGCGACAAGGTGCTGCGCACAACCATCCACAGCATCAGGGAAGCCCTGGGCCAGGGGGACAAGATTTATCGTTACGGCGGCGCGGAATTCGTTATCTGCCTGCAGGGCAAAGGCACGGGCGAGGCCGAGCTTGCCAAGGAACTGCTGCTGCAAAAAGTGGCCGAAGCGCTGGTGAAAGCCACCGGGGAGTCGGAGTCATCCCTCCATATTTACTACGGCATTGTCGCGCTCGACCCCGACGCCTATCTGGAGGAGCTGCTGGATCGGTCCGAGCGCTCCACCTACACGATAAAAATGTGAGGCTTGAAAGCTGTTTAAAAATCACGCACCCCTCTTGTGGGAGCGGCGCCCTCGCCGCGAATGCTATCGGCCCGAGGGCGGGCCTCCTACGTTTGGCCTGCGGCGCCCTCTGTAGGAGCGCCGCCCCCGGCGCGATTTGCGTACCTCATTCCAATGGGCAATGCCGGGGTCAAACCAGTTGGTGGGTGATGGCGTAGTGGGTCAGTTCGGCGTTGTTTTTCAGGCGCGTCTTGCCCAGGATGCGGCTGCGGTAGGTGCTGATGGTCTTGACGGAGAGGTTCATTTCCGCGGCGATGCCGGACACGGTTTTCCCCGAGGAGAGCTGGAGCAGGATCTGGTATTCCCGGTCGGAGAGGCTGGCATGAAGCGTCGCTCTGTTGCCGCCGCCGACTTCCTCGGCAAGCATTTCGGCCACGCTGGGGCTGATGTACTTCTTGCCCGCCGCGACCCTGCGGATCGCCTCCACCAGCTCCTGCGGCGCGCTTTCCTTGGTCATGTAGCCGGCCGCGCCGGCGCGGATCAGGCGCACCGCGTACTGTTCCTCGGGGTACATGCTGAGGATCAGCACCGGCAGCCGGGGCATTTCTTCGCGGATCATTTTCAGCACGTCGATGCCGCTCTTGCCGGGCATGGAGAGGTCCAGCAGGGCCACGTCGATGGCGCCTTCCAGTGCGCGTACTTTCTGTACTGCCTCGGTGCCGTTTTCCGCCTCGGCCACTACCGTCATGCAGCCGGAATCGGCCAGAATCTGTTTCAGTCCCTGGCGCACGATGGCGTGGTCGTCGGCGATCAGCACCCGGATCATGCCGCTGTCTCCGCCACTACGGAGAGCGGAATGCGCACGCTGATGGCAACCCCCTCGCCGGGCGCGCTGCCGATTTCCGCCGACCCGCCCAGGGAGCGGGCCCGTTCCATCATGCCACGCAGGCCGTGCGATGTGGGTTGCATGATTGCGCCTTCCGGGATGCCGATGCCGTTGTCGAAAACTTCCAGCGCGATCTTATCATGCTCGCGCCACACATCGACCCGCACCAGGCTGGCCTTGGAATAGCGCGCCACATTGGTGAGCGCCTCCTGGAAAATGCGGAACAGGGCGATGCGAATCTCGTCCGCCAGCGCGATTTCCTCGCCATGCATCGATACCTTGCACTGGATGTTGTAACGCTTGGTAAATTCGGACGCCTGCCACTGCATCGCCGCCAGCAGGCCGAGGTCGTCCAGCACCGTCGGGCGCAACTCGGTCACGACGCGGCGCATGGCGAAAACCGAGGCATCCACCACATCGGACATGGAAGCGACTTTCTCCCGCGCGGCTTCCAGTTCCAGCGGCAGCTTGCGTTCGAGCCAGAAAATATCCATCTTCAGCGCCGTGAGATTGCCGCCCAGCTCGTCGTGGATTTCCCGCGCGATCATCGCCTTTTCCTCCTCGCGCACGGTCTGGAGATGGTTGGACAGCTCGCGCAACTGTTCCCGCGATGCGCGAATCTCCTGCTCGGCCTGCTTGTGCTCGGTGATGTCCTGCACCGTGCCGGCCACGTTGAGCGCCTTGCCCGCCTCATCGCGGAACACCCGAGCTTCCTCATGCACGAAGCGTGCGCCGCCGTCCGGCAGGACGATACGGTGATCGATGCTGAACAACACTTCATTCTGCAGTGCGGCGGTAATAAATTTCTCGACCAGTTCGCGATCTTCCGGATAGATGGAGTCAAGAAATTTTTCATAGCTGGGAGTAAACGCCCCGGGCGTGAAACCCCAGATGCGATACACCTCGTCCGACCACTGAAAGCGCCCCGATTCGAGATTCCACTCCCAGCTCCCCAGATGCGCCACCCGCTGCGCAAAGGCCAGGCTGGCTTCACGCTCGCGCAGGGCATTCTCGATCTGCTTGCGTTCGCTGATGTCCCTGTCTATCCCCTGATAGCCCCTGAAATTGCCCTGTTCATCAAAAATGGGGTTGCCGCTGGTTTCCAGCACAACCTGCGTCCCATCGCGGTGAAGATTAACGTTTTCCAGCAGACGAATGGGATCGCGGGCGGCAATGATAGCGGCAAAAACCGCACCCACCCTTTCCGCTTCTTCCGGCGGCATCAGGTCGAAGGGTGTTTTCCCCCGCACTTCATCGGGTTCATAACCCAGCATCTCCCGCACTCTGGGACTGGAATAGGTATAGACACCGTATTCGTTCACCTCCCATACCCAGTCGTGCATCGACTCCACCAGTTCACGGTACTTCTTCTCGCTGCCACGCAACGCATTTTCAATCGCCTTGCGCTCCGTGATGTCGAGCACATAGCAGGCCACGCCGATTTCCTGGCCTTCCTCATCCCTGAGCAGAGTGAGGGAAAAATGCGCGGTGAAGATTTCCCCCGATTTTTTCCGCAACTGGGTTTCCACTGCCCCACCATCCCGCCCCAGCGCGAGAAACACCCTGGCGTGAAAATCGGCCTCCGCTCCCGGCGGCGCAATGAAGCGCACCGGCTGCCCGGTCGCCTCGTGCGCCGAATAGCCGAACAGCAGCCCGGCCCCCCTGTTCCAGCTCACCAGCGTGCCGTCGAGATCGGTCGAGAATACCGCGTCATGGGTCTGGTCGATGATCTGCGCCTGCTGCGCCAGCACGTTTTCCGCCAGCTTGCGCGGCGTGATATCGACCCGCACCGAAATATATTTGGACGGCGCTCCATCCGTGCCGAGAACGGGCGTAATCGTGGTCAGGAGCCAGAACATGCCCCCACTTTTATTACGGTTGCAAATCTCGCCCTGCCAGGTTTCACTGCGTCTGAGGGTGGACCACAGATCATCGAAGAATGGCCGCGCATGGTGGCCCGAGTTAAGAAAACCATGATCGCGCCCGATCGCTTCATCACGGCGGTAGCCGCTGACCTGGCAAAACTTGTCGTTGACGTAGGTGATGACGCCATGGGTATCCGATTCGACCACGATCACCCCGTTGTCGATCGCGCGCCGCTGCTCGGACAGGGAAAGTACCAGCCCGCCCATTTGCGCCATCATCTGATTAAGCATTTCCGCCATGGCGCGCATTTCCGGCGCGAAGCGCGCCGAATCCGCCACGCGCACGGAAAAATCGCCACCCATGAAACCCCGCCCGGCAGCGGTAATGATTTCCAGCGGCTTGAGCCAGCGTGCCAGAAATATCGGCGCAAGCAGTCCACGCAGACCAAGGCGGCCCCACCGGGCCAGGCGTTTATTCATCCTGGATTGGCCATTGAATACATGTAGGAGCGCCGCCCCCGGCGCGAATCGCGGCGAGGGCGCCGCTCCCACAGAGGGCGCCGCTCCCACGGTGGTGGCTTGGTTCTAGTGAATAATCTGGGTTCATTGGATATGACAGAAGGCGCGGTAGCGAATGGCTTTTACCTTAACCGAAGCCGGCAACCCCAGGCAAGCGCTTTTCATTGCGGTGCCTTGCATGATTAAATGATGGCAGAATGCAGCAGGCGGGAATGATGAACACGGAGCGAGTCGAAAATGATCAACGTAACGTCTGAAGAGCTGGAGCGTATATCCAGGACCATGGAGGAAGCTCTGGCGCTGCACGAAAAATGGCGCGACAACCTGTATCGCACTTTTTCATGCAAGCTGCCCCCGAGCGCCGCCGACATGGCCGAGGATGCCCACCGGCAATGCGCCTTCGGGCACTGGTTCTACAGCAAGGGCAACGCGCATCTGCACAGCCTGCCCGCCTTCAAAAAGATCGGGGAACTGCATCAGGAAATGCATGGCGGCGCGCGCGAGCTATGCCGGCTGCTGGATGTCATGGGCAAGGTGCCGGTGGAAAAATATGACGGACTGATCGGCCAGATGGCGAAATTCCGCGAGGAAATGGCCGGGATGCAGCACAAGGTGTCCTACACCCTGCAGAACATCGACCCGCTGACCGGAGCGTACCAGAATTCGCGCCTGCTTCCGGATCTCAAGGCGGAACAGGAAAAACTCCGCCAGAGCGGCAAGTCCTACAGCCTGCTGCTGATGGACATCGACCTCAAGACCATCAACCAGAAACAGGGCCACAACACCGGCGACAAGGTATTGCAGACCGCGATCCGCAGCATCAGGGAGGCGCTGGGTGCCGGGGACCGGATCTACCGTTACGGTGGCGCGGAGTTCGTCATCTGCCTGCCCGGCAAGGGCGTAAACGATGCCGAAATTGTCAAGGAAGAACTGATGAAGAAGATCGGCGAGGCGCTGAGCGGGGTTGCCGGAGAAACCCCGGACGCGCTCCACATCCATTACGGGATTGTCAAGCTGGACCACGATGCCTACCTGGAAGAACTGCTGGATCGTTCGGCCCGCTCCACCTACACTATAAACATGTAGGCTATGTCATCATTATTTGTTTATCCCAGAATTATCCATTAGCGCGTAGGGGCGGTTTTAACCGCCATGGGCGAATGAATTCGCCCCTACAAAATGTCGTTTTGGGCATATCCGGGCTAATGGCCAATCTTGATTTATATCACATAACATCATGAATTTACGTGAAATATGTAGAAACGTACAGGAGTAGAAGTAGGCATGGAACGCACGATACTGCTGGTGGACGACGAGGCCAACATCCTTTCCGCCCTGACGCGGGTGCTGCGCCCACTGGGCTATCGTATCCTGCGCGCCGGGAGCGGGCGGGAGGGACTGGAATTGCTGGCGCAGAACGATGTCGGGGTGATCGTCTCGGACCAGCGCATGCCGGAAATGACCGGGGTGGAGTTTCTCAAGCAGGTGCGCGACCTGTATCCGGACACGGTGCGCATCGTGCTGTCTGGTTATACCGAGCTGACCTCGATCACGGACGCCATCAACCGGGGGGCCATTTACAAATTCCTCACCAAACCCTGGGAGGACGAGCTGCTGTGCGCCAATATCGAGGAGGCGTTCCAGCGCTACGAAATGAAGCGCGAAAACGACCGCCTCAACAACGAACTGGAACAGCGCGTGGTGGAAAAAACACGCGAACTGACGCGCAACCTGAAAATGTTGCAGGTTTCGCAGGAAATTCTGGAGTCCCTGCCGGTGGCCGTCATCGGCATCGACAACGACGGCGTGATCGCCGTGGCCAATTCCATGGCCCACCACCTGCTCGGTCGCGGGGGGGAACAACCGCTGCTGGGAGAATCCGCCCAGGGGCTGATCCCACCCGAGTTGCTGGCCTGCCCGGGGGACGCCATCGTCACCCTGCCCGATGGGGTACGCATGCATTGCTGGCAAAGCACGATGGGCCGCATATCCTATTCCCGGGGCGTGGTGCTGGCCTTCTCGCCACAGCAGAAAATGGAACAGGTAGCACACGATGCATGAAATCCTGAACAATCTGCACCAGTTGCCAGCCATCCCTGCCGTGGTGCAGGAACTGATCAGCAACTTCGACAATCCCGAGCTCGACAGCCATCATCTGGCGCAGAAAATCGGTCAAGACCAGGCGCTCGCCGCCCGGGTACTGCGGGTCGCCAATTCCGCCTTTTACGGCTTGCCGCGCCAGGTGGGTTCGATTCAGGAGGCCGTGGTGGTGCTGGGTTTCAGCACCGTGCGCAGCCTGGTGCTGTCCGCCGGCATCATCGGCGCTTTCTCGACCACCGCCCCTGGCGGCGTGGACCGCAATCAGTACTGGCAGCGCAGCCTGTCCACCGCCATCCTCGCCCGCGCCGTGGCGAAGTGCTTGCGCCAGGATGCGGAAATGGCCTTCTCCGCCGGCCTGTTGCACGACATCGGCATCATGGTGCTGGATGTGTGCGATCACGAGCGCTTTGCCGCGTTGTGGCAAAGCACGCAAGCCGGCGAAAATGGCCTGATCGAGGCTGAACGCGCCGCCCTGGGTTTCGATCACGCGGAACTGGGCGCCGAGGTGGCGCGCCGCTGGAAATTCCCGCCCGCCATCGAGGAGGCGATTCGCTACCACTACCAACCCGAACACCGCCCTTTCCAGATGCTGACGGGAATCGTGCAGGTCGCCGCGCTGCTGGGGCGGCTCGGCGAGGATGAGACCTCCGTGGGCGAATGCTTTACGCGCATTCCACAAGCCCTGCGCGATGCCTTGCGACTCGACCGGGAGCGACTGGAGAAATGCCTGCCTCGGCCGGAGCAGGTGGAAGCCGCAAAAAACCAGATGCTGGCCTAACGGGCATGGCGAATTGCCGCCCAGAAGCATGAACAAGTGAAATGTGAAACCGCTTGGGCTACGCCCTTGCTGTGAATCGTGAAAGGTAAAAGCAGGCTCAGTGGATGCTTTTACATTTCACGCTTCACAAACAAAGCATAGCGAGTGACTTCACGCTTCACAAAACCGTTTCACAGGAACGCCATGGCACTGGACCGCATGACCAAACTGTCGTGGATTTACGATCTGTACCGGCTGGGGCAATCCCCGCTGCTGTTGCAGAATCCCGACAAGATCTACCAGCAACTGCTGGCCCATATCGTCACCGGCTTCGATGCCCGCAGCGGCTCGCTTGCCCTGCTGAGCGAGAATAGATCAATACTGACCATCGTCGCGGGGATGGATTTGCCGCCTGGCGTGATCGGCAGCGCGGTTTCCCTGGGCAGTGGCGTGCTCGGCTGGGTGGTGGAGCAGGGCCAGCCCCTTCTCATCAACGGCGATCTGGACGTGGAAAAGTTTCCCGGCATCCAGCGCCGGCGCGAGCAGGCGGCGCCAAGTTCCGCGCTGTGCTGGCCGCTCAAGCTGCGCGAACAGGTGATTGGCGCCCTGAGCGTGAACCGGCCGGCGGACAAGCCGCCCTTTGGCGAAAGCGAGCGCGAACAGGGCACCGCCATGCTCAATCTCGCCAGCCTGGCGCTGGAAAACATCCATTTGCAACTCGACCAGCAGCGCCGCATCGCCGAACTGCAGGCGACCAACCGCAAACTGGCGGAGACGCAAAGCCAGTTGCTGCAGGCGGAAAAAATGGCGTCCATCGGTCAGCTTGCCGCCGGAGTGGCGCACGAGATCAACAATCCGGTCGGCTATGTGGCTTCCAACATCAGTGCGCTCGGGCGCTATGTAAACGAGTTGTTGCCCCTGCTCGACGCCTGCGAGCGGCTCGAAGCCAGCCTCTCCGGTGATGCGCCGGAGTTGCTGGCGCTACGCGCGCTCAAGGAAAAAACCAATCTCGCCTATCTGCGTGAGGATTTGCACGATCTGCTGGCGGAATCAAAAGAGGGGCTGGAGCGGGTCAAGAAAATCGTCCTCGATCTGAAAACTTTTTCCCACGTGGACCAAGCCGAATGGCAGATCGTCGATCTGCATCAGGGGCTGGAGAGCACGCTCAATATCGTGTGGAACGAGCTCAAATACAAGGCCGAGGTAGTCAAGGAATATGGCGACTTGCCGGAAGTCGAGTGCCTGCCCTCGCAACTCAATCAGGTGTTCATGAACCTGCTGGTCAATGCCGCGCATGCCATCGAAAACCATGGCACCATTACGCTGCGCACCGGCCAGGAAGGGAAGCGGGTGTGGGTGGAAGTATCCGATAACGGCAAGGGCATTGCGCCGGAACACATCGAGCGGATTTTCGACCCCTTCTTCACCACCAAGCCGGTGGGAAAAGGCACCGGCCTGGGGCTGTCGCTTTCCTATGGCATCGTGAAGAAACATCACGGCCAGATCGAGGTGGAAAGCACGCCTGGCATGGGAGCAAGATTTCGCGTCTGGTTGCCGGTGAAGCAGGACATGACAAAGGAAAATCGAAGTGAGCCTTGATTTAACCCGGATTACCTTTCATGTAGGAGCGCCGCCCCCGGCGCGAATCGCGGCGAGGGCGCCGCTCCCACAGAGGGCGCAGCTCCCACAGAGGGCGCTCAAATGGATAATCCGGTTTTAACGTGACAGTCATGAAGAAAAAACCATTTGACCTCATTTTCGGCCAAAGGGGCGCGGAAAGGCGTATCAGCGCGCTCGCCATCGCCATTCTGATACTCACCGTGCTCATCACCGGGGGCGTCATTTTCGCCGAGCTGGCGCAGCAGTTAAGGACGGAGCTGGAAAATGGCCTGGTGCGGACGCTTAACGACAGGGCCGCGCTGTTCCACCATCAAATCGACAGCGGCACCGCCATCGCCAGCAGCATCGCAAGCCGGCAGCCTCACCTCGCCAAGCTGATGTCCGCCATCAACGATGGCTCCACGGACCAGGAAACCCGGCGCGAAATCGCCATGGTGCTGGACAGTATCCGCCTCGACCAGAATCTCTCGGCAGTTGCCCTGTACGATGCGCGCGGCGAACTCGTGGCCGGGAGCGGGGAATTTCTCCGCGCGCCCTTTGCCGTGAGCCTGCGCCACCCGGAAAACGCCAGCCTGCTGTGGCACGACGGTTATTTTCTCGGCGTCGCCGCGACGATGCTGCGGAACGGGGCAAAAATCGGGACGGTAAGACTGGAATATCCGCTCAAAGCCATGACCCGCGCCTTTCTCGATTACCAGGGCTCTGGCGAAACGGGGGAGATTGCGTTGTGCGCCGCCCTGTCGGGCGACCGGATGCGCTGCTTCCCCACCCGCCACAGCCCACAACCCTTTGACAGCCCGCGACACATCAAGGGCGGGGCGCTGCCCTTGAGCCTTGCCATCGAGGGGAAAAGCGGGGTGAACACCGCGCTCGATTATCGCGCGCATGAAATATTCGCCGCCTACCGCCCGGTGGGCGACAGCGGCCTGGGGATGGTGGTAAAAATCGATAGCGACGAGTTGATGCAGCCGATCCGCGGGCATTTACTGTGGATCGTCCCCTTTCTCGCCGCGCTGCTGGCGCTCGGTTTCGCCCTGCTGCGCTGGCAGATGGGGCCGCTGGTGCGCGAGATGGTCAGCGCCAGGGCTCGGGTACATGGCATTCTGGACAATTCGGCGGACGGCATTATCACCATCGACGAACATGGCGTGGTCGAATCGTTCAACTTCGCCGCCGCGCGGATTTTTGGCTACCCGGCTTGCGAGGTCATCGGCAGGAACGTCAATATGCTGATGCCCGAGCCCTATCGCGCCGGGCACGACGTTGGCATCCGCAATTACCTGCACGGCGGCGAGGCGAAGGTGATCGGCCACGGCGCGCGCGCGGTCGAGGGGCTGCGCAAGGACGGCACGGTTTTCCCCATGGAGCTGACGCTGGGCGAAATGCCGCTGGATGGCAGGCGCTTGTTCATCGCCTCGCTGCGTGACACCAGCGCGCTCAAACAGGCGCACGACGATCTTCAGTCCAGCTTTGCCGCCGTGCAATCGGCCAACCGCGAACTGGAGGAAGTCCACATCCAACTGAAGCTGGCGGAACAGGACCAGGACCGGCAAATGGACGCGCTGGCGGAAGCAAACGTGCGCATGGTGCTGTTTCACTCCAACATGGAGCGGGTGCGGGAGGCCGAGGAAGTGTTTGCCGAAAACCGGGATGGAGAAGCCTTCCACCGCAGCATCCTGGCGGATGCGATGACCCTGATCGGCGCCAGATATGGCGCTGTCGGCCTGTTCGACAATAACGGCGCGTTGCAGCAATTCCTGACGCAGGGCATTCCCGAGGAAGAGCAGGAGAAAATCGGCCCTTATCCGATCGGCAAGGGCCTGCTTCATGCTTTCTACAAGGAAAACAGGATTATCCGCGTCAACCGCATCGCCGACGACCCGCGCGCCTGTGGTTTTCCGCCCGGCCACCCGCCGATGCAGAGCCTGCTTGGGGTGCCACTGAATGTTAACGGCATTACCAGGGGCGTGATTTACCTGACGGACAAGGACGGCGGGGAGCCATTCACGGAGCAGGACGAAATGCTGATGGAAATGCTGGCGCGGGAGGTGGAGCATGCCCTGGAGCGGAATGAACTGCTCGCCAGTTTGCATGAAAGCAACCAGGCGCTGACGCGGGAACGGGAAGAGCAACAGAGCCTTATCGCGGAGCTGAAAGCCGCGCAGAACCAGCTCCTGCAATCGGAAAAAATGGCCTCCATCGGCCAGCTCGCGGCCGGGGTGGCGCACGAAATCAACAATCCGATTGGTTACGTGCACTCCAACCTCGGCACGCTGGAAAAATACATCCACGACCTGTTTTCCGTGCTCGACCTGTTCGAGGCCGCCGAGGGCGAATTCCCGCCAGACAGCGCCAGCCTGGCCAGGATCAAGGCCTACAAGGAGACCCTCGATCTGCCCTTCCTCAAGGAGGACATTCCCTCCCTCATGGCCGAATCGAAGGAAGGCATTGTCCGGGTGAAGAAGATCGTGCAGGACCTCAAGGATTTTTCCCATGTGGACGAAGCGGAGTGGCAGTGGAGCGACCTGCATCGCGGCCTGGACAGTACCCTCAATATCGTGTGGAATGAGCTCAAGTACAAGGCGGACGTGGTCAAGGAGTACGGTGCCCTGCCAGAGATTGAATGCATCCCCTCCCAGCTCAATCAGGTGTTCATGAATCTGCTGGTCAACGCCGGTCATGCGATCGAGGATCGTGGCACCATCACCATCCGTACCGGGCAGGACGGGGATAAGGTATGGGTGGAAATCGCCGATAACGGGAAAGGCATCTCGCCCGAGCACCTCAGCCGCATTTTCGACCCCTTCTTCACCACCAAGCCGGTGGGGAAAGGCACCGGGCTGGGGTTGTCGTTGTCCTACGGCATCGTGAAGAAACACCATGGCGAGATCGAGGTGGACAGCACGCCGGGCAAGGGCACGACCTTCCGCGTGCGCTTGCCGGTGAAACAGGTGGAAAAAGCATCATGAGCGACATGCCGATCAACAACGATCAACCCGCCTCTCCCCCCGCGCTGTTGTTCGTGGACGACGAGGCGAACATCCTCAGCGCGTTGCGCCGCCTGTTCCGTCCGCATGGCTACAGGGTACACACCGCCGAGGGCGGCGCGCAGGGCCTGGAGTTGCTGGAGCGCGAGCCGGTCGATCTGGTGATATCCGACATGCGCATGCCCAACATGGACGGCGCGCAATTCCTTGAGCAGGTACGGCACAAATGGCCCGACACCGTGCGCATCCTGCTCACCGGCTATGCCGATGTCAGTTCCACCATTGCCGCCATCAACAAGGGTCAAATTTACCGCTATATCTCCAAGCCATGGAACGATGACGACATCGTTCTGCTGGTAAAACAGGCGCTGGAGCTGAAAAACCTGGAGCGGGAAAAACTCCGCCTGGAAGCCCTGGCGCAGCGCCAGAATGAAGAGCTAAAGGAACTGAACGCCAATCTGGAAGCCAAGGTGCTGGAACGCACCCAGGAAGTCCGCCAGACCATGAGTTTCCTCGATCTTGCCAACAAGAAGCTGAAGGAAAGCTTCATCACCTCGCTCAAGGTATTCTCCAACCTGATCGAGCTCAGGGAGCGCAGCCTCGCCGGGCACTCGCGCCGCGTGGCCGATTTGGCGCGCACCCTGGCCAAGCGCCTGAATCTTTCCGACAGCGAGGTGAATGACGTTTTCGCCGCCGCGCTGCTGCATGATATTGGAAAAATCGGCTTGCCCGACACAGTGCTGGCCAAGCCTTTCGTCGCACTGGCGGGAGAGGAGCGCGACCTGGTGCTGCGCCACCCCGCCACCGGGCAGGCGGCCCTGATGGGGCTGGAACAGCTCCACGGCGCGGCCACACTGATCCGGGCTCACCACGAGCGCTGGGACGGCATGGGCTATCCCGACGGCCTGTCAGGACTGGCCATCCCCATGGGTGCGCGCATCCTGGCCCTGGCCAACGATTACGACGCAGTGCAGATCGGCACGCAACTGAGCAAAAAGCTAACGCAGAGCGAGGCGGTGACCTATATCGTCGAGGGCCGTGGCAAGCGCTACGACCCCCAGGTGGTGGATGTCTTCGCCCCCATGATGGTCGGGCAGGCAAAACCCGCCGTGGCCGAAATCGAGCTCAAATCCACCCAACTCAAGCCGGGCATGAGCCTGTCGCGCGACCTGGTGACAGCGGAAGGCATCCTGCTGCTATCGCATGATTTCGTGCTGACCGCCGTAATTATTGAGCAGATCCACAATTTCGAGCGATCGTCTGGCCGTGCCATGACGCTCCAAATCCGCAAAAAGAAGGAGGGGTGAATATGTATCGCATCATGCTGGTGGACGACGAGGAGAATATTCTCAAGGCATTGCGCCGCGTGCTGATCAACACGCCGTGCATTTACGACGGGGTGGAATACCCGGTCAGAGTCGAGACCTTTACTTCAGCCAACGAGGCGTTGAATTACGCGCGCAATAACGCGGTGGATCTGGTGCTATCGGATTACCGCATGCCCGGCAAGGACGGAGTTGCCTTCCTCAGAGAGTTCAAGGAAATCCAGCCCCTTGCCGCGCGCCTGATCCTCTCCGGATACGCCGATCTCAACGCCGTGATCGGCGCCATCAACGAGGCACAGATTTACCGCTTTCTCAACAAGCCATGGAATGATTACGAACTGGTGTCGAGCATCGCCCAGGCGCTGGCTTACCGTAACCTGATGGTGGAAAACCTGCATCTCGCCGACAAGGCACGTGTCAACAACGGTGCCATGTCACCCCAGGAACTCGAACGCAAGCGCCTGGAGGAGCAGGATCCGGGCATTACCCACGTCAACTGGGGGCCGGACGGCTCGGTAATTCTGGATCTCGGCGATGAATGATGGGGGCCGCGGGCGGCATGCTTCACCCCTTTTTTCACTGGTGCCTTCTAGACGCTGCCAAAACCGAACAATAAGACCAGATAAAGACTATAATTAGTCTTATGATCCACTCATGCACGGGAATCGCACCATGAAATTCTCATCCCAAATAAAGCCAATCAGCTACCTAAAAAGCCACACGGCAGAAATCGTCAGGCAAATTACAGAAAGTCGCGAGCCCCTGCTTATTACTCAGAACGGCGAAGCCAAGCTTGTCGTCATGGATGTAAAAAGTTATGAAGAGCAGGAAGAGACGCTTGCCATGCTGAAAATTCTGGCTCTCGGGAACCGAGAGATCGAACGAGGAAAGTTCCGTGAAGCAGAGGATGTGTTTGCTGAACTGGACAAGGCCGATCACCAGTGAGCCTCAAAGTTGTCATCCTTGAATCGGCTGAACATGACCTGAAAGAACTCAGAGCTTACATCGTCAAGAACTTCTCACTTGAGATTTGGCAGAATGCCTATGACAATCTCAAAGCATCCATCCGCAACCTGCAGGAATTTCCTCAGGTGGGCGCCATCCCTGATGAGATCGAGAAACTAAACCTCAGCCAATACAGGCAAATTCTCTCGGGGATGAATCGCATTATCTATGAAGTGCGGCAGGAAACCATCTACATCCATATCATTGTAGATGCACGACGAGATATGAAGTCATTACTGACAAGAAGACTTCTGCGGATCAACCAAGAATAAACCAATATCCGAAATGGTGGTTTCCTCTTTGGGCCACGCCTGTTTATATAGCAACCCAACCCGCCGATCTTTATGCGAACCGAAAGCCACAAACATCAACCTGTCGATACACAGGTTCTGGCAAGCAAACTTCATCCGCGCAATCGCTTTCAGGGTCAATATGACTTCCAGAGACTGATACAAACTGACGCAGAGTTAGGCAATTTCGTTGGCGTCAATGCGCATGGAGAACTGGGGATTGATTTTGCCGATCCTGCGGCGGTCAAGGCGCTGAATCGCGCGTTGCTGAAAGACAGCTACGGCATTCAGGCCTGGGAAATTCCGCCACAAAATCTTTGCCCGGCGGTTCCGGGGCGTGCCGATTATGTGCATTATCTGGCCGACTTGCTGGCCGCAAGCAATCGCGGTGTCATACCAAGCAACAAGTTCATACAGGTGCTGGATATCGGCACAGGCGCAAATTGCATTTACCCTTTGATCGGGCAAAGCGAATACGGCTGGCGCTTCGTCGCGACGGATATCAATGCAGCCTCGCTGGAAAATGCTCAGGCTATTCTGGATGCCAATCTCGCGCTGGCGCAGCAGATAACGCTACGTTTGCAACCCTCGCCAAACGCGATTTTTAGCGGCATCGTTTTTGATGATGAATGGTTTGACCTGACCCTGTGCAACCCGCCTTTTCATGCTTCCCTGGCCGAGGCCAGCGCAGGCACGCAACGCAAATGGAAAAACCTGGGCAAGCAAGCAGCCAGGACAGCATCCAATCCCGGCTTGAATTTCGGTGGTCAGGATGCGGAACTTTGCTGCATCGGCGGCGAGGAAGCCTTCATCCAGCGCATGATCAGCGAGAGCGTGCAGATCCACACGCGCTGCTTTTGGTTCACCACCCTGGTGTCAAAATCAGCCAGCCTGCCCGGCATCTACGCGGCGCTGAAGCGGGCCGGTGTGCAAGAACACAAAACGATCACAATGAGCCAGGGGCAAAAACAAAGCCGCCTTGTAGCCTGGACTTTTCTGAATCCGGCACAACAAGCCGGCTGGCGTAAAGTGCGCTGGTAAGGTCGGATAAGCTGGTAGTTTTCAGGTTGTTTTTTTGACTTTCACGGGCGACAAAAAAGCGCCGAAACCCGCGTGTTTTATGGAATATGGCGCTAATTTTTTGTGATGCTTATTTGTTCGTGGTGCCTTGGAAGGGACTCGAACCCCCACGCCTCTCGGCGCCAGAACCTAAATCTGGTGCGTCTACCAATTCCGCCACCAAGGCATTTTTTCTCAAAGTTGGGTAATCAGTTACCTCACCGATTCCCTCACTTCGCGAGGGGCGTAGTGTAAACTATCCCGCCTTCGGCTGCCAGCTTAGCTAAACTAACGCGCGATGACGACCCAACACTACGAAAATTTCCCTGTCGCCTCCGTGCTGCTGCCCCGCAAGCTGCGCCAGCCGGTCGGCCTGATTTATTCCTTCGCCCGTCAAGCCGACGATTTTGCCGACGAGGGGGAACTGGAACCGGCGCAGCGCCTTGAACTGCTCAACGGCTTCCGCGCCGAACTGGACCGCATCAAGGCGGGGGAAACACCCGAAATGCCGTTATTTCAGGACCTGGTGCCGGTCATCGTCCAATACCGCCTGCCACTCGATGCGTTCCATGACCTGCTCGACGCCTTCTCCCAGGATGTGGTGAAAAGCCGCTACGCCAACTTCGGCGAGGTCATGGACTATTGCCGCCGTTCCGCCAACCCGGTTGGACGCCTGATGCTGCACCTGTACGGCGCTACGGATCGGCGCAACCTGGCCTATTCCGATGCCATCTGCTCCAGCCTGCAATTGATCAATTTCCTGCAGGATGTCGCCATCGATTATCGCAAGGATCGCATTTATTTCCCCCAGGACGAGATGGAAAAGTACAAAGTCACGGAAGCGCAGATCGCCCAGGGCGATACGGGCGGTCTATGGGGGATGTTCATGCAATTCCAGATCGAACGCGCCCGCAAGCTGCTGCAGGCCGGCGCGCCGCTGGGCAAGATCCTGCCCGGCCGCATCGGGCTGGAAATGCGCATGATCATCATGGGCGGCGAGTCCATCCTGCGCAAGCTGCATAAAAGCCGGGGCGACATGTTCAACCAGCGGCCGGTGCTCAAACCCGGCGATTGGGCTTACATGCTTTACCGTGCCATACGAGCAAAATAATGACCCCTGACCAATACTGCCAGGACAAGGCCGCCAGCAGCGGCTCCAGCTTCTATAACAGCTTCCGTTTCCTGCCGCCGGAAAGGCGCCGCGCCATTACCGCCCTGTATGCCTTCTGCCGCGAAGTGGACGATGTCGTCGACGAATGCCCCGACCCCACGGTGGCGCAGACCAAGCTGAACTGGTGGCGCGGGGAAATCGCCGCGACTTTCGCCGGAACGCCGCAGCACCCGGTCGGTAAGGCGCTGCTGCCCGCCATCCGTGCCTACGACCTGCCGATGGAGCAGTTTGTCGAGATCATCGACGGCATGGAAATGGACTTGAAGCAGAATCGCTACGCCGATTTCAAGGCGCTGCAACTCTACTGCTACCGCGTTGCCAGCGTGGTGGGGCAACTCGCCGCCAGCATTTTCGGCGCCAGCGAGCGCGGCACCATGAAATATGCGCACGATCTGGGCATGGCGTTCCAGCTCACCAACATTATCCGCGACGTCGGCGAAGATGCGCGGCGCAACCGCATCTACCTGCCGCAGGACGAACTGCGCCAGTTTGGCGTGAGCGAGGCGGACATTCTCGACAGCCATGAAAGCGCCGACTTTCAGCGCCTCATGGCTTTCCAGATCGAGCGCGCCAAGCAGTTCTACACCCAGGCTTTCGCCGCCCTGCCGCCAGCGGACCGCAAGTCGCAACTGCCCGGCTTGATCATGGCCGCCATCTACCGCACCCTGCTCGATGAAATCGAGGCCGATGGCTGCCATGTATTGAAACAGAAGACCTCCCTCCCGCCGCTGCGCAAGCTGTGGATCACCTGGCGCACATGGCTGAAAAGCTGATGCGCGTCGCCATCATCGGCGGGGGCTACGCCGGCCTGGCGGCGGCAGTTTCTCTGGCACGGCAAAATATCCCCGTCACGCTGTTCGAAGCCGGCAAGTCCCTGGGCGGCCGGGCGCGCGGCGTGGCTTATCGTGGCGTCTCCATGGACAACGGGCAGCACATTCTGCTCGGCGCTTACCGCGAAACCCTGCGCCTGATGACGCTGACCGGGGTAAGGGACGATGCCGTGCTGCGCCTGCCGCTGGCGCTTTCGATTCCCGGCCACTTTGTGCTCAAGACCCCTGCCCTGCCCGCGCCGCTCCACCTGGTGATGGGGCTGCTGCTGGCGCAGGGGCTGCCGCTAGGCGAGCGCCTCGCGGCCATCCGCTTCGCCGTGGCGCTAAGGCTGCGAAAATTCCGCTTGGCACACGACATGAGCGTTGCAAGCCTGTTGGCGCTGCATCGCCAGGACGGAAAAATCGGCCGCCTGCTATGGGAACCGCTCTGCCTTGCCGCGCTCAACACGCCCATACAGCAGGCCTCGGCGCAGGTCTTTCTCAACGTGCTGCGCGACAGCTTCAGTCACGCGCGCAGCGACAGTGATGTGGTGTTGCCCCGGACGGATTTGTCGGCCCTGTTTCCGCTGGCGGCTGGTGAATTCATCCAACAACATGGCGGCAAGGCCATGACCGGCAGCAGGGTACGCAGCATCGAGCAGGAGGGCGGGAATTTCACGCTTGGCTGGGAAGGCGCCACGGAAAACTTCAGCCACGTCATCTGCGCCACTGCGCCGCAGCACGCCCTGGCATTACTTTCCAGCCTGCCGGAAATGGCGCCGGTCATAAAGATGCTGAATGACTTCGACTACCAGCCCATCGCCACGATTTACCTGCAATACCCTCACGACACGCGCTTACCCGCTCCGATGCTGGGGCTGACGGGCGGATTTTCCCAGTGGGTGTTCGATCGCGGCTACACGCATGGCACACCCGGCTTGCTGGCGGTGATTATCAGCGCGGAAGGGGGACATCAGGACTGGCCGGCGGAGCAACTGGCCGGCAAAGTCCATGAGGAACTGCGGCAGACTTTT
>JAUYFW010000252.1 GCA_030690835.1 Sulfurimicrobium sp. | reverse complement strand
GTGGCTTGATGCGGTTTTTAACGTGAAATTCGCGCAGCAAGCCAGTATCACCCGCTCCCTGCAACCCCCCTCAGTCCCCCCTTGTCAGGGGGGAAGCGGGTTGGCTCCTCCCCGATCAGCCCCTCCCCTGACAAGGGGAGGTTGGGAGGGGTTTGAGGGCTGGGGCGAGAGGAGCGTCCAGGAAGAGTTTTATGATTAGGGATGACACACATGCCATGCCCGTCAGGATGATCCAGCTCTCGGGCATCCAGCGCGTATTCCAGGTGGGTGATCAGGAAGTCCACGCGCTGCGCGATATCGATCTGTCCATCGATGCGGGAGAATATCTCTCCTTGATGGGGCCGTCCGGCTCCGGGAAATCCACCCTGCTCAACCTGATCGGCTTGCTGGATCGTCCCAGCGCCGGACTCTACCGGCTTGACGAGCGCGACGTAACCGGCTTGTCGGACGAGGAGCAGGCCCGGGTAAGGCGCGATAAAATCGGTTTCGTGTTCCAGTTCTTCCACCTCATTCCGCGTCTTTCCGCTGCTGCGAACATCGAATTGCCCTTGCTGCTGGCTGGCGTCTCCGCCGAGGAGCGCAACAGCCGCGTTGCCCGCCTGATCGTGGATTATGGCCTGAGCGGGCGCGAGACGCACCGTCCCGACCAGCTTTCCGGCGGCCAGCGCCAGCGCGTCGCCATCGCCCGCGCCACGGTGATGCAACCGGCGGTGATTTTGGCCGATGAGCCTACCGGCAATCTCGACCGCGCGACCGGCCAGGAAGTGATGAACATCCTGGAAGGCCTTGCGGCCAAGGGGGTGACGCTGATTCTGGTGACGCACGACCCGGAAATCGGCAACCGCGCGCGGCGCAAATTGCGCATGGTGGACGGCAGGATCGTGGCGGACCAACGCACATGAAACTGACGGATGTGTTGCGCTTTGCCGCCGGCAGCCTGGCCGGGGCGCGCACACGGACCTTGTTGATGATCGCGGCCATGGCCATCGGCGTGGCATCGGTGGTAGTGCTTACTTCGCTTGGAGAAGGCGCGCGGCTTTATGTGGTCGGCCAGTTTTCCTCTCTCGGCACCAACCTGGTGATCGTGTTTCCCGGTCGTTCCGAAACCACCGGCAACCCCGGCATGCTGCTGGGCGAGACGACCCGCGACCTGACCCTCGACGATGCGCTGAGCCTCACGCGCAGCCGTGCCATCCGGCGTATCGCCCCGCTCACCGTGGGCTCGGCGCTGGTCACCACGCATAAACGCAACCGCGAAACGCCGGTGCTGGGCTCCACTGCCGACATGCTGGCTATTCGCCACATGAGCATGGGGCAGGGCCATTTTCTGCCCGGCGGCGACCCGCGCCAGGCGACGCCGGTATGCGTGCTGGGCGCCAAGGTGAAAAGCGAACTGTTCGGCACCCAGCAGGCAGTGGGCGAATGGCTACGCATCGGCGACCGGCGTTTCCGTGTGGTGGGTGTGCTGGCGAGCCAGGGGGAATCCATGGGGTTCAATACCGACGAGCTGGTGATCGTGCCCGTCGCTTCGGCCCAGA
This sequence comes from Sulfurimicrobium sp., assembly GCA_030690835.1. Taxonomy (GTDB): domain Bacteria; phylum Pseudomonadota; class Gammaproteobacteria; order Burkholderiales; family Sulfuricellaceae; genus Sulfurimicrobium. Next base: position 2,039 of record JAUYFW010000252.1, on the reverse strand, counting down.
TGCTGTTCAATACCTCATCGCTGTTTCGCATCCTGATCGAGGCCAGGAGCCGCGAGGACATCTCCCGCGCCAAGCAGGACGCGGAGGAGTTTCTGGCCAAACGTCACGAAGGCGAGCGGGACGTTACCGTGGTGACCCAGGACGCGATCCTTGCGACTTTCGACCGCATCCTGCGCGCGCTGACGCTGGCGGTAGGGGGCATCGCGGCGATCAGCCTCGCCGTGGCCGGCATCCTGATCATGAACGTGATGTTGATCGCGGTGTCGCAGCGTACCCAGGAAATCGGCCTGCTCAAGGCGATTGGCGCCGCGCCGCAGCAGATTCGCGCGCTCTTTTTTGCCGAGGCGGCGGTGCTGTCCTTTGCCGGCGCGGTTGCGGGCCTGATTCTGGGTTTCCTGGGGAGTTATGTCATCGGCCGCATCTATCCCGTGCTCCCCACCACCCCGCCGTGGTGGGCGGTGCTGGCGGCATTCGGCACCGCGCTGGTAACGGGCATCCTGTTCAGCGTGGCCCCGGCGCGGCGTGCTGCGCGGCTCGATCCTGTCGAGTCGCTGGCGAGGCATTAACCATGCTGATCCAGGATTTTTTGCCCTTTACCGCGAGTTCCATTGTCGCGCACCGCCTGCGCAGCTTTCTCACCGCGCTGGGCATCGCCGTCGGCATCGCGGCGGTGATTCTGCTCACTTCCATCGGCGAGGGGATTCACCAATTCGTCCTGTCCGAATTCACCCAGTTTGGCACCAATCTCATCGGTATCGCGCCGGGCAAATCTTCCACGCGGGGCGGGCCTTCCGCCGGCATTATCAGCTCGGTGCGTCCGCTCAGCATCGAGGATGCGGAGGCGCTGCGGCGCGTGCCCCATGTCGAGCATGTGGACCCCAGTGCCCAGGGCAACGCCGATGTCGAAGCCGGAGGCAAGTCGCGGCGCGTGACGGTGTATGGCGTCGGGCACGAAATGGCCGAAACTTTCCGCATGAAAGTACAGGCGGGCAGTTTCCTGCCCCCCGACGATCCCCGCGCCGCAAGGGCTTTCGTGGTGCTGGGCGCGAAAATGAAGCAGGAACTGTTCGGTCCGGCCAACCCACTCGGCAGCCGCATCCGCATCGGCAGCGAGCGTTACCGCGTGATCGGCGTGATGGAGGCCAAGGGACAGGTGCTGGGCTTTGACCTGGATGATACGGTGTATATCCCCGTTTCCCGTGCGCTGGAACTGTTCAATCGCGCCGGCTTGATGGAGATTCACGTCACCTATCAAAGCAATGCGCCGCTGGAAACGGTGGTGGAGGGAATAAAGAAAGTGCTGCTGGCACGCCATGGACGTGAAGATTTCACCATCACCCCGCAGCAGAAAATGCTCGAAGTGATGGGCTCGGTACTGGACGTGCTGACCTTTGCCGTGGGCGCGCTTGGGGGCATTTCCCTGCTGGTGGGCGGCGTCGGAATTTTGACCATCATGACCATGGCGGTGACTGAACGAACCAGCGAAATCGGCCTGCTGCGCTCGCTGGGCGCCAAGCGCAGCCAGATTCTCGCGCTTTTTCTCGGTGAAGCGGCCTTGCTCGCCGCCGTGGGCGGGGCGGCAGGCCTGGCGCTGGGCGTTGGTCTGGCGCAGTTGCTGCATGTCGCATTTTCCGCCCTGCCCGTGCATACGCCGTGGTCCTATGCCTTGCTGGCGGAGGGCATTGCGGTCGGCATCGGCCTCGTCGCCGGGGTGCTGCCGGCGCGACGCGCGGCCATGATGGACCCGGTAGAAGCGCTGCGGACCGAGTAAAATTCAGCCCAGATTATCTATTTAGAGCCAAAACACCTCTGTAGGAGCGCCGCCCTCGGCGCGATTTGCGGTCGCATTCGCGCCGAGGGCGGCGCTCCTACATGCGCGTGTATTCCAATAATCTGGGTTAAACCCAAATTTTTAAGGAAATATCATGACTGAACTATTTTCCATCGCCCGTCTGCCGCGCATCGAGTTCGGTGCCGGCAGCGTGAAGAAATTGCCCGGCATCCTCGCGCGCTACGGCAAGCGGGTGCTGCTCGTTACC
>JAUYFW010000231.1 GCA_030690835.1 Sulfurimicrobium sp. | reverse complement strand
ATGCGGGTGCAAATCCGCGAGACGGTCAAGGAGCACTTCGAGAAGGAGTTGCGTATCCGTAAAACGCTGCCCGTTGGGGGAAGGCTGAAAGTGTTGTCGTTGTTCTTCATCGACCGCGTGGCGAACTACTGGCCCGAAGATGGAAAAATCCGCCACTGGTTCGTCGAGGCATACAAGGAGATTGCCGCCAATTCCAAATATTCGGAGTTGAAGCCCTTGCCCGTGGACAAGGTGCATAACGGCTACTTCGCCGCGTACAAGGGTGTACCGAAGGACACGCGCGGCGATACGCAGGCCGACGACGAAGTCTATGAACTCATCATGAGCAAGAAAGAACAACTGCTATCGCTGGATGAGCCGCTACGCTTCATTTTTAGCCACTCGGCCTTGCGCGAGGGCTGGGATAACCCCAATGTGTTCCAGATATGCACCCTCAATGAAACCAGGTCGGAGATCAAGAAGCGGCAGGAAATCGGGCGCGGGCTACGGCTGCCCGTGCTGGAAACGGGTGAACGTTGCTTCGACCCGAATATCAACCGCCTGACGGTCATCGCCAACGAGAGTTACGACGACTTCGCCCGCAAACTCCAAACCGAGATCGAGGATGAATGCGGCGTCAAGTTCGAAGGGCGCATCACCAACAAGAAAGAGCGCCGCACCGCGAATCTGAAACAGGGCTGGCGGCTCAATGAAGACTTCAAGGAATTGTGGGCGCGCATCAAGCACAAGACCCGTTACGCCGTGGATTACCAGACCGCGACCCTCATCACGAATGCCGCCGAACGATTGAAAGGCATGGAGAAAATCGAGCCTGCCAGGATCGTGGTGCAGAGGGCGGGCGTGGGGATGGGCAAGAACGGCCTATCCACCACCCTGCTGGCGGTGAATCAGGCAAAGGCCGATTACGCCACGGCGCGGATTCCCGACCTGCTTTCCTACCTGCAAGGCAAGACGGAGTTGCCCCGCTCGACGCTGGCGCAAATCCTGATTCAGTCGGGACGGCTGGGTGAGGTGAAGCACAATCCCCAAGCTTTCCTCGACCAAGCCTTGGCCTCGATTCAGGCGGAACTACACGATCTGATGATTAACGGCATCAAATACGAGCGCATCCCTGATTGTAACGGGGGGCAAGAATACGAGATGCTGCTTTTCGAGGAAAAAGAGATCGCGGGGTATCTCACCAACATGATCGAAGTGGACAACTCGATCTACGACGCGGTGTTGTGGGAATCGGAAGTGGAGCGGGCGTTCGCCGAGGCGATGAGTACGCGGCAGGACATCAAGCTGTTCATCAAACTGCCATCGTGGTTCAAGGTGGAGACGCCTATCGGCACCTACAACCCCGACTGGGCTATCGTCAAGGAAGATGACCAGAAAGTCTATCTGGTGCGGGAAACCAAGGGTACGAAAGACCAGTTCAAGTTACGCGGCTCGGAATGGGCCAGGATTCAGTGCGGCCACGCCCACTTCGACGCGCTGGGGGTTGATTTCGACCATGTTGTGAGCGCAAGCGAGGTTTGACGGCGTGACATTCTCCCGCCCCTCTCACATACCATTCATTCCCCGTATATGAAGCACAGCCTGTTTATCTCTGATCTGCATCTGAGCGTGGATCGCCCGGAAGTTTTTTCCGCCTTTGCCAAATTCCTTGTAACAACGGCAGCACAGGCCGATTCCCTGTACATTCTGGGCGACCTGTTCGAACACTGGGCTGGCGACGATGATCTGGACGACCCCTTTAATCGCCAGGTTGTTTCAGCGCTCGCAAATCTGAGTTCCGGCGGCACGGCCTTGTACCTGATGCATGGCAACCGCGATTTCCTCATGGGCGAAGCCCTGGTGACCGCCTGCGGTGCGCACCTGCTGCCCGACCCCAGCTTGCGCGTCATTCACGGCGTGGCGACACTGCTGATGCATGGCGACACGCTGTGCAGTGACGACACGGCTTACATGACCTTCCGGGAGCAGGTGCGCGAAGCGGCATGGCAACAAAATTTTCTCTCCCAGCCACTGACACAGCGCAAGGCGCAGATCGAGCAACTGCGGGAGCAAAGCAGGCTGGCGCAACGCCAGAAGACGGCGGAAATCATGGACGTTAACGCCGAATCTGTTATAAATACGCTCAGGCAGCGAGACTATCCGCGCCTGATTCACGGCCATACCCACCGTCCGGCACTTCATGTGCATGAAATGGACGGCCATCGCTGCGAGCGCTGGGTGCTGGCGGACTGGTACGAGCAGGGCAGCTACTTGCGCTGCGACGAGCACGGTTGTACGGCAATCAAGATTTAAGGGGTACAAAAATGATTCTGATCCTGACCCAAGATATTTCCCACGAAAGCGCCGATTTCCGGCAACTGATGGACCACCTCCATGCGTTGCCCGGCATCAGGACGCGCATTCACCAGGAAAAAGGCGAGCAGCAAACGCTCACCGAAGTCTATCTGATTGGCGACACCGGGCCGCTTTCCGTCGAGGACATGAAAATCCTGCCCGGCGTGGAGCGCGTGGTGCGCGTCTCGGAAGAATACCGCGTGCTCGGACGCCACAAGGACGACGACCGGCCCACGCACTTCGATTACAACGGCGTGCGCTTCGGCCAGGACACGCTCAACATTTTCGCCGGTCTATGCGCCGTGGACGTGCCCGAGCACGTCGAAGCGATGATGAAGGCGCTGCGCGACAACGGCCAGGTTTGCACGCGCATGGGCGCCTACAAGCCGCGCACCAGCCCCTATGCCTTCCAGGGCCACGGCAAGGATTGCCTGCCCTGGGTGTTCGAACTGGCGGGCAAATATGGCATCAAGGTGATCGCCATGGAAATCACCCACGAATCCCATCTCGATGAAATCCGCGCCGCCCTGCACCAGACCGGCAACCCCACCGGCGTCATGCTGCAAATCGGCACGCGCAACACGCAAAATTTCGAGTTGCTGAAAATCGTCGGCCGCCAGCAGGAGCTTCCGGTGCTGTTCAAGCGCGGCTTCGGCATCACCCTGGACGAATCGCTCAATGCCGCCGAATACCTTGCCTCGGAAGGCAACCGCAAGGTGGTGTTCGGGCTGCGCGGCATGAAAACCAACATGGGCGACCCGCACCGCAACTTCGTCGATTTCGCCCACGTGCCGGTGGTCAAACGCCTCACCCGCATGCCGGTGTGCATCGACCCGTCCCACTCGGTCGGCGCGCGTTCACGTGCCCCGGACGGCTTACTGGATGTTTTCCATGTGGTGGCGCAAGGCGTGGTCGCCGGGGCCAACATGATTCTGGTGGATTTCCACCCGGCGCCGAAAAAAGCCCTGGTGGATGGCCCGCAGGCGCTGTTGATGGAAGAATTGCCGCACTTTATCGAGGACGTGCAACTGGCGCGGGAAACCTACCTGCAACGTCAGGCGCTGGCCAGCCGTTACCAGGCAGGGAATAAAGCCTAAACAAAAACCCCGCCGGGCGGCGGGGCGAAAAACGAAACGCTCGCTGAATGTGGTTCAGGAAGACATTTCGTGGAGGATGTTCTTGATCCAGCTGTGGGCATACACACCCTCCAGTTCTGACAGATCGGGAGACACCCCGCCCGAGTTGGGCACGGCAATTGTTTTACCCTCGGCCACCTTGTACACGGCCGAGACCGATATGGCTTCCTTGTCGGTGACATAGCTATAGCAGACATTGACGTGCGAGGGCGGAATCAAGTCCTTGCCGTTCATCAACTGAACCACGTTAAGCGCGCATACCTTGGCCTGGGAGTTGGCTGAATAGCCCGATTTCGGCATGGCCCCGGCACTGCAGGCATCGCCGATCACATGCACATTGGGCACCAGGGTGGATTCGAAAGTGACCTGATTCACCGGACACCATTTCTTGTCCTCGCCCACCACGCCGGCCATGTATGCCACCGCGCCCGCCTTTTGAGGTGGCACCACGTTGATTACCGCGCCCTTGATCTCTTCCACGCCGGTATCCACGCTCATGGCCTTGTGGTCCACCTTGCTAACCTTGTTGGCGGCATGGAACTCGATGATGCCCTGGTAATGCTTTTCCCACGCCTTCCTGAATAACGGCCCCTTGGAAACGATATCAGGATTGGCATCCAGCACGATCAGCTTGGATTTTGGCTTGTGGTTCTTGAGGTACCAGGCAATCTGGCTGATGCGCTCGTAGGGTCCGGGCGGGCAGCGGAAAGGCGTCACCGGAACCGAGAGCACGACCGTGCCGCCATCCGCCATATCCACCAGTTGCTTGCGTAGCCGCAGCGTCTGCTCGCCGGCCTTCCAGGCGTGCGGCATGTATTTCGGCGTTTCAAGCGGATCGTAGCCCTCCAGTTCATCGAAACGGAAGTCGATGCCGGGAGAGAGCACCAGCCGGTCATAACTGATGGTTCCGGCGCCGACTCTGACCTGCTTTGCGGCAACATCGATGCCGGTCACTTCATCGTAAACCACCTGGATGCCATGCTTCGCCGCCAGCTTCTCGTAGGTGATCATGTTGTCCTTGAGATCGCGGCTGCCGCCGATCACCAGGTTGCTGAACGGGCAGGACACATAAGTCTTGTTGCGCTCGATCATCACCACTTCGATGGAGGGATCGCTCATGCGGATGTACTTGGACACGATGGTGCCGCCGTAGCCGCCCCCCACCACCACCACGCGGCGGCCCTTTTTCGGCAGCACCTCGCCCGCGCGGGCGATGACGGAAAAGGAAGCCATGCTGAGGCCCGCGGCAATGCCGGCCATTTGAATGAAATTTCTGCGATTCATGATCGGCTCCTTATTGCTGGCTGGCGTAAAAATGGATTACGGCTTCCACCTCTGCAGGCGTCAACTTGCCTTCGCCCTCGACTTTTTCCGCCATTTTTTCCGGCATCTTGCGCTTGCCGGAACGGAACTCGCTCATGCTGATCTGCATGTACTCTTTCCATTGCCCGGCCAGAATACCGCTATCCTCGGAATCACGACCATTATCCATATGGCACTTCTTGCAGCGCTGATCGTGAATCTGCTTGCCGATGGCAACCTTGGCCGCATCCACTTCCTGCTTCTGGCGTCCGAAAGGATGCTTGGCAAAAAAATCCGCCATCATTTTGATTTCCTCATCCGAATAGGCTTTTGCCAGACGTCCCATGATGCTGGACGGACGTTCGCCGCTCTTGAACTTCTTCATGGATTCCAGCAGATAGACTTCCGGCATACCCGCGATGGTAGGCATGCTCGGTCCGGCACTGGTTCCGTTGGTGCCGTGACAGCCGGCACAGGTATTCGACAGCATGGCCGCCTGGCTCGGGCTTTCGGCCCATGCCGGCGCGTGAATCATGAAACACCCGCCAATAATGGCGGCGGCAATCCCCCTGGGCTTCATATCTCCTCCTTATAATTTAAAACCAATGGACGATGAAACTCGCTGCGAATTGAAGCTTGTAGGCAACCGGAAAACCAGACATTGATTTACATCAATAATATCTGGAATCGTTTGCTTTCATTGCCCAACAAAGGGCTCTAAATCACAGGCGCGCGCGCAGCACCTCGCCCACTTCCGCGTCGCTCAGCACCACTGGATTAGTCTTCATGCTGCTGCCCCGGCAATTGGCAATAATGCGCGGCAAGTCCGCCACGCCCACACCAAACTCGCCCAGGCGCGGCAGGCCCATGCGTTCGGTCCACGCCTCCAGGGACTGCAACAGCGCGCAGCGCGCCGCAATATCGTCCATATGCTTCATGCCATGCAACAGGCGCCCGACGCGGGCATACTTTGCCAGCGCCGGATTGGCTGGCTCGCGCGCTTCCATGGCCTCGATATTCACGCGCGTTGCCGCTTCCAGCAGGGTGCCGCACGCCACGCCGTGAGGAATGGGGAAGAAGGCGCCGAGCGGCGCCGCCAGGCCATGCACCGAGCCCAGCCCCACCTGGGCCAGGGTGATGCCGGAAAGCAGCGCGGCATAAGCCATTTTCCCCCGCCCCGCTGGTGCTGTAAGCCTAATACCGCGTAGCGGCACTTCGTCCCCCTTCTCGCCGGATTGAGCGGCATTGCCGCCAATCCCGGCGGGGACACTCCTTGCGGGTGCGCCCCCTGGGAGAGGGCTGGGGTGAGGGAAACCGCCATTCTCGTACCATGCCGGCAGGCCGTCCCGTACCGCCTCCATGCCGGACCATGCCAGCGCATCGGTGAACGGATTGGCCTTGCTGGAAACGAAGGATTCCAATAACTGGGTGAAGGCATCCATGCCGTTGGCGGCAATCAGGTGAGGCGGGCAGGAGGCAAGCAGGTCAGGGTCCAGAACGGCATATTCCGGCACCAGTTGTTCGTCGCGGAAGGATTTTTTGAAACCTTCCGGGCCATGCGTGGAAAGCACCGCGTTCTTGGTTGCCTCTGAGCCGGTACCGGCAGTGGTGGGCACGGCGACAAACGGCGTCGCAGGGCCGCGATAAGGCAGCTCTGGCCCTACTCCTTCAAGGTGGTCCATCACCGAATTACCCGGCTTGAGCAATCCGGCAATGGCCTTGGCCGCATCCAGCACGCTGCCGCCGCCGATGCCCAGCACCACGTCGAACCGCCCGCCGCGCAACGCCGCGACTGCCTCGTCCACCAACTGAGGCGAGGGCTCGCCACCTGTTACTCGGAAAACTTCCCAGGTAAAACCCTGTTCCCGCAGCGCCGCACTCAGGCATTCCCATTGCGGCGAGCCAAGGAAAGAATGGCCGCCGGTAACGAGCAGCACCCGCTTGCCGTAGCGCGCGAGGATGCCGGGCAATTTCTTCACGCTGCCGGCACCGAACTCGATGCGCGGCAGACGGGCGATGGAAAATAGTTCAGTCATGATATTTCCTTAAAAATTTGGGTTTAA
>JAUYFW010000227.1 GCA_030690835.1 Sulfurimicrobium sp. | reverse complement strand
GCAGGCTTACCGTTTCATCGCCGACAGCCGCGACCAGGCCGTCAACGAACGCCTGGATGACCTGGAAGACCCATACCGCCTGTTTCGCTGCCACAGCATCATGAACTGCGTCGAGGTCTGCCCCAAGGGGCTCAATCCGACGCGCGCAATCGGCAAGATCAAGGAATTGCTGGTGAAGCGGACGGTGTAGCCACGGCGGCAGGTTTCAAAGCCAAGTCGAATCGCTTTGGTTTGCTGCCAAAAGACAATGGCGCCATTTTGGCGTCAGTGTTATATTTAACCCCTGATTGAACGCAGGAGAAAATGATGGGAACCGCAATGCCTAAGCAAGACCGCATCGGCGCACGCGTTCCGCATGAGGTCTATGAAACATTGTGCCGCGCTGCTGAACTGAGCGGTGCCACGGTTAATCAGTTTCTGGTGCAGTCAGCGCTGAAGGAGGCTCAGGCCGTCATTGAACGCGAGGAGGTCATCCGCCTGTCGCCTCGCGACTGGAACTGGCTGCTCGATTTGATGGAAAATTCGCCCAAGCCCAATGCCAAGTTGAAGGCTGCCTTGGAGCGTTACCAGAAGGCCAGACGAGACGATGCGGGTACATCCTTTAACTGGGAGTCATGACCGGCGGGGTTTCGACTGTGGCCGCCAGGAACTGAACGGCTGGCTGCTGCAAGTCGCACGCCAGCATCAGGACAAGGGGCTGTCGAAGACTTTTGTCGCCAGTCTTGAGGATGCGCCAGATCGAATCCGCGGCTATTACGCGCTGGCCCTGGCTGAACTCGAAAACCGCCATTTGCCGGAAGCATGGCGAAAAAAGCTGCCGCGTCGCATCCCGGGTGTAAGGCTGGCCCGTTTGGCCGTCGATAAGCCATATCAGGGCAAAGGTCTCGGCGCATTGCTGCTGGTTGACGCCCTGACCCGGGCACAACGCATCCATGCAGAGGCCGGCGGCATTGGCCTGTTCGTCGATGCCATCGACGTACAGGCGGCAGGCTACTACCAGCGCTTCGGATTCGAAACGTCACCCGATAATCCCTTGCTGCTGTTCTTGCCTGCGTCGCTGGCCGCGCAACCCTGATTTTAATTTACGAGAGAGTCCATGAGTAATTTACCCAAGTGCCCAAAATGCAATTCCGAATACACCTACGAAGACGGTAGCATGTATATCTGCCCGGAATGCGCGCATGAGTGGGGCGCGGCTGCTTCCACAGAAAGCTTGGAGGAGAAACGCGTGGTGAAAGACGCCTTTGGCACGGTGCTGAATGACGGCGATAGCGTGACGGTGATCAAGGATCTGAAGTTAAAGGGCTCCTCATCGGTGGTGAAGGGCGGGACCAAGGTGAAGAATATCCGCTTGGTCGAGGGTGACCACGACATCGACTGCAAGATAGACGGCATCGGTGCGATGTCGCTGAAATCCGAATTCGTGAAGAAGGCCTGAGGCGAAGCGATGAGTGGCTGGGGTTGTCCGCACGAGATTGCAGGCAAATGCCAAAGGGTGAATAACTTGCCCTGCGATGCGGGCATGAAGGGCTGCGTGCTGTTCGGGCGTTTCGCCTGGGCGGACGACAGCAAGAATCGCCCTGCCGGGGGGTGGGGTGCCAAGGAGCCGAAGCCGACGGAGCTGGATCTCAATCGCCTGCGCTGGCGCTGCCGGCGCGGGATGCTGGAACTTGATCTGGTGCTGGAGCGCTTTCTGGGCGAGAATTACACTCAATTGACGGCGCGGCAGCAGCAGGAGTTCGAAGCCCTGCTGGAACTGGAAGACCACGAGTTGTGGCAGCGGGTCCGCGGCGAGGCGGCTACGGCATCCGTCGTGGAGCAGATGCTGCGCGGTTGTCACAATACTTGAGAGAGAATTTGGAGAACTACATGGCAGAGCAGCGCAAGGCTTATCTCGATCTGGGCGATGGCCGCGGGCCGATTGAATTGCCGGTCTATTCCGGCACCGTGGGCCCGGACGTGCTGGATATCCGCAGTCTGGCCAAGCATGGCGTGTTTACCTATGACCCCGGCTTCATGTCGACGGCAAGCTGCAATTCCGGCATCACCTACATCGATGGCGATGCGGGGTTGCTGCTGTACCGCGGCTACCCGATCGAGCAGTTGGCCGAGCATGCCGATTTTGTCGAGGTCTGCCACCTGCTGTATTACGGCGAACTGCCGAATGCCGAGCAGAAAGCCTCGTTCGACAACATCATCCGCACCCACACCATGGTGCATGACCAGATCAACAATTTTTTCCGCGGCTTCCGGCGCGATGCGCATCCCATGGCGGTGATGGTGGGCGTGGTGGGTGCCTTGTCGGCGTTTTACCAGGATTCGGCCAACGTGGCCGATCCGAGGCACCGCGAGATTTCCGCCCATCGTCTGATCGCCAAGGTGCCGACCATCGCGGCCATGAGCTACAAGTACAACATGGGCCAGCCGTTTGCTTATCCGAGGAACAGCCTGTCTTATGCGGCCAATTTCATGCACATGATGTTCTCCACGCCGTGCGAGGAATATGTGCCCAACCCGGTGCTGGTGAAGGCGCTGGACCGCATCCTGATCCTGCATGCCGACCACGAGCAGAACGCTTCCACCTCCACCGTGCGCCTGGCGGGCTCAAGTGGAGCCAATCCCTTCGCCTGCGTGGCGGCGGGCATCGCCTCGTTGTGGGGACCGGCGCATGGCGGGGCCAACGAGGCCGTGCTGAAGATGCTGGAGGAAATCGGGGATGTGTCCAACATCCCCAAATTCATCGCACGCGCCAAGGACAAGAGCAATCCCTTCCGCCTCATGGGCTTCGGTCATCGCGTCTACAAGAATTTCGACCCGCGTGCCCGGCTCATGCGCCAGACTTGCCACGAAGTGCTCAACGAACTGGGCATCTACGACGACCGCCTGTTCAAGATCGCGCTGGAACTGGAACGCATCGCGCTGGAAGATGAATATTTCATCGAGAAGAAGCTCTACCCCAACGTCGATTTCTATTCCGGCATCATCCTGCGCGCCATGAACGTCCCGACCAACATGTTCACCGCGATTTTCGCCATCGCGCGCACCATCGGCTGGATCTCGCAGTGGGATGAAATGATTACCGACCCGGAGCAGAAAATCGGCCGTCCGCGTCAGCTCTATCGCGGCGCGGCGCAGCGCGATCTGGTGCCGATTGGTAAAAGGTGAAATGTGAAGGGTGAAATGTGAAGGGTGCGCAGCGGATGATTTTACATTTCACTTTTCACAGCGAAGGCGTAGCCAAGCGGCTTCACCTTTCACCCCCAAGAAATCGAGGATGAGCACCATGAACGAAATGCAGGCATTTCTCGACAACTCCTACCTCTACGGCGGCAATGCCGAGTTCATCGAGGGCCTGTACGAATCCTGGCTGGGCAATCCGGACAGTGTCAGCGAGGAATGGCAGCGTTATTTTGAGCGACTGCAGCAGGGCGGCAGTGGCCCGGTGCGCGATATCGCCCATGCCCCGATTCGCGAGTCATTCATCCAGCGCGCCAGGCGCCCTGTCGCGGCAAACCCTTCGCTGGTGTGTTCTCCTTACCTCGAACTGGAGCGCAAGCAGGTCAAGGTGTTGCAGTTGATCAACGCCTACCGTTTTCTCGGCATGCGCCATGCCAACGTCGACCCCCTCAAGCGCTTCGAGCGCCCTCATGTGCCGGAACTGGAACTCGCCTACTATGACCTGACCGAAGCCGACCTGAGCACGGTCTTCGACACCGGCTCGCTGGTGGGGCTGGACAAGGCGCCACTGGCCGAGATCCTGGCGATGCTGCGGGAAACCTACTGCGGCACGTTTGGCGCGGAATACATGTACATCAGCGATACCGGCCAGAAACGCTGGTTGCAGGCGCAGATCGAAGGCCGCCGCGCGCGCCCGAGTTTCGCCCCGGCACAGAAGAAACACATCCTGGGCCGCATCACGGCGGCGGAGACGCTGGAAAAATACCTGCACACCCGCTTTGTCGGGCAGAAGCGTTTTTCGCTGGAAGGCGGCGAGAGCCTGATCCCCTTGCTCGATCATCTGGTCGAGCTGTCCGGCGCCGGCGGGGTGCAGGAAATCATACTCGGCATGGCCCACCGTGGCCGCCTCAACGTGCTAATCAATATTATCGGCAAAATGCCACGCGACCTGTTCAAGGAATTCGAGGGCGTCCATACCCACGACGACCATATCACCACCGGCGACGTGAAATACCACCAGGGTTTTTCCTCCGACGTTGCCACTTCCGGCGGGCCGGTGCATGTCACCCTGGCCTTCAATCCCTCGCATCTGGAAATCATCAACCCGGTGGTGGAAGGCTCGGTGCGCGCGCGCCAGCATCGCCGCAACGACCGTCTCGGCGAGCAGGTGATTCCGGTGCTGATCCACGGCGATTCGGCTTTCGCCGGCCAGGGCGTGGTGATGGAAACCCTCAACATGTCGCAGACGCGCGGCTTCCGGACCGGCGGCACGGTGCATATCGTGGTCAACAACCAGATCGGCTTCACCACCTCGGACGCGCGCGACACCCGTTCCAGCCTGTATTGCACCGACGTGGCCAAGATGGTCGAGGCGCCGGTGTTCCACGTCAACGGCGACGACCCGGAAGCGGTGCTGCTGGCCGTCCAGATCGCCTTCGATTACCGCATGATGTACAAGCAGGACGTGGTCATCGACATGGTGTGCCTGCGCCGTCTCGGCCACAACGAGCAGGACGAGCCGGCGGTGACGCAGCCGCTGATGTACAAGAAAATCGCCCAGCATCCCGGCACGCGGTGGATTTATGCCGAGCGCCTGATCGCGGAGGGCGTGGTTACGGCGGACGAAGCGCAGCAGATGATCACCAATCACACCGCCACCCTGGACGCGGGCGAGCAGCTCCGCTGCAAGCCGGTGCTGAGCAACTTCAAGCGCGCTTTCGCCACCGACTGGAAAAAATTCACCAACGCCAACTGGAATCAGCCCGCCGATACCGCTGTGCCGCTCCAGGATTTGCAGCGCCTGGCGGAAAAGCTGACCACGGTGCCGGGCAGCTTCAAGCTTCATCCCCGGGTGGAGAAAATCATCGCCGACCGCAGGCTGATGGGCGCGGGCAAACTGCCACTCGACTGGGGCATGGCGGAAAATCTCGCCTACGCCGCCCTGCTGGAGAACGGCTACGGCGTGCGCATTTCCGGACAGGACAGCGGGCGCGGCACCTTTTTTCACCGCCATGCCGTGCTGCACGACCAGAACCGCGAAAAATGGGATGCCGGCGAGTGTGTTCCGCTGCAGCATATCTCCGACAACCAGCCGCATTTCCTGGTGATCGACTCGGTGCTGTCGGAGGCGGCGGTGTTGGGTTTCGAGTACGGTTATTCGACCGCCGAGCCGGATCATCTGGTGATCTGGGAAGGCCAGTTCGGCGATTTCGCCAACGGCGCCCAGGTGGTGATCGACCAGTTCATCTGCGCCGGCGAAACCAAGTGGGGACGCCTGTGCGGGCTGGTGCTGATGCTGCCGCACGGTTACGAGGGCCAGGGGCCGGAGCATTCATCGGCCCGTCTGGAGCGCTACCTGCAACTGTGCGCCGAATACAACATGCAGGTGTGCGTGCCGTCCACGCCGGCGCAGATGTTCCACATGCTGCGGCGCCAGATGCTGCGCCCCTACCGCAAGCCGCTCATCATCATGAGTCCCAAGAGCATGCTGCGCCACAAGGAGTCGGTGTCGAGCCTGGACGATCTCGCCAACGGCGCATTCCAGCCCTTGATCCCGGAGCAGGAAAAGCTCGATGCCAAGGCGGTGCGGCGGGTCATCGCCTGTTCCGGCAAGGTCTACTACGACCTGGTGGCGGCGCGGCGCGAGCGCAACATCAAGGACATTGCCATCCTGCGCGTGGAGCAGCTTTACCCCTTCCCGCATGAGGAGTTTGCCGCCCAGATGAAGCTGTATGCCAAGGCGAAGGAAGTCATGTGGGTGCAGGAAGAGCCGAAGAACCAGGGCGCGTGGTACGCCATCGAACATTATCTGCGCCAGCACATGAAGCCGGGCCAGGCCCTGAGCCACTCCAGCCGCAAATCATCGGCGGCGCCGGCGGGGGGGTATCTGGCGGAGCACGTGGAGCAGCAGAAGGCGCTGGTGGATGCGGCGCTGGCCTGAAATCTAGCCACAGAGATCACAGAGGGCACAGAGAAGAACGCTCTGTGATCTCTGTGTCCTCTGTGGCAAAAGTTTTGTGGGTAGCAAAAAGTTGGTAGGGTGGGCAGGCTTCATCTGCCCACGCGAAAATGGTGGGCACGCTCTGCTTTGCCCACCCTACGGTCTTGTGGAGACATCAATGTTAATCGAAATCAAAGTCCCGGCCCTGTCTGAATCGGTCACGGAAGGCACCCTTTTGACTTGGCACAAGCAGGAAGGGGAGGCCGTATCCCAGGGCGAGAACCTGATCGACCTGGAAACCGACAAGGTGGTGCTGGAACTGCCCGCGCCCCGGGCCGGCGTGTTGAGCAAGATTGTGAAACACAACGGCGAGGTGGTCCGTCCCGGCGAAGTGCTCGCCCTGCTTGATACCGAGGCCAGGGTGGTAGCCACGACTAAAGCGGCTGCGGTCGAGCCCGCCTTGAGTCCTTCGCTGCGCAAGCTGGTGGCGGAGCACGAACTGGACACGGCCCGGATCGTGGGCAGCGGTCGTGGCGGGCGGATCACCAGGGAGGATGTGCTGGCGCAACTGGAGAAGCCCGCTCCAGCGACATTCGCCCACGCGCCGGTGCAAATTCCGGCGCCGGCCATGAGCGGCGAACGCCCCGAGCAGCGCGTGCCCATGACCCGTCTGCGCGCAAAAGTCGCGGAAAGACTGGTGCAGGCGCAGCAAACCGCCGCCATCCTCACCACTTTCAACGAAGTCAACATGCAGCCGGTGATGGAGTTGCGCAACCGTTACAAGGAAAAGTTCGAGAAGGAACATGGCGTCAAGCTTGGCTTCATGTCCTTCTTCGTCAAGGCGGCGGTGGCGGCGCTGAAAAAATTTCCGGTGGTGAACGCCTCTATCGACGCTAGCGACATCGTTTACCACGGCTACTTCGATATCGGCATCGCGGTGGGTTCGCCGCGCGGCCTGGTGGTGCCGGTAGTGCGCGATGCGGACCAGTTATCCTTTGCCGAGATCGAGAAACAGATCGCCGGATTCGGCAATCGTGCGCGCGACGGCAAGCTGACGATGGAGGAACTCAGCGGCGGCACCTTCTCGATTTCCAATGGTGGCGTGTTCGGCTCGATGATGTCCACCCCCATCCTCAACCCGCCGCAAAGCGCCATCCTCGGCATGCACAAGACCTACGACCGGCCCGTGGCGGAAAACGGGCAGGTGGTGATCCGTCCCATGATGTATCTGGCACTGTCCTACGATCATCGCATTGTTGACGGCCGCGAGGCGGTGCTGTTCCTGCTGGCGATCAGGGAAGCGCTGGAAGACCCGGCGCGGCAACTGCTGGAGGTTTGAGCGCGGCAGTGAAGGTATCCGGCGCTGAAGTCGTGGCCTGCCTGCAACGCCAGGCGGATGATCGCGGGCTGGTTCTGGATCCCTCACAGCGCGCCGCCATTGACCAGTTGCAACGGCTCCATGACGAGCTGTTACAGCCGCCCCCATTCCTGCATGTCAGCCTGCTGCGTCATGTCCTCAAACCCCGTCCGGTGCGTGGGCTCTATCTGTGGGGCGCGGTGGGACGCGGCAAGAGTTTTGTGATGGATGCATTCTTTTCCTGCGTGCCGCTGAAACACAAGCGGCGCATGCATTTCCATCACTTCATGCAGGAAATCCACACCCGTCTTGCCGCCATGAAAGGGCAGGCTGATCCACTGGCCCGCATGGCCCGGGAATTTTCCCAACATGTGCGTCTGCTGTGCCTGGACGAGTTCCACATCACCGACATTACCGATGCCATGCTGATGCGTGGACTGCTGCAGGGCCTGTTCGACCATGGCGTGGCCGTGGTGGCGACTTCCAACGCCGAGCCGGATGCCCTCTACCGCAACGGTCTGCAAAGGGGCCAATTTCTGCCGACCATCGCCTTGATCAAGGCGAGTCTGGAAGTGGTGCATCTCGACGGCGGCGGGGATTATCGGCTCAGTGTGCTGGAACAGGCCGGTGTCTATCACACGCCCCTGAACGAACGGGCGGAACAGGCGCTGGAGACCATTTATTACG
>JAUYFW010000221.1 GCA_030690835.1 Sulfurimicrobium sp. | reverse complement strand
GGGATGCCCAGTTCCCGCATACCGCCCCCAGGCTTGGGTATCTGCACCCGGCGAACCGGTTGGGGCGTGTACCGCCCGTTCCGCAGATCATCCCGTATCTGGGGCCAGCAGGTGCATAAGCAGGCTGTCTTGCCCTGCGCTTCCCAGGTCACACCGCGTGAAGCGTGTTTCATCGCTGGTTACGGAGGACGCGGCTTCACCGCGCCCAGCCGGAACCCGCCCCGCTTGCGCAGGCATCTGATGCAATACACTCTCCATCGGCATGTCGTTTCACGCTCCTTCTCGTTCGGCCCTTCACGGGTACACCCACGAGGCGAGGTCTCCCCAGGTAAGAACGCAATCCATCCCCGCACAACCGCCGGATTTACGCCGCCAACCTTTGACCACAAGAACTTCGCAGTCTCTTGCCTGTGGTCAGCTTGCGGGAGGACTTGCACCCCCAAGATCGCGCCCATGCTGGGCGCACAAAAAAGCCGCCCTAAGGCGGCTTTATAATATGCGAGTGACGGTAAAGTATCACTTACCGCCGATCACACCTGCCTCGTTGGCGGCTGCATTGCCCTTGCCAACAGCTACAGCGGTAGCGTTCTTTTGCGATGCCTTGATCTTGGTGTTACCCTGAATCTGGGTGCCACCCTTGATTGCGCCAGCAGTGTTCTTGGCAGTGTTGCCCTCGCCCACGGCTACGGCAGTCACGTTCTTCTGGTCAGCCTTGATCTCGGTGTTGCCCTGAATTTGCACGCCTTGCGCATTCGGGGAAGACATCGAACCGGAACGACCGGCCTGGGAAGCCTGGCCAAAGGCTGCGGTAGAAGCAAAAGCGATCAGTGCTGCAAATACGAGTTGGTTACGCATAGTAGTCCCCTTTAAGTTATCAACAAATAAACTTACAACAAGTTAATTACTTACCACCAATTACACCAGCTTCATTACTGGCTTCATTGCCCTTGCCAACGGCTACAGCGGTGGCGTTCTTTTGCGAGGCCTTGATCTTGGTGTTGCCCTGAATCTGGGTGCCACCCTTGATCGCGCCAGCAGTGTTCTTGGCGGTATTGCCCTCGCCCACGGCTACGGCAGTCACGTTCTTCTGGTCAGCCTTGATCTCGGTGTTGCCCTGAATCTGGACACCTTGAGGATTGCTGGAACGCTGAGTCTGCTGAGCAAACGCAGGGGCAGCAATAATGGCGGAAGCGATAAACAAAGTGATCAAACGCATAATGACTCTCCTAAAAGTTAATTAAATCCAGTTACTTCAAAACACGTCGTTACCCGACGACCTTAAAGACCACACGGCGATTCTTGGAGTCGCGTGGATCGAGGTTCTTCAGAGGGTCGCTAGACCCTTTGCCAATTGGAACGAAGCGATTGCGATCCATCCCCGCCTTTTCGACAATAAATTTAACAACCGATCCGGCGCGTTCACGGGAAAGGGACATATTCCTGTCCGCATTTCCAGATGCGTCGGTGTGTCCCTCCACCAGTACACATCGATCCGGTGAAAGAGCCAGAATTTTGGCAATCTGCCGCAATATCTCTTCGGAAGCAGGCGCCACCTCGGCGCTCCCAACCTTGAATTGAATGGCAAAGTCGACGGCGGTTGCCTTCACATCGGGCGATATGGCACTGCAATCCCCCGCACTCGCCGCCTTGGTCTCGCTGGCTGGAGCAGCCGCCTGCGCTGGTTCATTGTCAAAAACAATGGCACGTGTGCGAGGCTTCTTGACTATACCGCCCTCCGCTGGCGCACTCATGGCCCGCTCAAGTTCCTTCAGTTTGGCTTCATCGCCCGCTCCGAATGCCGCCGATGAAACCGCGACCATAGAAAGAAATCCGGCCACCAGCGCAGAAAGCACAAAACCAGTACGCTTATTCATAATTCCCCTCACTTGCAGATGTTAATAACTTCCTTGGTGGTCACAACAATGTCCTTCGGCGCTTTTTGGCCTTTCTGGACGGTACCTACGTTTACAACGCAATCGCCCCCTTTCCTGCTGCCGACATTGACCACGCTTTTATCCTGCTGAGCCTTATAGCCATCCTTTTTGGAATCGGACTGAGACCATTTCTTCGCCATGGCGTTATTGACCTTGCTTTGTCCGTGCGCATCCAAATTCTGTACAGCCAAGGCCGCGCCGCCTACCAAGAGCAAAAGTAAGCCCACACCACCCTGAACAAAAATTTTATTTGCAATCATCGCTGACAATGCTCCCTATATTTGTGCACGCTTTCTTGTTACGTCCTCCTACAACGGTTGTAACGTTTGCCGCGTTGACATTAATCTTGGTATCGCCCTTTTTATTTCCTTGTACCACGCCAATCCGGTTGCGCGCGACATTATTCTCGCCGGTGGCAATGGCTGTTGTATTCTCTGTGGAAACATTGATTTCGGTATTACCCTTGATTTGCGTACGCTGGCTGACTTGCGCATCGGCAACACCAGCAACCATGCAAAACATCAAGCCAACCAACCCATATCGAATTATCATTTAGTAAACTCCTTTTCTCAGATTAACGCAGGGGCAGCTTGGTAGGCGGCTTGCCTTGTCGGAACATCTCACGCAAGGACTCCAGTTCTCCATCCGTAATGCCAAGCTTCCTCGCGCTAAATGAATTTGGATCGGGCGTAAACATCAGATAGGCCTGCATTTCGTTGACCAACAACTCTTCCATGGTAACCGCATAATTATATTTTTTAAATAAATTGATAAATGCTTCACGCTGCGCATCATTAAGTGTCTCGCTCCAGAATCGACGACAGTAAGTGGCATAGTACTGGTTGGTGTAATACTCACCGTGGGATATCTCATGCGTGAAAATTGCACGGCGCGCCAGTTCGCTCACGGGCGGCTCATCCACTTTCTTCTGCTGCATTTGCGGTATGGACAAAATCACCACATCCGGCTTAATTGCCTGATAAAAATTCCGCCAAACCTTCATTAACCCCTGTTCCAGCAGGAAATCCCGCAACGCCAGTTCTTCCGGAAAAAGATCCACCTTGTCACGATCCACCAGATTGTAAAATTGCACCAGTTCGTTCACCAATAGATCATGACCGAAAGCGAAATTCGCCTGCGTTCGCCGCAGCGACTCCATGTACTTGGTAACTTCATCATTAGTCAGAACCCTTGGGTAGCCAAGGTTAGCCTGAACCTGTTCGGTAAACTGCGTCACACGGTTAAAAGTACGCCCCTGCAGGGCAAGGCCGGGGAAATCAAAAATAAATATCTTGGGATTGTCCGCTAAGTTCCACACCGTCAGGGTGTCGGCACGCGAATTAAGTATGGACTGAAAATCGCCCGAGGAAATCTCCATTCCCCAAGCCAGACAGGGGAACAAAGCCAGCACCGCAACCCACCATCTCTTTGCGCGCTTCAAACCAAACCCAACTCGCGAATATGCCATTCCAATCCCCATTAACATTATTTGTAGTAATCCAGGCGAAAAGCCTGCGCGCGGGACACATTGGCTCTTGCAGCCGCCTGCCTATCCGTCACTGCACCTGTTCCCCCGAACACCAGCGGCCCACCTGTTGCATTATTTTGACTGTTATAGCCACTCCAGGCATGTGCGCGCTGCAAATTGCGAGCCACTTGTGGAGACGCTGAAGCGGAGGGCAGAGGGGAAAATATAACAATACCCGACATGGAAGCGGGGTAATTTGACAGCTGAATAACGGAACCTTCACCCCCAACCTGAAATATGATCTCCGCGCAGACCGGCAACACCGTCCCCAGCAGCAAGACGCTCAAGATCAATCGCTGCAGTTTCATGTTATTTCTCCGAAACACTGACATTGCCGTTTTTACCCCAGTGGATCAGATAAGTTTTTTTGGTCTTTTTTGAGGTATAGACCGATTTCCCTTCCGGAATTTTTTCTCCATCAATGAACACCTCACCATTGATGACGGCTACGCCCTCCATCTGAACGTCAGAGCCGATACTTCCCGAGTTCACATTAACTTCCGTCCCTGCGCCAGACTGAACACGCACCCCATAACTGGACACATCCACCGACACCTGGGCTACCGCAGTACCCGCAAAAAATATCGCCACCCCAGTCAAAACCCAGAAACTTTTCATTGTGAATATCCTCGTGGTTGTGCATATCCTCGTGAACATAACGCACCATTGGTTACCGGGTTGACATTAACAACGCGCAATAGTGTAGTGATTTTTCTACTTGCACCGGGCCTTAACCAGATTTCCGTTGATAACGATGGAGAACACGTTCCCCGAGCGCGTATCATCGCCAATATGCCCGGCGGTATTGTTCGTATCATCGCAAACGAAAACAACAACCCCGTCCGACCCGACAACGCCGACCGAAGTGCCGATTTTTACGTAAGTGCCTGCCTTACCGCCATTACCGGTGTCTCCTTCCGAATATCGACGGGCCTTGCTGCGATTTTTTTCCAGGCTATCCCGAGCCGTTTCAGTGCCATCGGGTGCGTTGTCAGGCAGTTTCAGCACGGTCGCAGGGCTGCCAGAATCCGAGTCGCGCGAATAATCCCGTGCCTTGGCACGATTATCCGGTGGAGCGCCCATCCCGGACGGGGAGAGAACCCCTTCCTCTTCTTCCGGCACGATTACAATCGCCGTAGCCGCCGGGGCGGAAGGGTCATTTCGGGAGGAGCGCGCCTTCTTCCTGCTCTCGGATGCACCTGCCGCGCTACTTTTTGCAGCGCCA
Source organism: Sulfurimicrobium sp. (assembly GCA_030690835.1). Classification (GTDB taxonomy): domain Bacteria; phylum Pseudomonadota; class Gammaproteobacteria; order Burkholderiales; family Sulfuricellaceae; genus Sulfurimicrobium. The sequence goes on along the minus strand of JAUYFW010000221.1, from coordinate 3,532 downwards.
CCCGAAGGAACAACAACGATTTCACCGGCCAACTTAACCCCCCCTGACCAGAAAACATCCTCTGACCAGAAAACCTCCTCCGCCGCGCCGGCATTTCCCCCACACCATGCCAGCACCCAAAAAAACGCCCATTTCTTCATGCACGCCATATCATCCCCTTGCCAGAGACACAATGCCACACATCACCCCGGCACTATAAAATCGTACCCTATTGAACCGTAATTTCGACAAGGTTCGTCGTCATCACCGGGTTAAGCCTTTTAAACTGACCAACAACCTCATCCACGGAACGCACCGTCAAAGGGCTCAAATCCTTGCTTCCTGCCAAGCCGGATGGAACAACCAGCTCACGATCAGAACCGACACAGGCGACCCGCTCACGCCCCGGACGGTCGAACCTGATCTTGAATCCGCCAGTCGGTAATGGCACCTGGAAATTTCCGGTCAACATGGAATCGCGATAGAATCGATTAGGGAAGATGCGCGCGGTATTCTTGCCGACATCTTCATAGAAGCAATATGCAAACCCGAGCGTATTAAGAGACATTTTCATATTAAGAAACTCGCCCACCTTGTAGGTTGGATTGCCCCCCCGATCACTGGTCAATATCATCCGGAATGGCACTGCCGATGCGGGCGCGGGCGCGGCAACTGCAGGAACGGGGGAAACGGCTGCGGGGGCAAGTCCCGGCACGGGCGCCTGCCTCTGTGGTGTGAGCGGCAATGCAGCGAGCTGATTTTGCGTATCATCCTTCAGGCTGAAATAAATATCGAAGTTAACCCGGCCATCCGCGATTAGTCCAACATAAGCCTGATATTCGGCAATGGCAGCCTTCAATTCATCACTTATGGCACCGTTTAGTGGGCCTTTATAGCGCCCCATCCCGGCCAGCTTCTGCTGAATAAACAAAATACGATCTTTTTCCGAAGCAACGTCATACCATTCGCGCACCTGGTCAAGCAGTTCCGGGTTGGTAGATTCGATGTCCAGGCACTTCCAGTAAGGAACACGGGTAAATTTGCCCAGGGCTTCGATCAATCCAAGCTCGATAAGGGTGCGATAAGTTGCGCCCACGCCTTCCGTGCGGCTGAGGTCCTTGTTGAAACTTAGCCCCATTTTGGAGATTTTTCCTCCCGCCTCGCCTGAACGACCGCCCTTGGTGATAATCATGGTGTTGGACGTATTTGTTTCAGGAAGGATGCGCCGGGTTGAAGCATCGCCAACGCTCATATCCATACTAATGATATCGAAGGACTGATCCTTGGAGTAACCCAGATCGAGAAACGGCAATGCGATTCCGAAACCCTTGCTTTCGCGCACCGCGTTGTCGTCCAACTGGGTCACCGCGCCCCGAATATAATAATCGGGGATTTTGGTACCCCCTCCGCCCTTGAGTTCAAACAACTTGGCCAAGTCGCCCTCACCAGACTGTCCGGACGTTAAATCAATGAATTCAAAGGCATTACTCTTCATCGTCATTTTGGAGATCGCCGAGATCATCATCTCCTTGTCTCCCGCTCTTGCCTTGCCTGTCGCATCGGGGATGCCGGCCGATGTAATCACGATACCCTGCTTGCCATTGGCGAGAAACAACTCATCCATGCAACGCAAGGCCTGGGTGAAATTAGTAATGGTTTTGACCGCGGGCGTTTTGGGGCCTGCACCAACCCGTGCCTTGGTGGCCTTCTGCTCGGTAGACCTCGCTTCGGAGGCCCTCTCCTTGTCAGATGTCACGCCATCTGTAAAAAAACCATCGTTGGCCTGAGTATTCACAGCAGCAAAAGCCATCAAAAGCGCAACCGCGACGTTTGCGTGACGGCAGCATGATCTATACGAAACTTGAGTTGGCATGACAAAAACCTCCCTGATATTTTTAATGGCATTCGCTATTCTTGTTTAGGGTAGAAACCCCTACGCAAAGCCCCAATTACCTATATCCGAACATTATGAAACAACCATTCCTACTTGAATATAGAGCGCGTCAATCTTTTAGGCAACAACACTTTATCACCCGGCCACAACCCCAGTGCCTCGCCCGTGCCACCCGGCAACTCGATCACATATCGTGCCGGGGCATAAAGTTTGATAGGGCCGGGCGGCACGCGGGTCACGAGACCTCGCACCACGCCGGCACCATCGAGAAAAAGGATATCAAGTTCCAGGAGCGTGTCTTTCATCCAGAAAACGCGCGGCGCATTTTCCGGGAACACGAAAATCATGCCGCCCCGGCTTGGAATACTGTCGCGATTTTGCAGGCCGGCTTCACGACTGGCGAATGTATCCGCCACTTCCAGACAAAAGGATTCTTTGGCGGCCACAAAATGAACCGGAACACAGGAATCCTTTGCATGTACAGGAAAAATTGCCAAGCCTGACATCAGAAAAACGCCTACAACTACCCACATGAATACTGCACTTACCTTCACGGCCATCCCAACTTGATCATTGTTTTATACCTATGCAATCCTTGACAACCGGGCCTGCCGCACAGCGAAACCACTTATTCATCAATAAGTACGCCGATCTTAAGAAAACTCAACGCACAGCGCTGGAAATGCGTTGACCGAAATATTAACGAATTGTCTACTAAGTCCGGCAGACTCCTTGGCTTTATTCGATGCTGTAAGGCAGGGACAATAGCTGCAACACCGGGCCATCCGGGGTTTTCCATGTCACAGCGCCGGATTCGAGGCTGGTACTGAGAATCACCGCCAGCGCATCGTAACCACCTTGCGGAGAAGCCTGCGCGTTGACGATCATGCCGCCCGACTGCTCCGCCGGCCCCTGTCCGAACAACGCGTCACCGGCCTGCGGCGCCGTGTCGGACTGGATGTGAACCAGGTACATGCGGCGCTTCACCTTGCCCAAATACTGCGAGCGCGCCACGATTTCCTGGCCGGGATAACACCCCTTCTTGAAACTCACGCCACCGATCAGTTCCAGGTTGGCCATTTGCGGCACGAACTGTTCCTGCGTACCGGCCGTAACGGTGGGAATGCCGGCCTGGATGTCGAGCCATTCCCAGCGTCCGCTGCCTACTGGCGTGCAATGCTTGCTCAATATCTGCCACACGCTTGGCGCATCCTCGGGAGACAGCACAAGCTCAAAACGCTTGCCCGGCAGCCGGATCACATTCGCCGGCCCAATCTGCGCCACGGCATAATCTTCCACCGGCGCGGTGCTGCCCAACTCGGCCACGGCATCCGCAGCCCCCGGGCCGGCAATGCCGAGACGCACCGTTGCCGCGCTGGCATCGCTCACCTTGACCCTGGAGCGCATCACATACATGCCCAGGCGCTTCTGGATCGTCTCGCGCAATGCAGCAGGGAGTTGCATCTGGAAGCCATTGGCATTGCGCCATAACAGGAAAGTCGCCAGCATGCGCCCCTTGGGCGTGCAATAACTGCCATACTGGGCATGATTTTGCAGCGCCTGCCGCACATCGCAGCTCAACTGCCCCTGCAGGAAGGTCTCGTCATCTTCGCCAGCGAACTGGATCACGCTAAAATGGGAAAGGTCGGTGAGAATATT
>JAUYFW010000217.1 GCA_030690835.1 Sulfurimicrobium sp. | reverse complement strand
GCAGTTCGTCGCGCTCAAGGCCAAGACGCCGTGGATGGACATCAACCAGGAACGCCACCACGCATACGCCGGTTACGAGGGCATGGTGGAACTGATGAAACAGATCGACCTGCTGCTCTATAACCCGATCTGGGAACAGGTCAGGCGTCCCGCTCCGTGGGAAGAACTGTAGGGGCGAATTCATTCGCCCGGCGAAGCTGCAACCGATTGGGCGGTTGAAACCGCCCCTACGCGAAAGGAGATTCAAATGGCAACCGTAACCCACAGCAAAAAAGCCTGCACAGTCAATCCGCTCAAGATGAGCGCGCCCATCGGCGCGGCGCTGGCCTTCCTCGGCCTGGACAAGTGCCTGCCGCTGATGCACGGCTCGCAGGGCTGCACCGCCTTCGGGCTGGTGCTGTTCGTGCGCCATTTCCGCGAAACGATTCCGCTCCAGACCACGGCCATGAATGAGGTCACCACCATCCTCGGCGGGCTGGACAATCTCGAACAGGCGATCCTCAACATCTACAACCGCGCTCACCCGGAAGTCATCGGCATCTGCTCCACCGGCCTGACCGAAACCAAGGGCGACGACGTGGACGGCTACCTCAAGCTGATCCGCAAGCGCCACCCGGAGCTGGACGACACCGCGCTGGTTTATGTTTCCACCCCCGATTACCAGGGCGCTTTCCAGGACGGCTGGGGCAAGGCGGCGACGCGCATCGTGACCACGCTATGCGAGCCTCGGCCGCGCACCGCATGGCAGGTCAACGTGCTGCCCGGTTGCCACCTGACCGTGGCCGACATCGAGGAAATCCGCGAGATCATCGAGTCCTTCGGCCTCTACCCCATCATCGCGCCGGACCTGTCCGGATCGCTGGACGGGCACATCCCGGAAACTTTCCTGCCCACCACGCTGGGAGGCGCGAGCGTGGAAAAGATACGTTCCATGGGCGGCTCCGCCGTCACCATCGCCATCGGCGAGCAGATGCGCTGGGCGGCCGAGGCCTTGCAGGAGAAGACCGGCGTGCCGTTCCGCCTGTTCGACCGCCTTTCCGGCCTGGCAGCCAACGACGAGTTCCTGCAATTTCTGTCGGAACTGAGCAAGGACGAGATTCCGCTCAAATATCGCCGCCAGCGCAGCCAGCTGGTGGACGCCATGCTCGACGCCCATTTTTACTGCGGCGGGAAGAAGGTGGCCATCGGTGCCGAACCCGACCTGCTGTGGCAGATCGGCTCCCTGCTCGCGGACATGGGCTGCGAGATCGAGGCGGCGGTGACTACCACCCACTCGGTGCTGCTGGAGCGGCTGGCGACGGAAGAGATCCTGATCGGCGACCTGGAGGACCTGGAACAGCGCGCTGCGGGCTGCGACCTGATGGTCACCCATTCGCACGGACGGCAGGCCGCAGAACGGCTCGGCATCCCCTTCCTGCGCATGGGCATCCCGATGTTCGACCGCCTCGGCGCGGCGCACAAGCTGTCCGTGGGCTATCGCGGCACGCGCGACCTGGTGTTCGAACTGGGCAACATTTTCATCGACAGCTTGCACGAAAACCATCCTGATTCCTGGCCACTCCCCGGAAACGATCATGCGCAAGCTGAAACTCATCACTAACCACAAACCAGGAGCGCACCCCATGAAAGTCGCTTTCACCACCCAGGACATGAAAACTGTCGATGCCCACTTCGGCTGGGCGAAGAACATCGCCGTGTACGAGATCTCGCCGGAAGGCTACCAGTTCGTGGAAGCCATCCAGTTCGACGGCGATCTCAAGGAAGACGGCAACGAGGACAAGCTGGCCCCCAAGATCGACGCCGTGCGCGACTGCGCCATTCTCTACGTGGCCGCCATCGGCGGTTCGGCGGCGGCCAAGGTAGTCAATGCCCGGGTGCATCCGGTGAAAGTGCCCGAACCGGAACTGATCAGCGTCATCCTCGACAAGCTGCAGAAGGTGTTGCAGGGCACCCCGCCGCCGTGGCTACGCAAGGTCATGCTGAAGGGCAAGGAGCGCCAGTTCGATTTCGAAGAGATGTAGGGGCGGTTTTCACCGCCAATCAGGAGTAAAAAAATGGAAACGACAGTAATGGAAAAATTCGACCTCAAGTCCTCCTCCTTCCTGGTGGAACTGATCAACCAGTGGCGCGCACAGGATTCCTACGGCGCCTGGGAAGGCAAGTCCGACGAGGAATTGCTCGAACCATACGTGATCGACAAGGAAAAGCGCAAGGAAATCCCCATCATCGGCGACCCCGACCCGGAGACGCTGTGGCGGCTGGAGCTGTTCTACAACGCCGTGGGCCTCGCCATCGAACGCCAGACCAAAGTGATGGTCTCGCCCATGATGAAAATGTCGCACGAGGGATTCGGCCGCATGGTGCTGCTCGCCGGACGCCTGGTGGCGGTCAACAAGCAGTTGCGCGATGTGCACCGCTTCGGCTTCCTCACCCTGGAAAAGCTGGCCGAGGAAGGCGACAAATACGTCAACGGCGGCGTGGAAATGGTGAATAAATTTCCCGAAGTAGCAAATTACGGTTGAGGTGAACAACATGGATGAAATGGAAGAACTCAAGGCCAGGGTCAAGAAGCTCAACGCCCAGGCAACCCAGCTCAAGATGGATCTGCACGACCTGTCCGAGGATCTGCCGACCGGCTGGGAAAATATTCCCGAGGTGGCAAAGCGTACCTTCGATGCCTACCAGGCGCTGAGTGCAGCTCGCGCCAGACTCAAGTAAAAGGAGGAAGTCATGTCATTTGCCAGCGTGGTAATGCCGGACGGGCGCAGCTGGATACCCAGGTTCGTCAAGGCCATCAACAAGGATAAATGCATCGGCTGTGGCCGCTGTTTCAAGGTGTGCGGCCGCGATGTGCTGCAACTCATGGGCGTGGACGACGAGGGCGAGCTGATCGCGGTGGATGCGGACGACGACGATGATGACGAGTATGAAAAGAAGGTCATGACCGTCGCCAACGAACTGAACTGCGTCGGTTGCGAGGCCTGCGCCAGGATATGCCCAAAGAAATGCTATAGCCATGAGGCCATGTCGGCCTGAACAGGAGGGAACGATGGAAATTCTCAGCTACGAATGGCTGATGGCGCATGCCCAAAATCCAGCCGACCACCTCACCCGGGCCTTTGCCGGGGTGATCCACGGTTCACGCCGCAATAATGGGCTGAAAACCCATGCCATGCTGGGTCTGGCGGAAGAGAACTTCGCAAGCCTGATGGAAAGCCATTTTCCTGGCGCCTTGCAGAATGCCGGCATGAGCGTAACGGGCTCCGCTGCAGCGCCAGGCTGCGAAGCAATGTGCGGCGAGGAGTTCGGCGATTTGCTTGACCTGCTGCTGGAGCACCGAACCCGCCCCGACAAGGAATCGGAGTGGCTGGCCTTTGCCATCGCCACCGCCTGCATGGGCAACGACCACCTCTACCAGGACATGGGGCTGCCCAACCGGCAAATTCTGTCCGGATTGCTATCCGAATACTTCACCAGCCTTTTTGTCAGAAATACCGGCAACATGAAGTGGAAGAAATTTTTCTACAAGCAACTGTGCGACCGTTCCGGCGTCAACGCCTGCCGTGCCCCGAGTTGCGCTGTATGCACCGACTACCTGAAATGCTTCGGGTCCGAAGATGGGCCGGCCAACTGAGCGAGTATTAAAGCTAAAAAACTCAGTTCAAGCCACAGAGCTCACAGAGAACACAGAGAAATCAGGGGCTTGTCCACGTTTGCCAGTCCTACCCGCCGGGTGAGCCACAAACAAGATGTAACATGCTGATTTCTCTCTGTGAACTCTGTGTTCTCTGTGGCTAACTCCTTTTTCCAGGTTCAGCCGACCACCTGCATGCGTTCCACGAACTTGCTCAAAATCTTGTAGGTATCGCGTTCGAAGCGGGGCTGGGCACCGTCCAGCAAGGCTTGAATCTCAGCCTCGCTGCGGGCGGTGCCGAGGTAGCACCAGCCGTCGATGACATGGGCTTCGCGCACGTAGCCTTCCTCCCCTTCGAGCAGCAGCGCCGCCCCAGGGAACGGCCAGGGCAGGGTTTTCAGCTTGACCAGTGCCGCCATCAGCCGGGCACTGTGCATCGAAACAGCCTCCTTTCCCACGCATGCACCCAGGCAGCGGCCAGCTTCATGGGCCGAGCAAGGCGCGCCGGGTGCCACTTTTTCCAGGCCCAGCACGGCGGGGCAAAGATGGTGCGCGCGGGCAAGATCCTGCAGCCGCTTGTGCGCTTCCTTCGGAGAGGAAAACAGGCCGTAGAGATTTTCCGCATGGGCGAAATCCGCTTCGCCGGCAAACACCAGTTCGGGCACGAAGCGGCCTGGCGCCTGCTCGGCCAGGTGCCAGGCGCACAGATCGGCATCGCTACGCTGCGCGGGGCGGTTGTGCTCGGGCTGCAGCTTCCTGAGCAGCGCCGCTTCCTGCAGCAGCGCGCCCACCGGCCCGGCGCACTCGACCCAGTCGACTCGCCTGATCTGCGCGCAAAGGCTGGCATCAGCAGGGGCGGCAAAATGCGCCAGCACGCGCTTCCTGACGTTGCTGCTCTTGCCCACGAAGAGCGGCGCATCGCCTTCGCCGTAGAATATATACGCCCCATGGTTCTGCGGCATTTCCTCCACCATGCCCGCATCCAGTTGCGGCGGCACGACGGGCTGCGCGGTGAGCAAAGTCACCGCCTCGGCGATGGTTTCGTGGGGCAGGTCACGATGGATTCTCTGCCAGAACTGGTGGATCAGCTGCGCGTCGGCCAGCGCCCGGTGGCGCCCCGCCACGGACAGCTCGTAGCGCTCGATCAGGGTGTCGAGGCTGTGCTTGAAGTGCTGCGGGAACAACTTGCGCGAGAGCTTGACCGTGCACAGCACCGTGGCGCGGAAGTCGACGCCGGCGCGCTTGAATTCGCTGCGCAGGAAGCCGTAATCGAAGCGCGCGTTATGGGCGACGAACAGCCTGCCCTGCAGCCGCGCCAGCACCTCTTCGGCGAGCTCGTCAAAAGTCGGCGCATGCGCCACCATGGCGTTGCTGATGCCGGTCAGGCGCTCGATGAAAGACGAGATGGGTACGCCGGGATTGACCAGGCTGCTCCATTCGCTGACGCCATCCGCGCTGACTTCGACAATGCCGATTTCGGTGATGCGGTCCGTCGCCGCCGTGGCGCCGGTAGTTTCGAGATCGACGAAAACCAGCGGAATGCCGTTGTGAGTCATCTGCGCAACTTGGCGAGGGCCGTCGCCATTGCGCCCTGCGGCTGAGGCGCGGGCGTTTCGCGGCGCGGCGGCTTGCTGTCGCGCCGGCTCTCGCTCGGCGCCGCCGGGGCGGCGGGCTGCTCGGACAGGCGCATGGTGAGCGCGATACGGCGGCGCTTTTCATCCACTTCCAGCACCTTGACCTTGACGATGTCGCCCGCCTTGACCACGCTGTGCGGGTCCTTGACGAACTTGTCGGCCAGCGCCGAAATGTGCACCAGGCCGTCCTGGTGCACGCCGATGTCGACGAACGCGCCGAAGTTTGTGACGTTGGTCACCGCCCCTTCCAGCACCATGCCGGGCTGGAGGTCTTTCATGGTTTCGATGCCCTCCTGGAACACGGCGGTCTTGAACTCGGGGCGCGGGTCGCGGCCGGGCTTGTCCAGTTCCTTGAGGATGTCCGTCACCGTGGGCAGGCCGAATTTTTCGTCGGTGAACTTGCGCGCGTCGAGGGTTTTCAGGAACGCGCTGTCGCCGATGACCTGCCTGAGCTCGCGCCCGCTGGCGTCGAGGATGCGCTGCACCAGCGGATAGGCTTCGGGATGCACGCCGGAGGCGTCGAGCGGGTTGGCGCCATCTGCGATGCGCAGGAAGCCCGCGGCCTGCTCGAAGGCCTTGTCGCCGAGGCGCGGCACGCGCTTGAGTTCGGCGCGATTTTTGAAGGCGCCGTTGCTGTTGCGGAATTCGACGATGTTGCGGGCAAGCGCGTACGACAGGCCGGACACCCTTTCCAGCAAGGGCTCGGAAGCGGTGTTGACGTCCACGCCCACTGCGTTGACGCAGTCCTCCACCACCGCGTCCAGCCCGCGCGCCAGTTCGGACTGGCTTACGTCGTGCTGGTACTGGCCGACGCCGATCGCCTTGGGGTCGATCTTCACCAGTTCCGCCAGCGGATCCTGCAGGCGGCGGGCAATGGACACCGCGCCGCGCAGTGTCACGTCCAACTCGGGGAATTCGTTGGCGGCGAATTCCGAGGCCGAGTACACCGACGCCCCCGCTTCGCTCACCACCACTTTCTGCAAGCCCAGCCCAGGGTGAAGCTTGATGAGGTCCGCCGCGAGGCGGTCGGTTTCACGCGAGGCGGTGCCGTTGCCGATGCTCACCAGTAAAGCGCCGTGTTTTTTCGCCAGCGCCGCCAGCACGGCGATGGAGCGGTCCCAGTCGTTGCGCGGCGCATGGGGATAGATGGTGGCGGTATCGAGCAGCTTGCCGGTCGCGTCAACCACCGCCGCCTTGACGCCGCTACGCAGCCCGGGATCGAGGCCGATCACCGCCTTGGGCCCCGCCGGCGCGGCCAGCAGCAGGTCGTGCAGGTTGCGCGCGAACACCTTGATGGCCTCGGCCTCGGCGGCCTCGCGCAGGCGCGTGACGAGCTCGGCTTCGAGGTGTGTGGAAAGCTTCACCTTCCAGGCGAAGCGCACCACCTCCAGCAGCCAGCGATCCGCCGCGCGCTGCAGGTCGGCGATGCCGAAGCGCCGGGCGATGGCGCTTTCGCACGGATGAGGCGTGTTGCGCGGCGCGTCTTCGTCGCCCACCAGCAAGGCCAGGTGCAGCACCCCCTCGTTGCGCCCGCGCAGCAGCGCCAGGGCGCGGTGGGAAGGGACGTTGCGGATCAGTTCGCGGTAGGCGAAATAGTCGGAGAATTTCGCCCCCTCCTCCGCCTTGCCTTCCTCCAGCGTGGCCTTGAGGGAGCCTTCGCGCCACAGGTATTCACGCAGCTCGCCCAGCAGCTCGCCGTCCTCGGCGAATTTCTCCATCAGGATGTAGCGCGCGCCGTCCAGCGCGGATTTGCCGTCCGGCACGCCCTGCTCGGCGGAAATATAGGCAACAGCGGTTTGCTCCGGGTCCAGCCTCGGATCCTCCAGCAGCGCCTGGGCCAGCGGCTCAAGCCCGGCCTCCCGCGCGATCTGGGCCTTGGTGCGGCGCTTGGGTTTGTAGGGGAGATAGAGGTCTTCCAGCGTCATCTTGGTTGCTGCGCCCTGCAGCGCGGCTTCCAGCTCCGGCGTGAGCTTGCCCTGTTCGGCAATGCTGCCGAGGATGGCCGTGCGCCGCGCTTCCAGTTCACGCAGGTAGCGCAGGCGCTCTTCCAGATTGCGCAACTGGGTATCGTCGAGGCCGCCGGTTGCCTCCTTGCGGTAGCGCGAGACAAACGGCACGGTGGAACCATCGTCGAGCAGTTGCACGGCGGCGGAAACCTGGTTTTCGCGCACGCCTAGTTCTTCGGCGATGCGTTGGGTGATGCTTTTGATCATGGGAGCGATGGGTTGGGTGGCAGAAGAGGGCATTATACGGAATGGGCTTGGCTCCGAGCTTCACAAAAAGTTATTCGAAGCTGATCCCTTTGTTTTCCAAGCACTCACGGATGCGTTATTTGCTGGCGAGATTGCGTCCAAAATCCGCTTGCCACTTGATTAAGTGACGTTTTAGTGAAGCTCAAGGTTATAATTCCCCAAATATGTTTGATGTGTGGGGGGTGTGATGCTTGATCGTCTTTATGTAGAAAACTTCAAGTCCTGGAAAAAGCTCGACATCAAGCTCGGTCAGGTCACAGGGCTGTTTGGCACAAACAGCTCAGGAAAAAGCAGTCTGCTGCAATTCCTTTTATTGCTAAAGCAAACCAAGAACGCAACGGATCGCGGCCTAGTACTGGACTTTGGTGGCCCCACCGGACAGTTGGTCAACCTGGGCAGCTACAAGGATGCAATACATTCCCACGATGTTGAGACTGATCTTAAGTGGAAAATCACATGGACGTTGCCACAAAAAGCCAATATCTTTGATCCGACCAAAAAGAGAACCGAGGTACTTGCCACCGACACCAGCTTGGTCATTAAATCGGTTGCGCATCTGCAAGGCCAGGTACTAACCTCAGACTTTCTTGAATACCAATTTGGAGGCTATTGCTTTTCCATCTCTCCGCAAAAGCCGGGGGGAACGGAGTTTCAGTTGAATGCGTCGCACCCGGAGGATTCTGACTTCCGCTTTGTGCGCAATAAGCAACGAGCTTGGGCGCTACCCGGTCCGATCAAGACCCATCTGTTTCCCGATCAGGCGAAAACCTATTATCAGAATGCCGGTTTCCTGAGCTTGTTCGAGACGGAATATGAGTCGATGATGGATTCGATTTACTACCTCGGCCCATTGCGTGAATACCCCAAGCGGGAATACCCGTGGTCAGGTTCTAGCCCTCTGGATGTGGGCTTGCGCGGCGAGAAAACTATAGAGGCCATGCTTTCCGCCACAGCCCGCAACGAAACCCGTAACCACGGGGGCAGGACACACTACAAACCCTTTCAGGAAATGATCGCTTTTTGGCTGAAAGAATTGAAGCTGATACATGAATTCAAAATCGAGGAAATCGGTTCCGGTGCGAACCTTTATCGAGCTGTGGTCAAACGTGACACCCAGAGCCCGGCGGCACTGCTGACGGATGTAGGTTTTGGCGTATCCCAGGTATTGCCCGCTTTGGTGTTGCTTTACTACGTACCCGAAGGCAGCACGGTCATCTTGGAGCAACCGGAGATTCATTTGCATCCCTCGGTGCAAAGCGGCTTGGCCGATGTAATCCTCACTGTGGCAAAAGCCAGGAATTTACAGGTGATTGTGGAGAGTCACAGCGAACACATGTTGCGGCGTTTCCAGCGCCGCGTGGCTGAAAATGCTTTCGAATCCAAGATCATCAAGCTGTATTTTTGCGATAGCGTTGGCGGTCAATCCAAGCTCGTTGATCTTGATCTGGATATGTTTGGTGAAATCCTGAATTGGCCGCCAGAATTCTTTGGCGATGAAATGACTGAGATTGCCGAAACCAGAAAAGCCATACTAAAAAGAAAAATGGAGGCTGCTCGCGGATGAATGTTGTCGTGGACACTAATGTGGCGATCTCAGCTAATGGGCGAGATACCCATGCTAGTCTGGCTTGCCAGTATGTGTGCATTGTATTTCTTCAAGGGCTAGTTTCACCCAAAAACCGTACCCAGATCGTTATTGATGAGCTTGACCTGATCTTCTCTGAATACAGCAACCATCTGCACTACAAAGGACAGCCCGGGGTGGGAGATATATTTTTCAAGTATCTTCACGACCATATGTATCTCCGCAAGAAAATCAAGCGTGTACCCATTACGCCAATTGCCGATGATGCACGGGGTTTCAACGAATTGCCACCCAACACAGTGGATAAAAGCGACCAAAAGTTTCTTGCCGCGGCTGTTGTAGCGGGTGCAGAAATCGTTAATGCCGTGGATACAGACTGGCACGAGCAAGTCGTATTTGTTGCGGATTTAGGTGTAAATGTTCACCAGCTTTGTCCTGAGCATGGTTGCCTTTGATGGTCAGCTTCGAATAACTTTTCCTAGCAATCATAGAGATAGCCGCCAGCATAAGGCGCAATTAAACTTCCGGTGCGATCAGCGCCACGCCGGGAAAATAGGCTGCATAGCGCCGCGTATCCCGGGTCAAAAGTGGATAACCCGAAACAGCCGCGTGCGCGCCGATGAAAAAATCAGCGAGAACATTGCTCTTTTGACCGCCTTGCCGACGGTAGCGAACAAATGCCTTGCCGGCGAGAAAGAGGGCTGGGCGCGGAATCTCAATCATGACTAGTCCCAGGTCATCGAGGGTCTTGTCCAGTACTTCCACAGTGGAGAAAGTCAGCGACAGTTCGGAGTAGATGATCGGGTTGATTGCCAGCCGATGAATCTTCGACTGGGCGCGCAATTGTCTGATCGACCAATCGGCCCATTCCGGATCGTCCTCCAGAACATCGACCAGAACGTTGGTATCGACCAGCAGCATCAGTCATCACCACGCAGCAGGGCCATCAGATCGTCAGTGCGCCACTTTACATCAGCCTTGCCGCGTACCGCCTCGAAACGGTCAGGCTTGCCGCTGGGGCGGGCGCCCGACTTGTGAATCACCACATCGCCATCACGATTAACGGCAAAATCCACTGCACAGCCCGGCGCCAGATTCAAGGCATCGCGAATCTGCTTGGGGATGGTTACTTGGCCTTTACTGGTGAGCGTTGTCGACATGGCATGCCTCCTTTATGTATTACCTTGCCTTTAATTGTAATACTCGCAGGGAATGCAACGCAACCACCCAAAGCACCGCGAACTATAACTAACACTTGGCTGGCGACAGTAATCGCGCCATGATGCCGATAGTAGAAAAATCGTTGCAAGCCGGAAAGATATGGGGAGGCATCAGTGACGAGTGAATCAGGCGGGAACAGGCAATCGTTCGACAAGAACTACTTCCCCCAACAAGCGGACGTTCTGAAAAACCGGCAAACTGTCCTCGCCCAGCCAAATTTTGCGAGCAGCCGCTACGCGACTTGCCTGCTTACCCCTTTTCGCTTCGATTCTTCAAGTCCGACAGGCTCCTAGGAGACCGCCATGCAACCACGCATCAGCATGATCACCCTCGGCGTCGCCAACCTGGAGCGCGCCATCACCTTTTACGAACAGGGCCTCGGCCTGCCGCGCATGCCTTTCGAAGGCGGCGGCGTGGCATTTTTCACCCTGCACGGCACATGGCTCGCGCTCTA
>JAUYFW010000216.1 GCA_030690835.1 Sulfurimicrobium sp. | reverse complement strand
TGAAACAGTTTTGTGAAGCGTGAATTCACTCGCTACGCTTTGCTTGTGAAGCGTGAAATGTAAAAACATCCACTGAGCCTGCTCTTACACTTCACGCTTCACAGCAAGGGCGCAGCCCAAGCAGTTTCACATTTCACTTGTTTCATGATTCTGGGCGGCAATTTGCCATGCCCGTTAGGACAAAGAACCTGATATGAACGAACTGCAATTGTATTTGTTGGCCATCGGCGTGGTGGCGATTTTCGCCGTGCTGGGTTTCAACCGCTGGCAGGAGCACAAGTATCGGCGCCAGGCGGAACAACGTTTTCCATCCAGTCACGACGATATTCTGCTGGCGGAAAACAGCCAGCCGGAGCGTTTGGAACCGGTGCTGGAGGATGCCCCTCCGGAGGAAGAAATCCACGCATCGGACGAACCGGAATTCGAGCAAGACCTTACGCCTCCCTGGACAGCCAGCGAAACAATCGAACCCGTGGTAGCGGCGCCACAGGAACTGCCGTTGGAACCGCTAGACGAGCCGTTTGTCCGACAAGCCCAGCCAGTTCCAGAGGTCGTTGCGCAGCATGCAGCCGACCTCGCCCCCGATCCCGCAACAGAATATATCGCCACCCTCAATGCCAGCGACCCAATCTCCGCCCATGCGCTGGTACTGATATTGCAACAGTTGAAAAGCGCCGGCAAACCGGTGCGCTGGCTAGGGCAGCGTAATCATCACAACAACTGGGAGGAGATTGCCCTGGCCTCGCCCAGCAGCGAATTTGTCAAGCTGGCCGCATGCATCCAGTTGGCGGACCGCAACGGTCCACTCCGCCTCGACGAGGTCAATGCTTTTTGCGACACGGTGCAAGCCGTGGCGGCCAATCTCTATGCGGTGATGGATTGCCCGGACAAGCAAGCCGCGCTGGCCGCAGCAGCGCAACTGGACCAGTTCTGCGCGGATGTGGACGTGCTGATCGGCGTGAACATCATCTCCCGGGACGGCACACCCTTTGCCGGCACCAAGCTGCGCGGCCTGGCCGAATCGGCCGGGATGCGCCTGTTGCCGGACGGTTTGTTCCATTACGTCAATGACCAGGGCGCGGACCTTTTTGCGCTCGGCAACCTGGAGCCCACGCCATTTTCCGCCGAGGGCATGAAACATCTTGCCACGCATGGGGTGACTTTCATTTTCGACGTGCCCAAGGCGGCGGGCGGGGTACAGGCCTTCAATCAGATGCTGCTGGCCGCGCGGCAATTCACCGGGCCGCTGTCTGCCCTGATGGTGGACGACAACCGCAAGGAACTCAGCGACGCAGGCATCGATAAAATTCGTCAGCAACTGGCGGCCATTTACGCCACGATGGAACAGCACCGCATCCATCCCGGCGGCCCTCAAGCCAGCAGACTGTTCGCCTGATGGCCGTGCCGGCTCAGCTTGTCGAACGGGCCCGTGCGCTACGCGAGGAACTCGAGCGCCACAATTATCTGTATTACGTACTCGACGCACCGACGATTCCGGATGCCGAGTACGACCGCCTGTTCCGCGAACTGCAGCAGCTTGAAAGCCAGTATCCCGAGCTGTTGACGCCGGATTCCCCCACCCAGCGCGTCGGCGCCGCGCCGCTCGCGCAATTTGCCCAGATCCAGCATCGCACGCCGATGTTGTCGCTCAACAATGCTTTCGCGGATGCCGATGCCGCCGCTTTCGACCGTCGCGCGCGCGAGTCCTTGGGCGTAGAGACCATCGAATACGCGGTCGAGCCCAAGTTCGACGGCCTGGCGATCAGCCTCACTTACGAAAACGGCGTGCTGACAAGGGGCGCCACCCGTGGCGACGGTTATAGCGGCGAGGACGTCAGCGCCAATCTGCGCACCATCAAGGCCATCCCGCTCAGCCTGCATGGCGCGCATCTGCCGCGCCTGATGGAAGTGCGCGGCGAAGTGCTGATGTTGAAAGCCGACTTCGCGAAGCTGAACCAGAATCAGCGCGACAAGGGCGAGAAGGAATTCGCCAATCCGCGCAATGCCGCTGCCGGTTCGCTGCGTCAACTCGACTCGCGCATCACCGCCAGCCGGCGCCTGACCTTTTTCGCCTACGGTCTCGGCACCCAGGAAGGCGGCCCGCAGTTCAGCCGCCACAACGAAATGATGGATTTCCTTGCCGCGCTCAGATTGCCGCTTTGCCCCGAGCGCAAGGTGGTGACAGGCGCAGCGGGGCTGCTCGACTATTACCAGGCTATCGGCACCAAACGCGACGGCCTGCCTTATGAAATCGATGGTGTGGTGTACAAGCTCAACGACCTCGCGCAGCAGGCGCAGCTCGGCTTCGTGTCCCGCGCGCCGCGCTGGGCCATCGCTCACAAGTACCCTGCCCAGGAAGCGCTGACCGAAGTGCTGGGGATCGACGTGCAGGTCGGCCGCACCGGGGCGCTGACGCCGGTGGCGCGCCTCAAGCCGGTTTTCGTCGGCGGCGTGACGGTGACCAATGCCACGCTGCATAATGAAGACGAGGTGCGGCGCAAGGACGTGCATAGCGGCGATACCGTGATCGTGCGCCGTGCCGGCGATGTCATTCCCGAAGTGGTCAGCGTGGTGCTCGAAAAACGTCCCGCCGGGGCGCAGCCCTTTACCATGCCGCAGACCTGCCCGGTATGCGGCTCCCATGTCATGCGCGACCCGGAAGAGGCGGTGGCACGTTGCAGCGGAGGCCTTTACTGCCCGGCGCAGCGCAAGCAGGCGATTCTGCACTTCGCCAGCCGCCGCGCCATGGACATCGAAGGGCTGGGCGACAAGTTGGTGGAACAACTGGTGGACAAGAACATCGTCCACAATCCCGCCGATCTGTACCAACTGGATGCGCTCGCCCTGGCCGGGCTGGAACGCATGGCGGAAAAATCCGCACAGAACATCGTCACGGCCATCGAAACCAGCAAGAACACGACGCTGGCACGCTTTATCTACGCCCTCGGCATCCGCAATGTCGGCGAAGCCACGGCCAAGGAACTAGCCAGTCATTTCGGTTCGCTGGAACGGCTGGTGGAAGCGGACATGGCCGCTTTGCAGCAGGTGGCGGACATCGGCCCGATCGTGGCGGACAGCATCCTGCAGTTTTTCGCCGAAACGCATAACCGCGAAGTGATCGAACAATTACGCGGTGCAGACGTGCAATGGCCGGAAGGCGAGGGGAAACCCGTCAGCGATGCATTGCAGGGGAAAACTTTTGTGCTGACTGGCACCTTGCCCCACCTGACACGCGATCAGGCCAAGGAGCAGATCGAAGCCCAGGGCGGCAAGGTGACCGGTAGCGTGTCGAAAAAAACCGATTACGTGGTAGCAGGAGCCGAGCCCGGCAGCAAATACGACAAGGCATTGGAGCTTGGAGTTAATATTCTGGATGAAGATAGTCTGATAATACTATTGAAAGGAAAAGAATAAATATGCAAAGAATAACCAAAGCCGTGTTCCCGGTCGCGGGGCTTGGCACCCGCTTCCTGCCCGCCACCAAGGCCAGCCCCAAGGAAATGCTGCCGGTGGTGGACAAGCCGCTGATCCAGTATGCGGTGGAAGAAGCCATCGCGGCGGGCATCACCGACCTGGTGTTCATCACTGGCCGCACCAAGCGCTCAATCGAAGACCATTTCGACAAGGCTTATGAAATGGAGACCGAACTTGAAGCCAAGGGCAAGACCCGAATGCTGGAAGCGGTGCGGGATATCATTCCCAGCCACGTTTCCTGCATCTATATCCGCCAGGTCGAGGCCCTGGGGCTGGGGCATGCCGTACTGTGCGCCAGGCCGGTGATCGGGGATGCCCCATTCGCGGTAATTCTGGCCGACGACCTGATCGACGCCGAGACGCCGGTGATGAAGCAGATGGTGGATAAATTCTCCTATTACCAGTGTTCGGTGCTGGGCGTGCAGAACGTGGCACGGGAAGAAACCTCCCAATATGGCATTGTCGATGCGCAGTTGCTGACTGACCAGGTATACAAGGTCGACAGCATCGTGGAAAAACCGGCTCCGGAAGTGGCGCCCTCCACTTTGGGCGTGGTTGGCCGCTATATCCTTACGCCGCGCATTTTTCATCACCTGGAGCATATCCAGGCCGGGGCAGGGGGCGAGATCCAGCTCACCGACGCCATCGCCGCGCTGCTCAAGGAGCAGCAGGTGCTGGCCTACCAGTTCGACGGCACGCGCTACGATTGCGGCAGCAAGCTGGGGTACCTCAAGGCGACTGTGGAATATGCACTGAAACACCCGGAACTGAGCCGGGAATTCGCCAGCTACTTGAGCGAGTTGAGCCGAACGCTCAAATAACAGGAGGCCGGATTTGGATTCCTTAGTCATCACTTGGCGTGAACTGCTGATTGTCGTGGCAGTGGTGCTGGCGGTCTATATCGCCGAAATGTTGCTGCTGATGCGCTCCAAGCGGGGAGGGCAGCGCGGGAAGCCGGACGCGGCATTCTTGCAGCCCAGGTTCGAAGCGCTGGAAAGCGAAATC
The DNA here is from genome assembly GCA_030690835.1 of Sulfurimicrobium sp. Lineage (GTDB taxonomy): Bacteria > Pseudomonadota > Gammaproteobacteria > Burkholderiales > Sulfuricellaceae > Sulfurimicrobium. The sequence goes on along the minus strand of JAUYFW010000216.1, from coordinate 5,263 downwards.
GAACAGTTGCGCGATCAGCTGCTGAATTTCAAGGAGCAGCTCGATCAGCTTAAAGCCGCCCCGCCGCAGCAAACCAACACGCCATCTTCCTCACCTTACAGCCAGGCCATCCAGCTGGCCCGGCAGGGTGCGGATGTGGGCGAGGTAGCGGAGAACTGCGGCATTTCGCGCGGCGAGGCCGAGTTGATCGTGGCCATGCATCGCTCCAAGAGCGCATAAATCCCCATGATTCAGAATGATCTGTCCACCCAGCTGCAACTGCTGATCAAGACTTCCGCGCCGCCGCTGCTGGAAGTTTCGCAGCAGCAGCTGGAACTGCCGCAACTGGTTCCGGGGCAGAAGGTGCCCGCCTTCGTCGTGGCCAATCTGCCGAATGGCCGATTTCAGGTTCTGATCGCCGACAAAATGCTGGACATGAACCTGCCCAAGAACACCCAGCCTGGCGATACGGTGGATCTGGTTTTTGTCACGACCCAGCCGCGCCTGACTTTCGTGCTGGCAAGCGATTTGGCCAATGTCGCCAACTCGGCCAGTATGGCAAACGCCAAACCCCAGGTTTCCCTGAGCGAGACCGCGCGCTTCCTGGGGGGGCTACTGGAGAAGGCGGCACAACCCGATAGCGCAAAAGGCATGGCAAGTGCTGTCGCGCAGGCCACACCGCTGCTTTCCGGCGCGCCCGCCAAGACACTTGATTTCGCTCAAGCCCTGCGCGGCGCATTGACGCAGAGCGGCCTGTTTTACGAATCCCATCAGGCCCAGTGGGTAACGGGCCAGCGCCCATTGACGGATTTGCTGCGCGAGCCGCAGGGACGCCTTTCCCCGACTGCCGCCAGTCAGCCGCAAGCGTTACAGGGCGGCACATCCCCGCAGCCAGAGATTACTGGCACTGTCAACGCAAAAGCCCCGGAACATACACAACAGCATCTATCGAACCCGCAATCGAGCATGACTGGAACTGTCAACGCGCAGGTCACGGAACAAAGACAGCAGCAGTTGTCAAACCTGCAGCATTCGATCGACACGCAACCAAGCAAGGCGCTTGCTTCCGGTCAAATCGCTCACCCCGATACCCTGCCGCTGGTGCGCCAGCAACTGGAAGTCCTGGACTCCCGCCAGGTGGCGTGGCAAGGCCAGGTCTGGCCGGGACAAACGATGGACTGGAAGATCGAGGAGCGGTCGGCACGGGAGCAAAGCAGCGAAATTGCGATGCCCGAATGGCAGACCAGCCTGCGCCTGGTCCTGCCGCAACTGGGTGAAATCGCGGCAAAACTGACGCTCCACCCCCAGGGCATCCGCATTCAACTGGACGCCAGCGAACCCGCGAGCGCAAAATTACTGGCGGAGCAGCGTATTGCCCTGCAGCAGGGAATGGAAACTTCCGGCCTGCAACTGGTTGATATGAAGGTACGTCATGAAACCGAGGGATGACCGCCGTACAGCCGTTGCCCTGGCTTACACTACCGGTCAGGCAGCGCCGAAAGTGGTCGCGAGAGGACGCGGACTGCTGGCGGATGCCATCATCGAGCGCGCCAGGGAAGCCGGCGTCTATGTGCACGAGTCTCCGGCGCTGGTTTCCCTTCTCATGCAAGTCGATCTGGACCAGCATATCCCACCTGAACTCTATGTGGCAGTGGCCGAACTACTGGCATGGCTGTATCGCCTGGAACATGGGCTGACGCCGGAAATTCCACCGGGCGTGGCGGAAAAACTTCTGAAGTGAAACCCAATCATCAAGCGGATGGAATGTAGGGTGCGCCATGCGCACCAATCAGAGCAATATGGTGCGCATGGCGCACCCTACATTCCTCGCGCTTCTACATGACAGGCTCCTGGCCAATCAAGCCTGCAACTGCTGCAACAAATCCGCCTCGAAACGCAGCACCGCCTTGGTTTTATCCAGGCTATTCCCGGCGATGAGGAAGGTATCCTCGGCACGCTCGCCCAGCGTATTGATCTTGGCCGTATGCAGATGCACGCCATGGGCCAGGAAAACCCGCGCCATGCCGTAAAGCAGGCCGGGACGGTCGCCTGCCGTGACTGACAGCACCTGGTATATGCCTTTGTCGTCGGGCCGGATACTCACCTGGGGCGTGATGGGAAAATGCTTCAAATGGCGGCTGACTCTGCCGCGTAACGGTGCTTCCAGCGGCTTTGCTTCGCTGAGTTGCTGTGCCAGTTCGTATTCGATGAAGTTCAGCAGATCGCGGTAATGGCTGGCGCGCTGCTCCTCGTCCAGCACCACGAAGCTATCCAGAGCATAGCCTTGGCGGGTGGTGTGGATTTTTGCCTCCACAATATTGAAATTGACGCGCTCGAAGAAGCCACAAATCCGGGCGAACAGGTCGTCGCGGTCCGGCATGTGGATCATGACTTGAATACCTTCTCCGCTGGGCGCCAGGCGAGCCCTGACCACGGGTTGAGCGTCGTCCTTCATGTTGCCCAGAACGCGGGTATGCCAGGCAATCTCCTGCGCCTCGTGACGCAGAAAATAGCCTTCATCAAGCTTTGCCCACAGATTCTGTGCCGCGGTTTCCGGTACCGCGAGTTGACGCAGTATGCTCAGCGCCTCGACCTGTCTTTCTTGCAAAGCCTCGCCAGCGGGGGATTCCCCGCACAGATAGCGGCATGTGGCATGGTAAAGATTCTCCAGCAGGCGGCCTTTCCAGGCGTTCCACACCTTGGGACTGGTGCCGCGAATATCCGCCACCGTCAAGAGATAAAGGGCGGTCAGATGGCGCTGGTCACGAACCTTGCTGCTAAAGGCGGCAATCACGTCGGGGTCGCTGGTATCCTCTTTTTGCGCGACGGCGGACATCGTCAGGTGACTTTCCACCAGCCAGCTAACCATTTCGGTATCTTCCAAACTTAATCCATGCAGGCGGCAGAAGCGCCGGGCATCGGCCTTGCCGAGCCGGGAGTGGTCGCCGCCACGGCCCTTGGCAATGTCGTGAAACAGCCCGGCCAGGTACAGCACCTCCGGCCTTTCGAATTCGCTGACAAGGCGGCTGCACAATGGAAATTCATGGGAGAACTCGGGTACGGTGAAGCGGCGCAGGTTGCGCAGCACCATCAGGGTATGCTCATCCACGGTATAGACGTGGAATAGATCATGCTGCATTTGACCGACAATGCGGCCAAAGGCCGGGATGTAGCGCTCCAGCACGCCATACTGGTTCATTCTGCGCAGAATGTGTGTCAACCCGCGGCGTTCACGGATGATTTCCATAAAACGCGCCCGATTGCGCGGATCGCGCCGGAAAGCGGCGTCAATCGCCGGCACAGCGCGCCATAGAGCGCGCAGGGTAGGTGCAGCGATACCCTTCAGCTCCCGATGCTGCTGTAACAACAGGAAACATTCCAGAATTGCGTCCGGTTCCTGCTGAAAAACATTTTCATGGCAGGCTTCCAGCAGTTGATCGCGCGCTTGAAAGCGGCTGCCGAGGGGGAGGGGAGGGATGTCGTGGCTTGTGCTCAACCGTGCACGCAGGTTTTGCAGCAGGATTTCGTTCATCAGGCTTACCGCCTTGGCCGTGCGGTAATAGCGCTGCATCAAAAGTTCGCTGGCGCTGCGGTTGCCCTGGTTCACAAAACCCAGTTGCTGTGCCAGCGTTTCCTGGTAATCGAACAGCAAGCGGTCCTCGCGCCGCTTGGCAAGATAATGCAAACGAATGCGCAAACTCTGCAGGAACAGTTCGTGGCGTTGAATCTGTCGTGCTTCCTGAGGGGTGATCAGGTCTTCGCTAACCAGCTCTTTCCAGGAGCCGCCCAGCTTCAGGGCCTGACTGATCCACAATACCGTTTGCAAATCACGCAAACCGCCGGGGCTTTCCTTGAGATTGGGTTCCAGGTTATAGCCGGTATCATGAAAACGCGTATGGCGCTGTTGCTGTTCCAGCAGTTTGGCCTGAAAAAAGGTCATGCCGTCCATCTGCGCGAACAGGGCCTGCTTCAAAGCGGCAAAAAGAGCGCAATTGCCACACAGCAGCCGCGCCTCGAGCAAATTGGTCTGTACCGTGACATCCTTGGCGGACTCTTCCACGCATTCAGGCACCGTGCGCACGCTGTGGCCGACTTCCAGGCCAATATCCCAGAACAGACCGATCAGACGTTCAAGGCGCGATTCGACTTCGCGCTCAAGGGGCGCGTCGAAAAGAAGCAGCAAATCGACATCGGAATAAGGGAAGAGTTGACCTCGCCCATAACCGCCCACCGCAATAAGCGCGGCCGAAGCGGGCATATCCGCAGCCAGCCAGATGGCGCGCAACACTTCGTCCACCAGACGGGCATGGTTGCGCAAATTGGACGCCGCATTTGGCTTGTGTAAATAGGACTCGGCAAGACGCGCACGCCCATCTTTCAGCCTAGCGCGCCAAACAGAAATTTCCCCGGCCATTTCGGCAACGGGCAACGACATGGCGGGATTAAACGGCAAGCGCCGGCATGGGCGGCATGCCAGAAGAAACGGTGAGCACTTCGCAGCCGGTTTCCGTCACCGCAATCATATGTTCCCATTGGGCGGAAAGGCTGTGATCCTTGGTCACGATGGTCCAGCCATCGCCGAGTTGCCGGATATCGCGTCGCCCGGCATTGATCATGGGTTCGATGGTAAAAGTCATTCCCACCTCAAGCTTGGGGCCGGTGCCGGCCTTGCCGTAATGTAGGACTTGGGGATCTTCGTGAAACTCGCGGCCAATGCCATGGCCGCAAAATTCACGTACCACGCTAAAGCCATTTTTTTCCGCATGGCGCTGGATGACATGCCCGATATCGCCGAGGTGAGCACCTGGCTTGACAACCTTGATACCCAGCCACAGACATTCATAAGTGATTTCGCACAGCCGTTTGGCCTGAATGGAGGGCTCGCCGACATAGAACATGCGGCTGCTGTCGCCATGAAAACCATCCTTGATCACCGTCACGTCGATGTTGATGATGTCGCCGTTTTTCAGCTTTTTGTCGCCAGGAACACCGTGACACACCTGATGGTTGACCGAGGTGCAAATCGAGCGCGGATAGGGGTTATGTCCCGAAGGGGCATAATCCAGCGGCGCGGGAATAGCATGTTGGACATTAACCGTGTAGTCGTGGCAGAGCTTGTCCAGTTCGGCGGTCGTAATCCCTGCGGTGACAAACTGGGCGATATAATCCAGTTGCTCGGCGGCGAGGCGTCCGGCAACGCGCATTTTCTCAATTTCTTCCGGGGTCTTGATGGTGATGCTCATATGGCTACTATTAGTTCAAAAATCCAGCAAGGATAGAGGAT
>JAUYFW010000215.1 GCA_030690835.1 Sulfurimicrobium sp. | reverse complement strand
GAACTGCGGCGAGCCGGGATCGGCGAAGGGGCTGATGGCGGCGAACACCGCGATGGAGATGGCGGTGGTCGGGCCGGACACCAGATGCAGGCTGGAGCCGAACAGGGCGGCGATGATGGCCGGCACCATGGCGGCGTACAGACCATATTCCGGCGGCATGCCGGCGATGGTGGCGAAGGCCACGCCCTGTGGCAGCACGATCATCGCGCCGGTAATGCCGGCGATCAGGTCGGCTTTGCTGGAGTCACGGTTGACCAGCGGCCACCAGCGCAGAAAAGGGAAAATGCGGTAGAGCCAGAGTTTGCAGGAGGGGCAGTTTTCCAAGGGGCGGTCCTATTATCCCGGGTTATCCATTAGAGCCAAGACGCCGCTGTAGGAGCGGCGCCCTCGCCGCGATTCGCGCCGGGGGCGGCGCTCCTACATGAACGTGCGTCCCAATGAATAATTCAGGATTATTTTTAGATAAAGTCTAAAAAATTATTTAAAAAGTTAACTGTTTGTGATCTGACAATAGGTGCTTATTTTACAGGTGCTTATTGGTGTAGCGAAAGTAGAATTATTTAATAATTGTTCATATTGTTACGTTTATATGTAACAATAATTACATTAATTTAGATTCTGGTAGTCATGAGACCTGCTTACAGTACTGACAAATGGCTGGCGCTGGTGGTCAGCCTGCCGGCCACCAACGCCACCTTGCGCATGCGTATCTGGCGTGCCACCAAGGCGCTGGGCTGCGCCGTGTTGCGCGATGGCGTCTATCTGCTGCCCGCCGGGCGCGGCTTGCGCCAGGCGCTGCGCATGCATGCGGAAGAGATCAAGCAGGGTGGCGGCAGCGCCTATTTGCTCAATGTCGCCAACCCCTCCACCGAGGAAAAAACCGATTTCCAGAGCCTGTTCGATCGTGGCGAGGAATATCGCCGGTTGATGGAGCGCATCAACGAATTTAGCGCTGCAATCGGCACGCTCGATGCGGCTGCCGGGCGGCGCCAGCTTAAGGTGCTGTGGCGCGATTTCGAGACGCTGGTGGCGCTGGATTATTTTCCCCGTGGCGGCAAGGTGGAAGCCGATACCCTGCTGGCCGGAGCGGAGGCGGCCTTCCTCTCCAGCCTGATGCCGGGCGAGCCGCAATTTGCCCAGGGGAATATCACGCCGCGCAACGGGGCTGATTATCAGGGTCGCCTGTGGGCCACGCGCAAGCATTTGTGGGTGGACCGCATGGCAAGCGCCTGGCTGATCCGCCGCTTCATCGACCGCGAGGCTCGTTTCCTGTGGCTGGAAAAACCTGAGGATTGTCCGCCCGAAGCGCTGGGTTTCGATTTTGACGGCGCCCAATTCACCCATGTTGGCAAGCGGGTAAGTTTCGAAGTTCTGCTGGCGAGTTTCGGGCTGGAATCCGATCCCGCCCTGATGAAGCTGGCGGCACTGGTGCATCAACTCGATGCCGGTGGACTGCCACTGGCCGAAACGGCGGGGGTGGAAATGGTGCTGGGCGGGCTGCGTGCCAGCCAGCCGGACGACGATGCCCTGCTTGCGGCGGCGGGCGGCGTTTTCGATGGGATTTACATGAATTTCAACACGGGAGAAACACCATGAGCGAGCCAAACAATCTGGCGCGCCCCGCGCACCCGACGTTCTGGGAGGCATTCAAATACTGGCTCAAGCTGGGTTTTATCAGCTTCGGCGGCCCGGCCGGACAGATCGCCATCATGCACCAGGAACTGGTGGAGAATAAGCGCTGGATTTCCGAGCAGCGTTTCCTCCATGCGCTCAACTACTGCATGGTGCTGCCAGGCCCGGAAGCGCAGCAGCTCGCCATCTACATCGGCTGGCTGCTGCATCGCACCTGGGGCGGCATCGTCGCGGGGGTGCTGTTCGTGCTGCCATCGCTGTTCATTCTGGCGGGGCTGACTTATGTCTATCTGGCCTTCGGCGACGTGAAATTCGTCCAGGGCGTGTTCAACGGCATCAAGCCGGCGGTGGTGGCCATCGTGGTGTTTGCAGCCTGGCGCATCGGCTCGCGCGCCCTGAAAAACAATCTGCTATGGGCGATGGCCGCGCTTTCCTTCGTCGCCATCTTCGCGCTGAATATTCCCTTCCCCTATATCGTGCTGGGGGCGGGGGTGCTGGGCTTCATCGGCGGCAAGATCCGGCCGGACCTGTTCAAGGTCGGCGGCGGCCATGGCGCCAGCGACAAGGGATACGGCCCGGCGCTGATCGACGACGACACGCCGCCCCCGGCTCACGTCAAGTTCAGCGCCGCCCGGCTGGCCGTGCTGCTGATTGTCGGGCTGGCCCTGTGGGGTACGGCGATGATGATGTTGACCGAGCCCACCCTGCTCGACATGGGCGAGTTCTTCACCAAGGCCGCGCTGGTGACTTTCGGCGGCGCTTACGCGGTGCTGCCCTATGTCTATCAGGGCGGGGTGGAGCATTACCACTGGCTCACCGGCACGCAGATGATCGACGGCCTGGCGCTGGGCGAAACCACGCCGGGGCCGCTGATCATGGTGGTGTCCTTCGTCGGTTTCGTGGGCGCGTGGACGAAACAGATCTTCGGCCCGGAGGCGCTGTTCCTGGCCGGCTTCGCCGGGGCCAGCGTGGCGACTTTCTTCACCTTCCTGCCCTCCTTCCTGTTCATCCTGGCGGGTGCGCCGCTGGTCGAAGCCACCCACGGCGACCTGAAATTCACCGCGCCGCTAACCGGCATTACCGCCGCCGTGGTGGGCGTGATCCTGAATCTCGCTTTGTTCTTCGGCGGGCACGTTTTATGGCCCAAGGCCACCGAGGCCGCGCCTTTCAGCGGCGGCTTCGAATGGTTCTACGCCATGATTTCCATCGCCGCCTTCCTCGCGCTGTGGAAATACAAGCAGGACATCATGCGCGTGATCGCCGCCTGCGCGGTGCTGGGCTTGATTTACACCTTTTCGATTTGAGGATGCCGCCAAATGAAATGGGTCATGCGCGAGCGCCCCAAGATCGCTTACGATGGTTCCTTCCGTAGGGAAGTGGACAAGCGGGATCGGCAGCCTGATAATCCAGCCCATTAAAGGCATCAGTCGGGGAAACGCTTGATCAAGATATTATTGCTGGCCATCGGTGTTTGGCTGATTTACATCCTGCTGAAAAACTATCGTCGCAGCGTGGATAAGGATGAAGAAGCTACCCCGCCCTCGCCGATCGAGGAAGATATGGTGCGCTGTGCCCAGTGCGGCGTGCACTTGCCGAAAAGCGAAAGCATTCTTTCCTGCGGGGAGTCCTACTGTAGCGACGAGCACCGTCGCCAGCATCAGGATTAAGCCTTAAACAGGCCGCGTCATGATGCGGAAAATTCTGGCGCCTTTCCTGGCCGACATCAAGCGTACTGCTTTTGCGCCGGACCCTTACTGGCGCTCGCTGCATTATTTCAATCTTTATCGCCTGATCGTCAGCGGCTTCTTCGTCGTCAGCTACCTGGTGATGGGCAGCATCCCGGTGTATGGCGCGGATGACCCGAAGCTGTTTTTCGCCGTCAGTGTCATTTACGTCTTTTTCGGCGCGTTCATGGCCCTTGCCGTCAGCGTCAGATGGCCTCCGTTCATTCTGCAATTGAGTGCTCAGACCATCGGCGACGTGGCTTTTCTCGTGCTGTTGATGCATGCCAGCGGCGGCGTGAAGAGCGGCATCGGCATGCTGCTGGTGGTGGCGCTGGCAGCGAGCAGCCTGATCAGCAAGGGGCGGCAGGCGATGTTTTTCGCTGCCATTGCCGCCATCGCCGTATTGCTGGAGCAGAGCTACCAGCTATTCGTGGTGGAGGTGAAGGAAGATTATTTTCACGCCGCCATGCTGGGCATGGGTTTCTTCGCCACTGCCGGCCTGGGTCATTTCCTCGCCAAGCAGGTGGTGGCGAGCGAGCGCCTGGTGGAGCAGAAAAGCATCGATCTGGAGAACCTGGCCCAGGTCAACGAACTGGTGATCCATGAGATGCAGGACGGGGTGCTGGTGGTGGATGAGCACGGACGAGTACGCAGTCACAATGCGCGCTGCGAAGGGTTGCTCGGGCCGCCGCCCAGGATATGGAGCGACTTGCTCCTCGATGATTATGCGCCGGCGCTGGATGAACGACTGGCGCGCTGGCGCAAGGATCGCAACAGCGCTTTCACGCCCTTGCAGGTGCGGGCCACGGGAAAACAGATCAATACCCGCTTCAGCCCGATCGATGCCGACAGCGATGTCGGCGCGGTGATTTTCCTTGAAGACGTCAGCCAGCAGCAGGCTCGGGCGCAGCAGATCAAGCTGGCGGCGCTGGGACGGCTTACCGCCAACATTGCGCATGAAATCCGCAACCCGCTCTCCGCCATCAGCCACGCCACCCAGCTGCTGCAAGAGGAGGAACACGACAAGACCGAGGTGCGCCTGCTGCAGATCATCCGCGACAACACCTTGCGTCTCGATCGTATCGTGCAGGACGTATTGCAGCTCAATCGCCGCGACCGGGCGCAGCGCGAAACGATCCAGCCGGAAGTTTTTCTGCGTGGTTTCATCGAGCAGTTCTGCCTTGCCGAGAAGGTTCCCGTTGCTGCAATATCGCTGGAAATGGAGAGCGATCAGGCGATATGCTTCGATCGCGCCCACCTGCACCAGGTATTGTGGAACCTGTGCGCCAACGCCTGGCGTCACAGCCGGCAGGCTGATGGCAGCATGCGTATTTATGTTTCCGCGGCGCATCTGGAAAATGTAGTGCAAGTCGATGTGATCGACGATGGCCCGGGCGTGGACAAGGCGCTGGTCGCGCAGTTGTTCGAACCGTTCTTCACCACTTTCAGTAGCGGTACCGGGCTGGGCCTGTATATTGCGCGTGAAATTTGCGCAGCCAACGGCGCCAGCCTGGATTACATCGAAGTCGCACCCGGCGGCCAGTTCAGAATTTGTTGCGAAGGAGGTCCCTGTTGAAACACGCCAGAGGAAATGCGGCGAATTTTCTTGCCCTGATCGTGGATGACGAAGCAGACATCCTTGAACTGCTCGAACTCACCTTGTTGAAAATGGGCCTGGAAGTGGAGCGTGCCTCCACGGTGAAAGACGCGCTCAAGCTGGTGCAGGAAAAGGAATTCGATCTGTGTCTCACCGACATGCGCCTGTCCGACGGGGAGGGGCTGGAACTGGTGCGCTACATCGGTGCCCATTGTCCCGATCTGCCGGTGGCGGTGATTACCGCGCACGGCAGCACAGAGAACGCGGTCGCCGCCTTGAAGGCGGGCGCCTTCGACTATCTGGCCAAACCGGTGTCCCTCGAACAACTGCGCGCGGTGGTGAAATCGGCGCTCAAGCTGCCTTCCGCGCCCCAGCCAGCGGCGGAACAAGGCTACGCGCTGCTGGGGCGGTCTTCCGCCATGGAACAGGTGCGCGGCCTGATCGACAAGCTGGCGCGCAGCCAGGCGCCGGTCTATGTGAGCGGCGAATCGGGCAGCGGCAAGGAGCTGGCGGCGCGCCTGATTCACGAAAACAGCGCGCGGCGCGAGAAACCCTTCGTGCCGGTGAACTGCGGCGCGATTCCGGAAAACCTCATGGAAAGCGAATTTTTCGGCTACCGCAAGGGCGCTTTTACCGGCGCGGAGCAGGAGCGGGACGGATTTTTTCAGGCGGCCGACGGCGGCACCCTGTTCCTCGACGAAGTGGCCGATCTGCCCCTCACCATGCAGGTCAAGCTGCTGCGTGCCATCCAGGAAAAAAAGGTGCGCAAGGTGGGCGCCACGCAGGAAGACCCGGTGGACGTGCGCATTATCAGCGCGACCCACCAGAAGCTGGCGGATTGCGTTGAAAGCGGCAAGTTCCGCCAGGATCTCTACTACCGCCTCAACGTGATCGAGCTCAAGATGCCCGCCTTGCGCGAGATGCGCGACGACGTGCCGCTGATCGCCGGCAACATCCTGGCCAGGCTGGCGCGTCAGGCCGGTTCCGTGTTGCCGGAATTTTCGCCGCAGGCGCTGGAGGCCCTGCAACAATACGATTTCCCCGGCAATGTGCGGGAACTGGAGAATATCCTGGAGCGCACGCTGGCGCTGTGCGGCGGCAGCCGAATCGAGAAGGATGACTTGTATCTGACCGAGCCGGAGAGCGACGACCCCGCCAGCCACGAGCCGGGCGCCAAATGGCCGCTGCCGGATTATCTCGACCGGGTGGAGAAAGAGGCGTTGCAGGAAGCGTTGGAAAAAACCCGTTACAACAAGACGGCGGCAGCCAAGCTGCTGGGGATTACCTTCCGGGCGTTGCGTTACCGGCTGGCGCGGCTGGGGATCGATTAAACCTAATTTCAAGCCACAGAGAACACAGAGGGCACAGAGATATGGAGCGGATTTTCGGCTGCGTGGCGTTTCACCCGGCAGGTGAAGGAATTTCCTCTGGCAAGCCCTTGGTTTTCTCTGTGAACTCTGTGTTCTCTGTGGCTAGCCGTTTTATAGGTTAAAAGCTGTAACTCATCATCGTCCACCATTGCCGTGTCCCGCGCGGATAATCGTCGGGATAAAGGCCTTGCTGCATGCTCATGGCGGGGTAGCGCACATCCTGATCAAACACGTTGCGAATGCCTGCCCGCAGGGTCAGCCCCCTGGTGCCCGCCACGTTGAACAAGCGGGCGGAAATGTCGGTCACATTGTAGCCGCCCAGGGTGTTACGCGCGTCGCCCACTTCACGGCTGCGCGTTCCCACCTCGCGAAGCCGGATGGCAAAGGCGAGATCCCGGCTGGCGCGATACTCCAGGCCGGCATTGGCGAGCCAGTGGCCGGCGCCGGGAATGGGCTGGCGGGTGCTTGCGTCGCGAGTATCAAGCCAGGTCAGATTGCCGGAAAACTTCAGGTTCGTGGTCACCCAATGCTCTCCTTCCAGCTCCACGCCCTGAGACATCGCTCCATTGCTGTTGCCGTAGCCGGTATAGGCATCCGAGTCGATGAAAACGATCAGGTTCTTGAGGTCGGAACGGAACAGGGTGATTCCGCCGCTACTGCCCGCGCCCTTGTAGAGATAGCCCAGTTCGGTGGTGGCGACGGTTTCGGGGCGGATGTCGGCAGGCTGGCCGCCGTTATTTAGCTCATAGAAGGTGGGGGCGCGAAAAGCCTCGGCGTATTGGGCCTTGAGAATGTGTCTGGGCGCCATCTGCCAGACTGCCGCCAGGCGTGGGGTGGTGCTGTTGCCGATGTCGTCGTAACGGTCGTGGCGCAGGCCGGCGGTGAGGGTGAAATGCTGGCTGACGCGGAATTCGTCCTGGGCGGTGAAGCTGTTGACGGTGCGTTTCATGCGGGTATCGATAAAGCTGGGGCCGATATCGTAATAGGGGTAATTCCAGTTCCAGCTGGCCGAGTCGATTTCGACGCTGTTGATGGACCATCCCAGCAATGCCGTATGTTGCCCCTGTTCCCAGGCCAGGTCGGCCCCTGCGGTGAAGCGGGTTTCCCGGTAATCGCGGCTTAGCCAGACCGGGGCGTCGATGGCCGGATCGTAGGCGGCGCCGGGACTGAGATAGAGGCGGTCGCGGACATGGCTGAAATCCTGCCAGCCGAGCTTGAATTCAGCCTGTAATGCCGGGGCGAATTCCACCGTCTGCTTGAGTTCCAGCGCGCGGTGGCGTTGGCGGGTAACGATGCGTTTCTCGTCCGGCGGCAGGACGTTGTTGATGCCGTAGTGGTCGCCGGTGCCGTCTTCCAGCCACAAGGCGGAAAGCGAGAATTTCCGGTAATTAATGCCGAACAGGGCGGAGCGGTATTCCATTTTGTCGTTGATCGGCCCCGGCGCATGGGACAGGGCGCCTTGGCCGTCCGCATAGAGCTGGTCCTGCCCGGCTTGGCCGCCGCCCTGTGCCTTCCAGCCAGCCAGGTTGAGGTTGAAATTGAGCCCGGTTTCGGCATTTTCAAACGACATCACGCCCCCGCCCGCCAGCACCCCGCCCTTGCCAGTTCCCGCGAACAGGCGCTGTCCCTGCTTGCGGGTGATGACGTTGACCACGCCCATGTAGGCGGATTCGCCATACATCGCCGAACCCGGGCCGCGGATCACCTCGATGCGCTCCACCTGCTCCATAGGCATGTTGAGCACCGGGTTGGCCAGGCTCATCAATTCCGAATTGAGGGCGATGTCGTTGACCAGGATCTTGATGGCGCCGGAGGAATAGGATTTCCCCACGCCGCGCACGATGATCTGGCGTGTGCCGGTCTCATCCATCGATTGTTCGAAACCCGGTACCAGCGCCAGCGCTTCCCACACCGAGCGCGCGCCCTGGGTCATGAGGTCGTCGCTGTGCAGAATGGTGATGGTGCCCGGCGCGTAATCGACGCGCAGCTTGGTGCGGGTGGCGATACTGGTTTGCTCGCCGAGGTCTTCCAGCATGCTGGCCGACAAGTCATCCGCCGCAAGCGCGCCGTGGCTGAGTGCAATGCTCAAGGTGAAGCCGAGGATTTTTGCTGTTTTTTTCATCGTGGAATTATAGCGTTCAGGTTATCAATTAGAGTCAAAACACCGCTGTGGGAGCGGCGCCAACCCTCTCTCCAACTCTCTCCCACAGGGAGAGAGAGCGATCGTCCCTTCCCCTTCAAGGGGAAGGTTAGGATGGGGATGGGATTTGGCCGCGATTTGCGGCCGCATTCGCGCCGGGGGCGGCGCTCCTACATGCCTGTGCATTCCAGTGGTCAATCTGGGATTATTGTTTGAGAACGGGTTTCGCGCCCCATATTTTTTCCGCATATTCCGCTATGGTTCGGTCGCTGGAGAATTTTCCCATGCCGGCGACGTTGAGGATGGCACAGCGCGTCCATTGCGCGGGGTGGCGGTAGAGCGCGTCCACCCGTTCCTGGGCCGCAATGTAGGAGTTGTAGTCGGCCAGTAGCAGGTAGTGGTCGCCGCCGCGCGTCAGGGTGTGGAAAATCGGCTGAAAGCGGTCCGCCTGGTCGGGCGAGAAGTAGCCGGAGGCAATCATGTCCAGCGCCCATTTCAGCTCGCTGTTGCCATGGTAATGGCTCCAGGGATCGTAGCCTTCGTTCTTGGTACTGGCCACTTCCTCTGCGGTGAGGCCGAAGATGAAGATGTTTTCCGCGCCCACTTCCTCCCTCATTTCGACGTTGGCCCCGTCCAGCGTGCCGATGGTGAGCGCGCCGTTGAGCGCCAGCTTCATGTTGCCGGTGCCGGAAGCTTCGGTGCCGGCGGTGGAGATTTGCTGCGACAGATCGGCGGCGGGAATGATTTCGCTCGCGCTCGAGACGTCGTAGTTCGGCAGGAAGGCCACTTTCAGCAGGCCGCGCGTGGCCGGGTCGTGGTTGACGATGTCGGCCACGTCGTTGATGAGCTTGATGACGAGTTTTGCCATGGCGTAGCCGGGGGCCGCCTTGCCGGCGAAGACCACGGTGCGCGGCACCACTTCCAGTGCGGGGGTGGTGCGGATGCGGTTGTACAGGGTGATGACGTGGAGCACGTTGAGCAGTTGGCGTTTGTACTCGTGGATACGTTTGACGTGGACGTCGAACAGGCTGTCCGGGTTCACTTCCAGGTGAAGCTTGTGCGCCACAATGGCGGCCAGCTTTTCCTTGTTGGCGCGCTTCACGGCACGGAATTCGGCCTGGAAGGCCGGATCGTCGGCCAGTTTGGCCAACTGGCGCAGTTGTGAAAGATCGGTAATCCAGCCCTTGCCGATGCGGCGCGTGATCAGTTGCGCCAGCCTGGGGTTGGCCTGGTTCAGCCACAAACGCGGGGTGATGCCGTTGGTGATGTTGATCAGCTTGCCCGGGTAGTAACGCTCGAAATCGGAAAATATCGTCGTTTTCATCAAGTCGGAGTGGATTTGCGCCACGCCGTTGACGTGGTGGCTGCCAACGATGGCGAGGTGCGCCATGCGCACGCGCCGGCCATGGCTTTCGTCGATGATGGACATGCGCCTGAGCAGCTCGGTGTCGCCGGGGAAGCGGTGCATGACCCCTTGCAGGAAGCGCTGGTTGATTTCGAAGATGATTTGCAAATGGCGCGGCAGCACTGCCTCGAACAGGCTTACCGGCCAGGTTTCCAGCGCTTCCGGCATGAGGGTGTGGTTGGTATAGGCGAAGGTGCGGCTGGTGATGTCCCAGGCGTGGTCCCACTTCAGGTAATGGGCGTCGATCAGCAGGCGCATCAACTCGGGAATGGCGATGGAGGGATGGGTATCATTGAGCTGAATCGCCACCTTGTCCGGCAGTTCGTCGAAGGAGTCGTGATGCTTGCGGAAACGGTAGAGAATGTCCTGCAGCGAGGCGCTGACGAAGAAATACTGCTGTTTCAGACGCAGTTCCCGGCCCATGGCGGTGGTATCGTCGGGATAGAGCACCTTGGAGAGGTTCTCCGATTCGTTCTTGTCCTCCACCGCCTTGATGTAGTTGCCCTCGTTGAAGTATTTGAGGTCGAAGTCACGCGACGCCTTGGCCGACCACAGCCGCATGTTGTTGACGGTGTTGACGCCGAAGCCGGGGGTCGGCGTATCGTAGGCCATCGCCATGACTTCGTCGGTGTCCACCCAATGGTGGTGCAGGCGCCCGTGTTCGTCGCTGTATTGCACCACCCGGCCGGAAAATTTCACCGGATAGAGCACTTCAGGACGGGGGAACTCCCATGGATTGCCATAACGCAGCCAGTTGTCCGGGTGCTCCACCTGCCAGCCGTTCTCGATTTTCTGGTTGAACATGCCATATTCATAGCGGATGCCCATGCCGTAGCCGGGCAGGCCGATGGTCGCCATGGAGTCGAGGAAACACGCCGCCAGACGGCCCAGGCCGCCGTTTCCCAGCGCGGCGTCGAATTCCAGTTCGGACACTCTGTCCAGCTCGATGCCCGCATCGATGCAGGCCTGGCGGACTTCGTCGATAAAGCCGATATTGAGCACGCTGTTCATCAGGCTGCGCCCGATGAGGAATTCCATCGAGAGGTAATACACGCGCTTGGCATCGTGCTCGTAATAGCGCCGCATGGTCTCCATCCAGCGCTCGATCAGGCGGTCGCGCACCACGTTGGCGAGAGTGAAAAACCAGTCACGCTCGGTGGCGGTGATGGGGTCCTTGCCGATGGAAAAAATGAGGTGATTGGTGAGGGACTGCTTGACCGAGTCGAGGCTATGGTTCAGCGGGGCGTGTTCGTCGCTGGACTGGGGCGTTTTTGGCACGGCGCTTTCTCCTGGGAAATGATGCGCCAGCATAGCGCGCGCGCGGCCGCTGGTAAAGCCGCCAGTGCCAGTCGCCAGTGATGTTGTCAGCCCAGCACGATGCCGAGGTAAGTCACATACAGCGCGCCATTCAAGGCCAGGTGCCAGACCCGCAACTGCCCGCGTGCCGACATCCAGCGCAGCCAGGCGGCAGCGATCAGGGTGATGACGATGCCCGCCAGCACTTCGCGCTGCGGCGCCCAGGGCGTGAGCATGATGCCGATGGCGGGCAGCAGCGTGCCCTGGAACACCATGGCACCAGTGATGTTGCCGAAGGCCAGGGTATCTTTATGCCGGCGGATCCACAGGATGCTGTTGACCTTTTCCGGCAGCTCCGTGGCAATGGGAATGATCAGCAGCGACAGCAGCAGGGGCGAAATGCTCAACAGCTTCGCCGCTTCGTCCACGCCGTTGATGAAGCCCTTGGCGCCGCCTACCAGCAGCAACAGGCCCAACGCCAACTGCACAATGATGATGAGCATGTTTTGCGGCAGGCCTAGCCTGCACAGCATCATCTTGCCTTCCGCCTCGGTGCCGTGGCCATCCTTCACCAGGTGGGCAGAGGCGCGCAGGGTGAGCATGATGTAGACGAAATAGATCAGTACCATGCCGAATGCCAGCAGGGCGCGGAACAGCGGTGTTTCATGGGGCACGAACAGTGCCACGGCGGAAAGGGAAAAAGCGGCGAGGAAGAAGTTGAGATCGCGCGTCAGGCCGGTGTGTTCCGGCGTGAGGTGGCCTTGCCAGCCGCGCTTTTTCAGCACCGCCATGGACATCAGGCACAGCGACAGCGTGGACAGCATCAGCGGCGCGCCGAGAATCGCGCCAACGCCGATTTCCTCGTTGACGTGGGCGTTGGTGGTGCCGGCGAAAATGGCCAGCAAGGGCACCATGGTTTCCGGCAAGGCCGTGCCCACCGCCGCGAACAGCGATCCGGTCACGCCTTCGGATATTTTCAGTTTCTCGCCCAGATGCTCCAGCGCGTTGGTGAATACCTCCGCCGCGATCAGGATGACGATGAGCATCAGAAACAGTTGGGCGAAAACCATCTGCTGTTACCGGGAGGGAAAAGCGCCGATTATAGCATCGCGGCTGCCGGTATAATGGTCGCCAAATGAGAGCGGCACAGGATGAACCTTGAAAGGGTGTGAATAGTGGAAATTGATCAAACGGGTTTTCTCAAGGGCGTGCGCTTCATTCCCTCGCCCAACTTCGACGAGCGTCCGCCGGAAGAACCGGTTTCCCTGCTGGTGATCCACAACATCAGCCTGCCGCCGCGCGAATACGGCGGGAACGGGGTGATCGAATTCTTCACCAACCGCCTCGATCCCAAGGCGCATGAATACTACCGCATGGTCGCCGACCTGAAAGTGTCGGCGCACTTCTTCATCCGCCGCGACGGCGAAATCATCCAGTTCGTCAACTGCAACCTGCGCGCCTGGCATGCAGGCATTTCCACCTGGAAAGAGCGCGAGCGCTGCAACGATTTCTCCATCGGCATCGAACTGGAAGGCAGCGACCTGGATGCCTACGAGGACGTGCAATACGAGAAACTGGCGGAACTGACCCAGGCGCTGAAAAAGGCCTATCCCATCGAGGATATTACCGGCCACTCCAATATCGCACCGAACCGCAAGACCGATCCGGGGCCGTTTTTCGCGTGGGAGCGGATAATCTAACGGTCATGGCGAATTGCCGCCCAGAATCATGAACCAAAAGTAGGCGCCTCTAGGCGACAAGTGAAATGTGAAACCGCTTGGGCTACGCCCTTGCTGTGAAGCGTGAAATGCAAGAGCAGGCTCAGTGGATGTTTTTACATTTCACGCTTCACAAACAAAGCGTAGCGAGTGACTTCACGCTTCACAAAACCGTTTCACGTTAAAGTAG
>JAUYFW010000204.1 GCA_030690835.1 Sulfurimicrobium sp. | reverse complement strand
GAGCGAGAGCCTATGGCTCCGCTCCCGGCGGGGATGCCCCCTGCGGGTACACCCCTCCCCCTTGCAATCATCACCGAAACCGAGCTCTACGCCACCCAGGTGCGCCAGTCCCGCCTACGCGAAACAACCCGCAAGAGCAACGTCGAGAACATGCTGCGCGACCTCTCCGAGCTCAGGGTGGGCGACCCGGTGGTGCATGAGCAGCACGGCATCGGGCGTTACCTCGGGCTGGTCAACCTGGACCTGGGCGAAGGGGAAACCGAGTTTCTCCATCTGGAATATGCCGGCAGCGACAAGCTTTACGTGCCGGTTTCCAACCTCCACGTCATCAGCCGCTACAGCGGCGCTTCGCCCGATTCGGCGCCGCTCCACAGGCTCGGCAGCGGGCAATGGGAAAAAGCGAAGAAGAAAGCCCGGCAGCAGGCGCGCGATACCGCCGCCGAACTGCTCAATCTCTACGCCCAGCGTGCAGCGCGCACCGGCTACACTTTCAAGCTCAACCCGCGCGACTATGAAACTTTCGCCGCCAGTTTCGAGTTCGAGGAAACGCCCGATCAGGCCGCCGCGATCCAGGCGGTGATCGAAGACATGACCTCAGGCCGCCCCATGGATCGGCTGGTGTGCGGCGACGTCGGCTTCGGCAAGACCGAAGTGGCTTTGCGCGCCGCCTTCGTCGCCGTGGCCGACGGCAAGCAGGTGGCGATCCTGGTGCCCACCACCCTGCTTGCGGAGCAGCATTTCAACAACTTCTCCGACCGCTTCGCCGACTGGCCGATAAAGATCGCGGAACTGTCGCGCTTCCGTTCCGCCAAGGAACAGACCCAAGCCCTCAAGGGCATGGCAGCGGGCGAAATCGACATCGTCATCGGCACCCACAAGCTGATCCAGAAGGACGTGAAATTCAAAAACCTCGGTCTGGTGATCGTGGATGAGGAACACCGCTTCGGGGTGCGCCAGAAGGAGCAGCTCAAGGCCTTGCGTGCCGAGGTGGACGTGCTGACGCTCACCGCCACACCCATTCCGCGCACGCTGTCGATGTCGCTGGAAGGGCTGCGCGACTTTTCCGTCATCGCCACCGCGCCGCAAAAGCGCCTCGCCATCAAGACCTTCGTCGCGCCCCACTCCGACGGCGTGATCCGCGAGGCGGTGCTGCGCGAACTGAAGCGCGGCGGCCAGGTGTATTACCTCCACAACGAGGTGGAAACCATCCTCAACGTGCAGGAAAAACTCAGCCGTCTGCTGCCCGAAGCGCGTATCGGCGTGGCTCACGGCCAGTTGCGCGAGCGCGAGCTGGAACACATCATGCGCGACTTCTACCAGCAGCGCTTCAATGTCCTGCTGTGCACCACCATCATCGAAACCGGCATCGACATCCCCACCGCCAATACCATCATCATGAACCGTGCCGACAAGTTCGGCCTGGCCCAGTTGCACCAGCTGCGCGGCCGCGTCGGGCGCTCGCACCATCAGGCCTACGCTTACCTGCTCACACCCGGCGATGAAGCGGCACTCACGCCGCAGGCGAAAAAACGCCTCGAAGCGATTCAGATGATGGAAGACCTCGGCGCGGGCTTTTACCTTTCCATGCACGACCTGGAAATCCGCGGCGCGGGCGAGATCCTGGGAGAAGGCCAGAGCGGCGACATGCAGGAAATCGGTTTCAGCCTCTACGCCGAGATGCTCAACCAGGCAGTGAAAGCGCTAAAGGAAGGCAAGGAGCCGGACCTGGCCCAGCCCCTGAGCATCACCACGGAAATCAACCTGCACACCCCGGCGCTGTTGCCCAAGGAGTATTGCGGCGACATCAACCAACGCCTGACGCTGTACAAGCGGCTTGCCAATTGCGACAGCCAGGACGAGCTGGACATGCTGCATGAGGAACTGATCGACCGCTTCGGCCTGCTGCCACCAGCCGCCAATGCCTTACTCGAAACGCACCACCTGCGCATCCTCGCAAAACCGCTGGGCATCGTGAAAATCGACGCCAGCAGCGAAGCCATCGTGGTGCAATTCATCCCCAGCCCGCCGATCGACCCTGTTAAAATTATTCAATTCATTCAGAAGCAACCCGGCTGCAAACTGGCCGGACCCGATAAAATCAGGATAGCCGCCCCCTTGCCGGATATCGCGCAGCGGGTAAGCGCCATCAAACAATTCTTCAAACGACTGCAATAGGGAAAAGCAGTTTTTAGTTTTGAATGTTCAACCCAGATTATCCATTAGGGCCAAAACACCGCTGTAGGAGCGGCGCCCTCGCCGCGATTCGCGCCGGGGGCGGCGCTCCTACATGCGCGTGCATTCCAATGGATAATCCGGGTTCAATGTTGAATGGAGAAACACGCTCATGATTCAATTCCGAAGCAACTGCGCAGCAGGCATCCATTAAACATTTAACACTAAACATTAAACATTAAGGAAGCCCCCATGACCCATTTGATCCGCCCCTTCACCGGCCTGCGTCCGGCCCCTGGATTTGCCAGCGACGTCGCGGCCCCGCCCTACGATGTACTGTCCACCGCCGAAGCAAGGGTGCGCGTGGCAGGAAAGCCGTGGAGCTTCCTGCACATTTCCAAGCCGGAAATTGACTTGCCGCCGGAAACCGACCCATATGCCGCGGCGGTGTATGCCAAGGGGGCGGAAAACCTGCAGAAAATGCTGTCAGCCGGCGTCCTTATGCGGGATGAGGCGCCCTGCTATTATGCCTACCGGATCGTCATGGGATCGCATAGCCAGACCGGGCTGGTAGCAGCGGCATCGGTGGCGGATTACGATACCAACCGCATCCGCAAACACGAATTCACCCGCCCCGACAAGGAAGACGACCGGGTGCGCCAGATCGACGCGCTCAACGCCCAGACCGGGCCAGTATTGCTGGCCTACCCCGCCACCCCGGCGGTGGACGCCATTCTCGCCCAGGCCAGCAAAGGCCGGCCGGATGCGGACGTCACCGCGGACGATGGCATCCGTCACAGCATCTGGCTGATCCGCGATGCCGCCACCATCACGCAATTGACGCAGGCTTTCGACGGCATGCACGCCATTTACATCGCCGATGGACA
The DNA here is from genome assembly GCA_030690835.1 of Sulfurimicrobium sp. Taxonomy (GTDB): domain Bacteria; phylum Pseudomonadota; class Gammaproteobacteria; order Burkholderiales; family Sulfuricellaceae; genus Sulfurimicrobium. The sequence goes on along the minus strand of JAUYFW010000204.1, from coordinate 8,672 downwards.
CCACCGCTCGGCGGCTGCGTCCCGCGTCGCGGCTGCGCGCAAGGCAGCCAATCCGCAGCACACTGGCGACGAAAGCTACAACTATTTCCTCTCCGTGATTTTCCCGCACCATGAAATGAAAATCATGGATTACAACCGCGTCATGACTGACCTGAATGGGCTAAGCAAGGAGCAATTTCTGGCCCGACTCGGGGAAAAATTCAGCGTCGAATCAGCCGCCGGTCAGTTGAAACCGGCAAAGCCGGGCGAGTTTGGCATGTATCTCGCCGGCAACTGGTACCGCCTGACCATCAATGCGGATTTGATCCCCCTCGCCGACCCTGTGGCGCGCCTCGACGTGAGCCTGCTGCAGAACAATCTGATCGCTCCGCTGCTCGGCATTAGCGACCCGCGTCGCGACAAGCGCATCGATTTTGTTGGCGGAATTCGTGGCCTTACGGAGCTGGAAAAGCGCGTTGATAGCGGGGAAATGGCGGTGGCATTCGCCTTGTTCGCGACACGCATGGAAGATCTGATGGCGGTGGCCGACGCCGGAGAAGTGATGCCACCCAAATCCACCTGGTTCGAACCCAAGCTGGCGGATGGTCTGGTGTCACACGTACTGTATTAGGTGGTGATGGGTGAAGGGTGATGGGGAATGAAATCACACATTCCCCATCACCCTTCACCATTTAGCGCTCGGTCTTTTCCAGGCTTTCGCGCTTGATGTCGATTTTGGCCTTCGACTTCAGGCTTGTCAGGTAAGCTGCGGCATATTCCTGCTCCAGCATATTCGAGAAACGCTGTGCGTAGGCCTGTTTCCTGCTTTCATCCAGCGCACCGGGCTCGATCACACGTGTCACCTTGACCAGGGTAAAGCCACCCTGGGCATTTTCCAAGCCGGCATAACCCGGCAGTTTGTCGCCTTTAAGCTTGAACACCTCTTTTAGCGCAGCCGACTCCAGCCCTGCCGGTTTGATTCTGCTCACCACCTGGGCTGCACTCCAATTCAGCGCGGCGGGGGTTTTACCCTGCTGCAGTTGAGCCATGGCATCCTTGCCCAACTTAACGGCCAGTACCGCAGCCTGCTGGCGCTGCAGGCGCTGCGACAACACGTCAGCGACATCTTCCAGCGGCTTCACGCTAGCCGGCTTGTATTCCAGCAAGCGCGCGGACACCAGTACATTAGGTGCCACTTCGACAGCCTCGCTGTTGCGCTTGTCTTTCAATACATCATCGGAAAACACCGCCTGGAGCAACTTGGGGTTGTTGAGTAGCGGCGTATCGCTTGCCATGCGGCTCACCCAGGCACTTTGCTCGACTTGCAAGCCCAATTGCTGCGCGGCAGGCCTGAGGCTATCGCCTTGTTCGTACACCATATTGCTGAAATTTTCCGCACTTTCGGTGAATTTTTTGCCGGCCTTCTGCTTTTTCAACGCTTGTGTGATTTCGCTGCGCACTTCCTGCTGCACACGAATTTTAGCGGGTTTGACCGTCGCCAGCTTGATGATGTGATAACCGAAGTCCGACAACACCGGCTCGCTGATCTCGCCCGGCGCCATCTTGAATACCGCGTCTTCAAAAGGTTTTACCATCGCACCGCGCGCGAACAAGCCGAGGTCGCCGCCCTGGCTCGCGGAACCCGTGTCCTGCGAATGCTGTTTGGCCAGTTGCGCAAAATTAGCCGGGTTCTGCCTGGCTTCCTGTCCAAGCTTGCGCGCCTTATCCTCCGCCACGGCCTTTTCCGCCGCACTGGCATTAGCCGCGACAGTAATCAGTATGTGGCTGGCCTGACGCTCTTCCGCCTGGCCGAACTGGCTTGCATGTTCTTTATAGTAGGCCGCGATTTCTTCTTCACTCACAGTCACCTGCGCTACAAGATTTTCCGCCGACAGGACCACATATTCCAGCCGTGCCTGCTCGGGAACCTTGAATTCGCTCTGATGCTTGTCGTAATAGTCCTTGACGGCAGGCGCTTCGACCTTGGACTGGGGCATGAACTGTTCAATCGGAATCACCGCCTGGCTCACCTCGCGCTCTTGCTCGTTGATACGCATCAGCCTATCAGCCACGCTTCTGGGCAGCGAGGCGGAACGAACCATTCCGTCCTGAGCTGTCTGACTCAGCAGATCCTGACGCAAGCGATGCTCGAACATGGCGGGCGACATGTTTTGCTGGCGCAACAAGGACTCATAGCGGCTCTGGGAAAACTTGCCGTTCTCCTGGAAAGCTTCTATTCCGGCAATGAAGCGAACCAGTTGTGCGTCTGAAATGGCCAATCCTTCTTGCGCTGCGTCAGCCAGAATAAGGCGCTGGTTGATCAGCCTGTCCAGCACCGATTTGCGCGTTTCCGGGCGATCCATGACCGCTGCGTCGTAGCTTTTTCCCAGCGCCGAACGCATGCGTTCCTGCTGGTCTTTCAGCGCTTCGGTGAACTCCTTCTGGGAAATTTCCTGCCCTCCCACCTTGGCGGCAATTGGGCCATCTCCGTCATTTTGTAGGTAGGAGTCAACCCCCCACAGCGCGAAGGGGATGGTAATAAGGACAAGAATAACTTTGGCAATTTTGCCTTGAGCGTGTTCACGTATGACTTCTAGCATGGTTCAAACCTGAGTAGTTTTGGCTGCGAGAAAGTAAAAAGGGTGAACCGAAGTTCACCCTTGATTTGGCGGAGTGGACGGGACACCCCGGATAACTAAGTAACCACTATCAAATCAATAAGTTACAGAACAATAAAACGGGCGACTTGTACCCTTTCCGTATATCCTGAAATTCCTTGAAGAATTATATCACAGCAGTCTTGTGAAAGGCTATTGCAGGCCTGTTGGCGCGCGGTAAGTTGGGGCCATTTACGCTTGATTAAGCCGTGCGCTCTTCGAATTCGAGGTGACAAGGCGCCAACAGAAGATGCGCCAGATATTCAAGATCATTTGAGCGCATGTGTTCAGCAAATGCAGCCAACCGCGGATCTTGCGCATCGAACAGGGCGCCGAGCAGGGCTCTTGCCGCTTCGCGCGGGGTCGCCCCTCCGGCCTGATAGCCTGGCCAATCCTTGTAGTGTGACAACAACTGTTCGCGATGATCCAGATAGAGCGTGCAATTGCGGGTGAAATCAAGTTCTGCTTGCTTCGCTTCGATCTCCGCGTCGATCTCGGCATCAGTATTTCGGTAGTGCGCCTTTTCTGCTTCGGTCCAATGCGGCTTATCGCCGTGTTTTTCACGCAACGTCGCGAAGTTCAGCTTCAGTGCTATCTGTGAATGGGTGCCTGCATCCCGGAATATGTGAACAAGGTCATTCCCATGGCCCTCCTTACCGACATAGCGCATTCCCGCCGTAATTCGCCGCGGATTGAAGACAAACTGGCGGGCACACGCCGCTTTGAGGATGTCGAAGAGTTCATTGATTTTCGCAGGGTTCACAGGTCTTTCCTTTCGTTCAGGCATTACCGCTACGGTTGCTGTGATGCCCTATTGATTGTCAAAAGCATACACTACCTTCATGAATCCGGTCGGTAAAACGCGCTGAAGAAAGCGCCGGATGAACGCGGCTGGCGACAACGCCATCTCCCTATAGCCAAGTTGCCCCTTCGTTTTCCGCGCCCTTCCCCCTCTGTTGCGGAAAAACCAGCGCTGCAGCGCCATAGAGCAGTAGCGCGAGCATCACCACCGCATTGAATCCCAGATGAATCGCCAGTACGGTGGCAAGAATCGCGGCCACTACCGAGGCAAAGCCGTTGATGCCCCAAGCCCAAGGCAGCAGGGTTTCGGCCTGGGCGGCGACGCTGGCCAGGCCCAGCGGGAACGGCATGCCCATGGCGAAGGCCAGCGGTGCGATCAGCGCCACCGACAGGGCGATCTTGGCGAGGTCGGGCAAGGCCATCAGTTCGCGGAACAGCGGCGGCAGCAACACCAGGTAAGCCAGCGCCAGCAGGATGATCAGGACGAAGGGCCACAGCGGTTGGCGCGGCGTTGGCGAGTAGCGGCCCGAAACGCGGCTGCCCAGCCCGGCGAAGATCAGGAAGGCACACAGGACGACAGCGACCGCATAGAGCGGATGGCTGAGGAACAGGATGAACTTCTGGATGAACGCGATCTCGATGAACATGAAGCCGAAGCCGAGAGCGAGGAAATACAGCGCCACCCGGCTGCGCAGGCCGGACGGGATAGCCGCCGCGTCGCGTTCGCGCGCCAGGAAGCGCAGCGGCAGCAGGATCAGCGCGAGCGCCACGGCCAGCGCCTGTATCAGGGTTGCGATCAGCACCGGATAACCCCAGTCCAGCAGCGGCATCCCGCCTTGCTCGCGGAGGGCGAGCAGTTCCGGCAGGGTGCGCCATTTGAAGAAGTGGAAGAAGTAAGGCCGGTCGTCGCTGGCCGGCTCGATGTTGAACTTGTAGCGTGCGCTGAAATCCTCGCGCCCGGCGCCGAGCAAGGCCTGGGCGCCCTCGTGGAAATAGGACTGATCGAGAATGTTGTAGCGGTTCGCGTCGCCCGCCTGGATGCCGGGGTAATACTCGGTATCGAACGAGCGGGCGCGGCAAAATTGCTTGATCGCGGCGACTTCGGCGGCGCTGAACTCGCCGTTTTTCAGCAACAGCGTGACGGTCTTCCAGCCGCGGATCAGCACCAGTTGTTGGCCCGGTCGCGTTACGCCGTTCGCCTCCAGCGCCCGCACCGCGGTGGCGAACAACTTCAGGGTATCGCGCGGCGGCAGCGTCACCCAGCGGGTGATGGCGAGCATGCCGCCCGGCGTCAGGTGGCGCAGATAATCCTGCAAGGCTTCGGTGGTGTAAACATAGCTCTCGGAAAGCGCGTACAAACCCGCCGAACTCGCACTGAAGGCGTCGAGCAGCGCCACCTGGATCAGGTCGTAATGCTCCCGGCTGCCCGCGACGAAACCGCGCGCCTCGGCGATATGCACGCGCACGCCGGGCGCGCTGTAGGGCCGGCCGGAGAAGTCGCCGTAGTGCTTCTCCACCAGATCGATCAACTGCGGATTCAGCTCGACCGCGGCTATGCTGCGCGCGCCATGATAGAGCGCCTGCAGCACATCCCCGCCGGCCCCTGCGCCCAGCGCCAACACGCGCGGTTGCGGCAGCAGATGGTAGGGCAGAGCCGAGGTCAGGTCGTCGAGATAAGCCAGCGGCGCGGTAGTGCCGTCGAAGCGGGTCAGCGCGTTCGGCCCGTCTCCGTCGGTGTAGATGCCCAGTTGCGGCGGCGGCTCCGTGACGGCGTTGAGGCTCAGGCCGGGGGCGTGGCGTAGCGGCACCATCGGGCTGTCCACCACGGCAAGCAGACCGAGAGGGCTGAAGCGTTCCTGTACCACCCGTGCGCCCTGGACGCTCAGCGCTTGGGACAGGTCCTTGTATTCCGAGGGAATCAGCTGCACCCAGGCCGCCGGCAGCAGTGGCGGAACGGCCAGCGCGGCGATCAGCAGCGCGGCTGGGCGCCAGCGCGATCCGCTAGCGCTTTGCCAACTGGCTAACGCGGCCGCGGCCAGACCGAGCGCGCCGATCAGCCGCAACGCAGCGGCGGGCGCGAGCAGGAACAACGCGGCCAGGATGCCGATGCTGCCCAGCCCCGCGCCCAGCACATCGAAGCTGTAGATACGGTGCGCCTGGGCGCCGAAGCGGGCGAAGGTGAGGCACAACGCGGTGGCGACGAAAAAGAACGGCGGCACCAGCAGCAGGTAGACGAGCAGCAGCAGGAAGGGTTGCTGCGGGTCCCAGAGAATTTCCAGCGGATTGAACGGCACCCGCTGCGCCAGCGCGAAACCGGCTATCGCGCTGATGCCGAACAGCGCGGCCGAAATGGTGAAGGCGGCGGCAAAGCGCGGCAGCAGAACGCGCCGCGCGATTGCCACGAAGCTGCCGGCGGCGCCGTAGCCGAGCAGCGCGACACTGATCAGCATGTAGGCGAAATGATGCCACTGGATGATCGAGAACAGCCGCATCAGCAGGATTTCGTAGCCTAGCGCTGCTGCCGACAGCAGCGCGACGGCGATGTAGGGCGGCTTGGCGGGCATGGGTCAATGCTTGCCGGTGAGAGGCACGAAACGCACCGCCATCATCTGCCGGGTTTTCACCGTCCCGTCGCTGTCCTTCTCGACCAGCATCAACTGCTGGATCATGAAGGGCGCACCAATCGGGATCACCATGCGCCCGCCCGACTTCAATTGCCGCAGCAGCGGCGGCGGAACGTGGCTCGCGGCGGCGGTGACCATGATCGCGTCGAAGGGGCCGGCTTCGGGCCAGCCGAAATAGCCGTCGCCGGTTCGGCTATGCGCGTTCGCATAGCCCAGCCGGCGCAGCCGTTCCGTTGCCTGTTGCGCCAGCGGTGCTACGATCTCTATCGTGTACACCGCCCGCGCCAGTTCGGCCAGCACCGCCGCCTGGTAGCCGGAACCGGTGCCGATTTCCAGCACCACATGGCCGGGTTTGAGGTTCAGCAGTTCGGTCATGGCCGCAACGATGTAGGGCTGGGAAATGGTCTGGCCGTAGCCAATGGGCAATGGCCGATTCTCGTAGGCATGTGGCTTCTGGTCGACCGGCACGAACTCGTGGCGCGGCACCTTGTTCATCACGGCCAGGGCGTGGGAATCTATGCGGACGGCACCGCCGACCTCGGCCATGGAGGCGATCTCCTCCACCATCTGCCGGCGTTGCCGTGCATCGTCGCTCTGAGCGGCGGCTTGCTGCTGCAGGCACAGCACCAGCAAGGAAAATCCCAACCACCAGCCGCGCTTGGCTGCCGGCAGTTGGGTCAGGTAAATGGAAGGGGACGCTGTATTCATCGGCATCGTACCGTATCGAGGCAAACCAGCTTGTTCAATTAATTGTAGTACACTTTTCCCGCGAGATTCGGACTCGTAATTATTATACCCACGGGAGAGCTCGATGCGGCGGATCATCCAGATGGCGGCATTGCTGGCGTGGGGGCTGTTTGCGCTTTCCTGCGGGGGAGCCCAGCCGCTGACCGGCGGCGACAAGGACTACGATGCGCTGTTGTCGATGATAGGCGACGCCCGCATCGTCATGCTCGGTGAGGCCACCCACGGCAGCCGGGAATTCTACCGGGAGCGGGCACGCATCACACGCCGGCTGGTCGAGGAGGCGGGGTTCGGCTCCGTGGTGCTGGAGGCGCCCTGGGAACCCGTGCGGCGGCTCGACGCCTACATTCGCGGCAGCAGCGGGGATGCCGATGCCGCCTCGGCGCTGGGCGGTTTTATCCGATTTCCGCGCTGGTCGTGGCGCAATAGCGAGGTGCGCGACTTCATCGAAGCCTTGCGCGCCATCAACCTCGCCCGCGCTCCCGCTGCGCAACCGGTGCGGCTCTACGGCATGGATATCTACAGCGTGCCCGAGTCGGCTGGCGCCGTGGTGCGCCATCTGGCGCGACGTTCCGGCGAGGCGGCGACGCTGGCCCGGCAACGCTACGCCTGTTTTTCCGATTATCTGGACGAACCCATGCTGTACGGGCGCGAAGTCGAGTCGGGGCGGGCAGCTTCCTGCGCCGAGGGCGCGGCGGCGCAACTGGCCGAAATGGCGGCAGAAACGCGCGAAGAGGACGACTTTGCCGCCTGGCAGAGCGCACGGGTGGTGCGTAACGGCGAAGCGTATTACCGCGCCATTTACCATGAGGGGGCGATTTCGTGGAACCTGCGCGAGCAGCATCTGGCCGATACCCTGATTCAGGTGCTGGAGCGGATGGGTGCGGCGGGCAAGATCGTGGTCTGGGCGCACAACTCTCACCAGGGCGATGCCCGCGAAAGCGATCAGGGGGCCGTGGGCGAGTTGAGCCTGGGACAGTTGATGCGCGAACATTACGGCGAGAATGCTGTGCTGGTCGGGTTTTCGACCTACCGCGGACGCGTGCGGGCGGCAGCGGAGTGGGGGGCACAAGACCGCGTCTGGCGCCTGCGCCCGGCGCTACGGCAGAGCTGGCATGAGCGTCTGCACCGGATGGGGCTGCCCCGTCTGATGCTGATATTCCGCGGCAACCCGGCGCTCGCGGAGAAGTTTGCCGAACGGCGGCTGGAGCGGGTCGTCGGCGTCAGCTACGTTCCCGGCGACGAGCGCAACAGCCATTACCGTCATAGCCATCTTTCCCGGCAGTTCGACGCCATCATCCACATCGACGTGACCAGCGCCGTGGATTCGCTGCCCCGGTAAGGGGGAGCCCTTCTTCCGCAGGTGCTAATCCATGCACACAAGTCCCCTCTCACGCTCTTGTGCCCAAGCCGACAGGCCGTCGGGTATGCTGGAGAGTGCAGCAAATTCAACGGCATCAACGCCCTCATTTTCAAAAATGGCATGATTCTCATCCAGGTTGAACATGGCGCGCGAGGAGAACATCTTCGCGGATAATATTTTGAGGCGTCGAAGGGCAGAATCTCATGAATAGCTTCATGGCAGCCAGGTATGATGATTGGTATGCAAATAATAGGATAATCACGGAGATAGACGGGCAAATTGAGCATGATATGCTACCAAATTTGCCACCAGCCTATAAAGAAAAAGGCTTATAACATTTTGAGTTATAAGCCTTAATCGGTGTTGGCGGAGTGGACGGGACTCGAACCCGCGACCCCCGGCGTGACAGGCCGGTATTCTAACCAACTGAACTACCACTCCAAAAACTTGTGCCCTACTGGTGGGTGCTGACGGGTTCGAACCGCCGACATTCGCCTTGTAAGG
>JAUYFW010000189.1 GCA_030690835.1 Sulfurimicrobium sp. | reverse complement strand
CTGGTCATTCATCCGCGCAATCCCTACGCGCCGACCACCCACATGAACATGCGCTTCTTCGTCGCCACCAAGCCGGGAGCGGAAGCGGTCTGGTGGTTCGGCGGCGGCATGGACCTGACGCCGTATTACGGCTTCGAGGAGGATGCGATTGGCTTTCATCAAGCCTGCCGCGATGCCCTGGAGCCGTTCGGGGCGCACTATTACCCGCGCTTCAAGCACGGCTGCGACGAGTATTTCTTCATCAAACACCGCCAGGAGCCACGCGGCATCGGCGGCGTGTTTTTCGACGATTTCAACGAGCGCGATTTCGCGTTCAGCTTTGATCTTGCCCGCAGTGTTGCGGGATCTTTCCTCGCTGCCTATGTGCCCATTCTGGAGCGGCGCGCGGGAACGCCCTACGGGCCCGAACAGCGGGCCTTCCAGGAATATCGGCGTGGGCGTTATGTCGAGTTCAACCTGGTGCAGGACCGGGGCACGCTGTTCGGCCTGCAGCCCGGCGGACGTACCGAATCCATCCTGATGTCCATGCCGCCCGTGGTGCAATGGCGCTACAACTGGGTGCCCGATATCGGTAGCCCGGAAGCGCGCCTGATGGCGGATTTCCTGGTCGCGCGAGACTGGCTGGAAGAGTAGTCACGGCAGCTTGAGGTGGGCTGCATTCGCGGCTGATCGGGTCTATCATGAGATATTATCTCAAGCGACTGGGCAGTTCTGGGTTTCCGACGCCAGTCATGATTCTCCACCTGTCTTCGAAAGGAAAATGTCTTGGCCATGAATCCACGCAAGGGTGCAGCCGCAACAACAACCAAACCTACTGGTGGCGGGGCGTCAACGCGCAAGCGGGCCTCGGCTACGCGCCCCGCGTCCGCCGGGGATATTGCACCTGTGATGAACACGCAGGGGATCGAGGCGTTTGCCGTGGACGAAGCCATCGCGGCGGCGCAGGAATCCAAGATCGTGGCGGTGAAAGATATCCTGGCGGCGCAGCCGCCGGGCGATGCCCATGCCCTGGCACGAACCCTGAAGGCCATTATGGCCGGCGCTTCTCCCGAGGATGCCTTGGTATTGCGGCGGGCGCTGCTCAGGGAGCATGAGCCGGTAGCGCCCAAACTGCCGGTCAGCCCGGACGATCTCCTCTCCGACGACTGGCGCGACGGTGGTTATCCCTACAAGAACCTGATGTCGCGCAAGAATTACGAGCGCCAGAAATACCATCTGCAGGTGGAGTTGCTGAAGTTGCAGGCCTGGGTCAAGGAAACCGGCCAGCGGGTGGTGATCCTGTTCGAGGGGCGCGATGCGGCGGGCAAGGGCGGCACCATCAAGCGCTTCATGGAGCATCTCAACCCGCGCGGCGCGCATGTGGTGGCGCTGGAAAAGCCGACCGAAACGGAGCGCGGCCAGTGGTATTTTCAGCGCTACATCCAGCACCTGCCCACTGCCGGCGAGTTCGTGCTGTTCGACCGTTCCTGGTATAACCGCGCCGGCGTCGAGCGGGTGATGGGTTTTTGCAATCAGGAGGAATACCTCGAATTCATCCGCCAGGCGCCGGAATTCGAGCGCAACCTGGCGCGCAGCAACATCCACCTGATCAAGTTCTGGTTTTCGGTGAGCCGCGAGGAACAACTGCGGCGTTTCAAGGAGCGCGAGGTCCACCCGCTCAAGCACTGGAAACTGAGCCCCATCGACCTGGCCTCGCTGGATAAATGGGACGAATACACCAAGGCCAAGGAGGCGATGTTCTTTTACACCGATACCGCCGACGCGCCGTGGACGGTGCTCAAGTCCGACTGCAAGAAGCGCGCGCGCCTCAATGCCCTGCGCTACGTGCTGCACAAACTGCCTTACGACAACAAGGACATCGACGCCATCGGCCCGCTCGACCCGCTGCTGGTGGGCCGCGCCAACATCGTTTACGAGCGCGGCGAGAACCTGAATTCGCCGCTGCTTTAAACCCGAATGCACGTAGGGGCGAATTCATTCGCCCCCACGACGGGTCATTTTGGGAAGATCGGGGCTAATAAAAGAGCGAAAAAAACGCAGGATGCGTTGCATCCCGCGTTCTTGCCGCCGTGAAGCGATTTGCGTTAATTCAGCGCTTGCTCGGGCATGAATTCATACCGAGCAGCGGGTAGAACGGGCACCAGCCCATCAGGCCGGTGGCCAGCGGCACGATGCCGATCAGGCCCCACAGCCACAGGCCGGTTTCATCGCGCAGCACGAATGTCAGCGCCAGCAATACAACGCCTGCCACGATACGCAATATCTTATCGATCCCACCTACGTTTGCTTTCATTTGCAGCTCTCCTGGAAAATGTTTACGACGGTGTGATGGTAGGGCAAGCGCTTCGTGTTGTATGTGACTTTGGTTACATTGCAATGGAACGCAATGCCTTGGCATCGAGCACCCTGATCTGCTCCCGGCCCAGTTCGAGCATGCCCTGATCCTGAAAGTTCTTCAACAACCGGCTGATGATTTCGCGCACGCTGCCGAGTTCGTCCGCCAAGCCCTGATGGGTGGCATGGATGTTTTCGCCCTTGCTCAGCAGCAGCGCTGCCAACCGTTGATCCAGCTTGCGGAACGCCACTTCTTCCACCAATTGCATCAGGTCGGCAAGGCGTTCGCCGAACAGGTTGAAAATGTAGGCGCGGAAGGGCGGGTGTTGCTCGATCAGCAGGGAAAACAGCGCGCGCGGCACCACCACCGCGCTCAGGCTTCCCTCCGCGACGCCGCGCGCGGGGTAGGCGTTGTGGCCCAGCAGACAGCTGCTGGTGATGATGCAGCTTTCTCCGGGGGCGACGCGGTAAAGCTGCAACTCGCGTCCGTTGGCCCCGGCCCGGGTGACGCGTACAGAACCTGTCAGCGGCATGGGGAACGCCTGGCAGGGGCTGCTGGATTCGAACAGCACGGTACCGGCGGGCGCCTCGATATAGGAGGACTCCTGGTCGAGCCGCCGCATCAGGTCGGCAGGCAGGTCCCGCAATGACGGGAATAGTGCGAGGAGCTGTGCCTTGATTACATTATTCATGAGATGTTCTTCTTTCCGTGAGGAAGGATAATATCCGGATTATCCCCTTTTGGAGTCCCGACTTGAAACAGCTTACCGCCCCGATGCTGGATGCGCTTGCCGAGCAGGCCCAGCAATCCCCGCGCCGCCGCGCCAACCATAACCTGCACAGCGAACTGAACGACCCGGTCCAGCGCCTGGCCATTGCCATGGATCCCGATACCCTGGTGTTGCCTCATCGCCATCCGCAAACCTGGGAAATGCTGTTGCCGCTGCGCGGGCGATTCCTGGTTCTGTATTTCGACGTAACGGGCCGGGTTACCGAGCGGGCCGTACTGGGCGAAGAATGCCGGGTGCTGGAAAATCCGGCGGGCACCTGGCATGCGGTTCTGTCGCTGGATCGGGGCGGCGTCATTTTCGAGGTGAAGCAGGGACCGTATATGCCGATCGGCGAGGCGGACTTTGCGCCCTGGGCCGGGGATCGCTCGGCTGAGGAACTGAACGCCTGGTATGCCCGTGCCCGCGTCGGGGATTGTTTCGTCCAAGCCTGCCAGCCTGCCAAAAATCCTTGCATGGGTTAAACTTGCGCCATCTCTTCAACGCTGAATACACACCATGGCTCAATACGTTTTCACCATGAATCGAGTGGGCAAGATCGTCCCGCCCAAGCGCCAGATTCTCAAGGACATTTCCCTCAGTTTCTTTCCCGGCGCCAAGATCGGCCTGCTCGGTCTCAACGGCTCGGGCAAGTCCACCGTGCTCAGGATCATGGCGGGTGTGGACAAGGACATTGAGGGCGAAGCCATTCCGATGCCCAATATCTCCATCGGCTACCTGCCGCAGGAGCCGCAGCTCGACCCGGAAAAAACCGTGCGCGAGGAAGTCGAGGCGGGGCTGGGCGAGGTCATGCAGGCGCAGCAGAAACTGGAAGAAATTTACGCCGCCTATGCCGAGCCGGATGCCGATTTCGACAAGCTGGCGGAAGAACAGGCGCGCTATGAGGCAATCATTTCCGTGTCCGGCGCGGATGCCGCAACGCAGCTGGAAATCGCCGCCGACGCGCTGCGCCTGCCGCTCTGGGACGCCGTGATCAAGAACCTCTCCGGCGGCGAAAAGCGGCGCGTGGCGCTGTGCAAGCTGCTGCTCTCCAAGCCCGACATGCTGCTGCTGGACGAGCCGACCAACCACCTCGACCTTGATGCCGTGCTTTGGCTGGAGAGTTGGCTCAAGAGCTTCCCCGGCACGCTGGTGATGATTTCGCACGACCGCGATTTTCTCGATGCGGTGGTCGGACAGATTTTGCACATCGACGCCGGCCAGATGAAGCTATACACCGGCAACTACTCCACCTTCGAGCGCACGCGCGCCGAGCGCCTCGCCTTGCAGCAGGCCATGTACGTCAAACAGCAGCGCGAGGTCGCTCACCTGCACACCTACATCGAACGTTTCCGCGCCAAGGCCAGCAAGGCACGCCAGGCGCAAAGCCGGCTGAAAGCCTTGGCGCGCATGGAGCTGATCAGCGCGGCGCATGTCGATACGCCTTTTTCATTCCGCTTTCGCGAGGCCGAAGGAGTTTCTGATCCGCTGCTGACGCTGGAGGATGCAAAAGTCGGCTATGGCGAGACGGCACTGCTCGACAAGATTCGCCTCACCTTGCGTCCCGGCAGCCGTATCGGCTTGCTCGGCAGGAATGGTGCGGGCAAGTCGACGCTGGTGAA
>JAUYFW010000184.1 GCA_030690835.1 Sulfurimicrobium sp. | reverse complement strand
TACGCCAGCGCTTCTACGAGGTGAAACACGAGGAGCGTTTGCAGGCAGTCGGCATCCTGCTCAAGCACTATCGCCCGGTCAGCACGCTGGCCTTCTGCAACACCAAGCAGCAATGCCGCGACTTGCTGCAAGTGCTGCATGCACAGGGCTTTCATGCGCTGACATTGCATGGCGACCTGGAACAACGCGAACGCGATCAGGTGCTGATTCAGTTCGCGAATAATAGTTGCTCGGTGCTGGTGGCAACCGATGTGGCGGCGCGCGGTCTGGATATCGCGCAACTCGAAGCGGTCATCAATGTCGATGTCACGCCCGACCCGGAAATCCACATCCATCGCATTGGCCGCACCGGCCGCGCCGACCAGGACGGTTGGGCGCTGAGCCTGTGCACCTCGGCCGACAAGCGCCGGGTTGCCGCCATCGCACAGATGATGGGCAGCGAACCGGAGTGGCATGGCCTGGATTCACTGCAAAGCAGTCATGATTCGCCGCTGGTGCCGCCGATGGTGACGCTGCAGATTCTCGGCGGGCGCAAGGACAAGATCCGCCCCGGCGACGTGCTGGGCGCACTCACCGGCGAAGCGGGATTCACGCGCGAGCAAGTCGGCAAGATCACCGTGACGGATCAATCCACCTATGTTGCCGTGGCGCGCAACATCGCAAGTGTAGCGGTGCGCAAATTGTCGGCTGGCAAGGTGAAAGGCAAGACGGTGAAAGTGCGCGCGCTGGAGGATTGATTCGCCTCCAGCAGATTCATTCGAACTGTCATGGCGAAGCGCCGCCCCAAATAATGAAACAGCACTTCGCCATGACAGTTTCCCTCTCTCCCAGAGGGAGAGAGGGACTTAGGCTCGCTGCGCGAGTTTCACATTAAACGTAAGATTTGAACGAACTCCGCTTGCCCGGTTTTTTCTTCTGGATCACGACGCCCTTGACGGCTTCCAGGCCGGGGATTTCCTCGGTCGGGTAGATGTCGTTGAGCGGGCGCAGAAACCATTTCTGCTCGTGGCTCACCAACTGGCGGAAGGTGTATTCGTCGTTGTGATAGGCCACCACATAGGAGCCGTCGCGCGCCAGGCCTTCCGGCTCGACGATGATGATTTCCCCGTCCTCGAATTCGGGCAGCATGCTGTCGCCCAGCACCTGCAAGGCGTAAGGTTCGCCGCTGGAACAGGCATCGAGCGCCTGGTCTTCCCCTGATACGACCTCGTGGATGGGGATGATTTTCTTGTGCTGCATGATGCTTAATCCTGAGTGAAATGGTCTGGATACTACACTGAGGGGGAGAAGAACGGCAAGCGGCTAGGTTACAATCAAGCCTTATGCTGATCGACACTCATTGCCATCTCGATGCCGCCGAATTTGCCGCCGACCGCGACCAGGTGGCGGCCCGTGCGCGAGCGGCGGGGGTGGAGGCCATGGTCGTTCCGGCGGTGGAGCGCGCCAATTTTGCCGACGTGCTCGATTGCTGCGAGCATTTTCCCGGCTGCCATGCGGCGCTGGGTATTCACCCCATGTTTGTGGCGCGAGCGCGCCCGGAGGATTTGGCGCTGTTGCGCGTCGCTGTCGCGCAGCACCACCCGGTGGCAATCGGCGAAATCGGCCTGGATTTCTTCGTGCCGGATTTCGATGCGCAAGGGCAGTTGTTCTATTTTTCCGAGCAACTCAAGATCGCGCGGGATTTCGACCTCCCGGTACTGCTGCATATCCGTCGCGCGCAGGACCAGGTTCTCAAGCAATTGCGGCGCATCCGGGTAAAGGGCGGCATCGCGCATGCCTTCAATGGCAGCCGCCAGCAGGCGGATGAATTCATCAAACTGGGTTTCAAGCTGGGCTTCGGCGGGGCCATGACCTATCCGCGCGCCACGCGTTTGCGCGAGTTGGCGGCGACGCTGCCGCTGGAGGCGATCGTGCTGGAAACCGATGCGCCGGATATTCCGCCCGTTTTCGCCGCCAGGGAACGCAATAGCCCGGAGTATCTGCCGCGTATCGCACAAATCCTGGCTGATCTGCGTGGCACCAGCTTCGAGGCCGTGGCGCGCGCGACCAGCGCCAACGCCCGGGCCGTGCTGGGAGCGCTGGCATGAGTGTGCTGCAACGCATGGCGCTGCTTTCCATCGTGGCCTCCCTCGTCACCATGGCGCTCAAGTTCGGGGCCTGGTATCTGACCGGTTCGGTGAGCCTGTTTTCCGATGCCGCAGAGTCGCTGGTCAATCTCGCCGGTGGCCTGGTTGCCTTCGGCGCATTGACCATCGCGGCGCGCCCGGCGGACGACGATCATGCCTATGGGCACGACAAGGCGGAGTATTTCTCCAGCGGTGTCGAGGGAACGCTGATCCTGGTGGCGGCGGTGTCCATCATCTATGCCGCCGTGGAGCGTTTCTTCCATCCGCAGGCGCTGCACGATCTTGGTCCCGGCCTGCTGGTTTCCTTCGTGGCCGCGCTGGTGAATTTCGCCACGGCGCGGGTGATGCTCAGGGCCGCCGTAAAGCACGACAGCATCACCCTGGAGGCGGATGCCAAGCACCTGTTGACCGACGTCTGGACCTCGGCAGGCGTGCTGGGCGGACTGGTGGTGGTGATGCTTGCGCCACCTTCGTGGCAGATTCTCGATCCCATCATGGCGGTTGCGGTCGCCCTCAATATCGTGGTTACCGGGGTGATGCTGATGCGCCGCTCCATGGCGGGCTTGATGGACGCTTCACTGCCGCAAGATGAAGTGCTGCGCATTCAAGCCGAAGTGCAGGCGCTGCTGCCGCCACTAGCCTCCATTCATGATCTGCGTACCCGAAAATCCGGTCCGCGCCGCTTCATCGAGTTTCATCTGCTCTTGCCGGGCGCGACCAGCGTGAGCGATTCCCACGCGCTGTGCGACCGGTTGGAGGCAGCGATAGATACGGTTTTGCCGAAAACCTTCCTTACCATTCATGTTGAACCCCAGGAGAATCATGTCTGACTCTGTCCGCGGCGTGCCGCCGCAATTTGAACGCACCCATATTCTGATCGGCGATTCGGGTATCGAAACCCTGGCGAACAAGCATGTTTTCGTCGCCGGGCTCGGCGGTGTCGGCTCCTATTGCGCCGAAGCGCTTGCGCGCGCCGGGGTGGGGCGTCTGACCCTGCTCGACCATGACATAGTGGCAGTTAGCAATATCAATCGCCAGTTGCCGGCACTGCTTTCCACTGTGGGCCAGCCCAAAGGGGAGTTGATGCGGGCGCGCATCATGGATATCAATCCGGCATGCCAGCTGGAAATCTTGCGCATTTTTCTCAATACCGAGAACGTCAATGAGCTGGTGCCTGATTGCGATTACGTGGTGGACGCAATCGATTCCCTGGCCTGCAAGGTGGCGCTGGTGGGCGAGAGCGTGAAACGCGGCCTGCGCGTGGCTTCCAGCATGGGGGCGGGCAACCGGCTCGACCCGGGAATGATCAAGATCGCCGACATCGGCAAGACGGAAATGTGCCCACTGGCAAAGCAGATGCGCAAGCGCCTGAGTCGCCACTATGGCCTCTACAAGGGAGTTTTGACGGTGTTTTCGGACGAGCAGCCGAAAGCGCCCTTACCGCCGCAACCGGTCGACGGGCCGGGCCGGGCGCGGGCGGTGAACGGCACCATCAGTTACATGCCGCCCTTGTTCGGCATGATGCTGGCCGGCGCGGTCATCAAGGCGTTGCTGGAATCATGACGGCGCTGCCTGCAATCACTGCCGTCATCCTTGCCGGCGGGCGCGGGCAGCGCATGGGCGAAGCGGACAAGGGCTTGCAATTGTTGCGCGGCAAGCCCTTGGTCAGATGGGTGGCGGAAAGCATTGCGCCCCAGGTGGAGGAAGTGCTGATCAGCGCTAACCGCAATCTGGAGCGTTATCGCGAGTTGGGGTTTGCCGTGTTGCCGGACGCCCTGCCAGAATTCCCCGGTCCGCTGGCGGGACTGCAGCGCGCGCTGGAAAGCGTAAAACACCCGCTCTGGTTGAGCGTGCCATGCGATACGCCATTTTTGCCCGGTGACCTGGTGCAACGCTTGCTCGCCGGGTTGCTGGCAAGCAAAGCTGAACTTGCCGTGGCGGCGGTCGAGGATCGCATGCAGCCGGTGATTTGTCTCGGGTACTCGCACTTGCGCGTGGGGCTGGGGGAATTCCTTGCCCAAGGCGGGCGCCGCGTGGGCGAATGGCAGTCCGGATTGCGCAGGGTGATCGTGCCTTTCGATAATCCTGAATTATTCAAAAATATCAATACGCTGGATGAGTTAGCCGAAGTGGGGGAGCTTGCTAGACATTAGGGTTAGTTGTTTTTTCCTAAAAAGGATGGAAATGTCCTGTAAAAATTCGGTACAATCACGGCTTTTGAAATTTTTTCGGTCTCGGTGAATAGGGATGTGGATATGAGCAAGAGTGAAGTGGATCGCAGTAAGCGGCGGTTTTTGATCGCCGCCACCACTGCAGTCGGCGGGGTGGCGGCGGTAGGTGCCGTGATACCTTTTGTCATGAGCATGCTGCCAAGTGAGCGTGCCAAGGCCGCGGGCGCGCCAGTGGAAGTGGATATCAGCAAGATCGAGCCGGGCATGATCTTGAACGTTGAATGGCAAGGCAAGCCGGTGTGGGTGGTCAATCGTACCAAGGAAATGCTGGCCGCGCTGAGCAAGCTTGACGGCAAGATGGTCGATCCAAAATCCGAGATTCCGCAGCAGCCCGACTACTGCAAAAACGCGACTCGCTCCATCAAGCCGGAAATTCTCGTGGCGGTCGGTATTTGCACCCATCTGGGCTGCTCGCCGACCTACCGTCCGGAAATGGCCCCCGCTGATCTGGGTCCCGATTGGGCCGGCGGCTTCTTCTGCCCGTGCCACGGTTCCCGTTTCGACATGGCCGCGCGCGTGTATTCCGGATTTCCCGCGCCAACCAATCTGGTGATTCCGAAGCACAAATACCTCAGTGATGGCCGGCTTTTGATCGGCGACGATAGCAAGGGAGCCTAAATAAATGAACAGTCTGACTCGATTGCTTGGCTGGGTTGATGCCCGTTTCCCGTTGACCGCCAACTGGAAAGCGCATTTGTCCGAGTATTACGCGCCTAAAAACTTCAATTTCTGGTACTTCTTCGGTTCCCTGGCGCTGCTGGTGCTGGTGATGCAGATCGTTACCGGTATTTTCCTCACCATGCACTACAAGCCCGATGTCAACATGGCTTTCGCCTCGGTGGAATACATCATGCGCGACGTGTCATGGGGCTGGTTGATCCGCTACATGCACTCGACCGGCGCATCGGCGTTCTTTGTCGTGGTGTATCTGCACATGATGCGCGGCCTGATGTACGGCTCCTATCGCAAGCCGCGCGAACTGATCTGGATTTTCGGCATGCTGATCTACCTGGCGCTGATGGCTGAAGCCTTCATGGGCTACCTGTTGCCATGGGGCCAGATGTCCTTCTGGGGCGCCCAGGTGATTATCAACCTGTTCACCGCCATTCCCTTTATCGGTCCCGATATCTCGGTATGGATTCGCGGTGACTACGTGATTGGTGATGCGACCCTCAACCGCTTCTTCGCCTTCCATGTGATCGCCGTGCCGCTGGTGCTGCTTGGTCTGGTGGTTGCGCACGTTCTGGCGCTGCACGAAGTCGGTTCGAACAATCCGGATGGTGTCGAAATCAAGAAGCACAAGGACCCGGTCACCCATATTCCGCTCGACGGCATCCCCTTCCACCCGTATTACACGGTGAAGGATATTGTCGGCGTGGTGGTGTTCCTCATGGTGTTCTCGGCAATCGTGTTTTTTGCGCCGGACATGGGCGGTTATTTCCTGGAATACAACAACTTTGTTCCAGCTGACCCGTTCACGACTCCGGCACATATTGCACCGGTCTGGTACTTCACGCCTTTCTACGCCATTCTGCGCGCGGTACCGCCGATGTTCGGCTCCCAGTTCCCCGGTGTGGTCGCCATGGGCGTGGCGGTGATGATCCTGTTCTTCCTGCCCTGGCTGGACAGGGGCAACGTCAAGTCCATCCGCTATCGCGGCACGGTTTACAAGGTCGCGCTGGCCCTGTTCATCATCAGTTTTGTTGGCTTGGGCGTGCTCGGCGTGCTGCCGTCCACCCCGCTCTACACCATCTTTGCCCAGATTTTGAGCCTGGTGTACTTCGCCTTCTTCTTCTTGATGCCGTGGTACACCAAGATCGACAAGACCAAGCCTGAGCCTGACCGGGTGACGGGTTAATGAGAACGCATAGAATGGGATTCGTTAACATGAATATAATCAAAAAACTGTTGCTGCTGGTGCTGGCCGCGCCGGCGGTGGCTCTGGCAAGCAGTGACGTCCACCTCGACAAGGCGCCGTATGACCTGAACGACAAGGCTTCCCTGCAGCGCGGGGCGAAGACTTTCGTCAATTACTGCCTTAGCTGCCACAGCGCATCCTACATGCGCTACAACCGCCTGCAGGATATCGGCCTGACCAACGACCAGATCAAGGAAAACCTGATGTTCGCGGCCGAAAAAGTGGGCGAGCCCATGACCGTGGCCATGCGCAAGACGGATGCCAAGGTGTGGTTCGGCGCTACACCGCCCGATCTGACCGTAATCGCCCGCTCGCGCGGCGCGGACTGGCTCTATTCCTACATGCGTGGTTTCTACCGTGACGACACCCGCCCGACCGGCTGGAACAACACCGTGTTCGACAAGGTCGGCATGCCGCACGTGCTGTATGGCATGCAGGGCGAGCAAGTTATGCATGTTGAAAAACATGGCGAGCATGAGACGCATAAACTGGCGCTGGCCAAACCCGGCACCCTGACCGCGCCGGAATATGACGCAACGGTTGCTGACCTGGTCAACTACCTGGTCTACATGGGCGAGCCTGCCCAGCAAACCCGCATGCGCCTGGGCGTGTTCGTGCTGCTGTTCCTGGGTATCTTCTTTGTGGTTGCCTACTACCTCAAGAAGGAATTCTGGAAAGACATCCACTAAACAGTTTTCCCACGCGGGAACTCCGTGCGCCGGTACGCTTCATAGAGCGTAACCGGCGCCGTATTTTCTGCACCGCTATTTTTTGAACCCATTTTCAGAGGAAGCATAAATCCATGATGACCCTCTACTCCGGAACGACCTGCCCCTTCAGCCAGCGCTGCCGCATCGTGCTGTTCGAAAAAGGCATGGATTTCCAAATTATTGATGTTGACCTGCAGAACAAGCCGGAAGACCTGGCCGTGATGAATCCCTACAACCAGGTGCCCGTGCTGGTCGAACGCGACCTGATCCTGCATGAGTCGAACATCATCAACGAATACATCGATGAGCGTTTTCCTCATCCGCAACTGATGCCGGCCGACCCGGTGATGCGCGCCCGTGCCCGCCTCTTCCTCTACCGCTTCGAGCAGGAATTGTTCGCGCACATCGGCGACATCGTCAAGGGCAATCAGAAGGCCGCGGACAAGGCTCGCACCATCATTCGCGACAATCTCACCCAGTTGGCGCCCATCTTCGCCAAGCAGAAGCACATGCTGGGCGATGAATTCTCCATGCTGGACGTGGCGATCGCGCCGTTGTTGTGGCGTCTCGAATACTTTGGCATCGAGTTGCCGAAACAGGCGGCGCCCTTGCTCAAATACGCCGAGCGTATATTCTCCCGGCCGGCTTATATCGAAGCCATGACGCCGTCGGAGAAGGCCATGCGCAAGTAATCGCCGTGACGACGCCAGAAATATCGACCAAACCCTACCTGATGCGCGCCATTTACGAATGGTGCGTGGACAGCGGCTTGACGCCCTATCTGGCCGTGGTAGTGGATAAAAACTGCCAGGTGCCGATGGAGTTCGTCAAGGATGGCGAAATCGTCCTTAACATCGGCGCCGGCGCGACCCCCAACCTCACCATCGACAACGAATGGGTGAGTTTCAACGCCCGCTTCGGTGGCGTGGCACGGGAAATCTTCGTGCCCGTGGGGGCGGTGATCGGCATTTATGCCAAGGAAAACGGCCAGGGTTTGTTCTTCGGCCGCGACGAAGCTGCGTCCGAAACAGCAGAGCAGGTTGGAACCACAACTCCGCAACCCGAAGAGCCCGGCCCGAAGCGCGG
>JAUYFW010000171.1 GCA_030690835.1 Sulfurimicrobium sp. | reverse complement strand
GGTTTCCTTCAGATTTTTGCTCAAGGCGATGGCCTTGAACAGTTCGCCCATTTCCGCCGGGCTCATCAGTTTTTGCACTTGGGCGACGAGCGGCAGGTAAGTGGCGGGATCTTCCGGCGAGGTGCGGGAAAGCAGTTCGGTCAGTCCGCAGTTGATGAGGAAATTGGCCTGGCTGGCATAGCCCGATAGCGTCAGGCTGGCCTCGCACGCGGCCTGTGCAATGGCGCTGAAGTCGACATGGGCGGTGAGGTCCTGTAGTCCGGGGAGGAAGAAGGGATCGTCGTGGGCCTGGTGGCGGTAGTGGCACATCAGCGTCCCGGCGCCGCGCTGCGGGTGGTAGTACTCACTTGCGCCGAAACCGTAATCCAGCATGAGAATCAGCCCCTGCTCCAGCATCTGTCCGAGGCTGCGCATGAAACCCTGGGCGGCGAGGTTTATTTCGCTGGTGTAGGCGGCAGCGCCACCGACGAAGCCGGCGGGTGGCAGCGCTTGCGCCTGACGCAGCAACTCGCCCCCGGTAAGCGGGCGCTCGCACCAGACGAAGCGCCCTTCCTGTATGGATACGCCGCGTTCGAATACCTGCCGGGCATGCCACGTCACCAGGTGTACCGGCATGGCGTCGAGCACTTCGTTGCCGAGCACCAGGCCGCTGAAACTTTGCGGCAGGGTGTCCAGCCAGACGAAACTAGGAAGGAGATGGGGCGCGTCACGCTCGATGCGCTGCTGCTGGCGCTGGCGCAGGTCGGCGGACAGTTCGAGGATGCAGTAACGCCGCGGCAGTTGCCCCTGCCGTTCCAGTTCCAGCATCAGGTCCAGCGCCAGCTTGCCGGATCCGGCGCCGACCTCGAGCACGTCGCCGCCGGTCAGCCGCAGTATCTGCGCCGCCTGGGTTGCGACAGCCTGGCCAAACAGGGCGGACATTTCCGGTGCGGTGACGAAATCGCCGCCCGCGCCGAATTTGTCCAGGCCGGCGCTGTAATAGCCCAGACCGGGCGCATACAGCGCCAGCTCCATGAAGCGCGCAAAGGAAATCCAGCCGCCAGCGCTGGCAATTTCCGTTGCAATGGCCGCGCCGACGCCGTGGCTGTGTTGCAGCGCAGCAGCGGAAGGCGTGGGTAGAGTGGACATGGCGAGCGAGTATGGTAAATTGGAGCCCGCAAAGTGTAATGGAGAAATCATGCAGGACAAAGTCGTTTTGATCACCGGTGGCGCGGTGCGTGTCGGCGCCGCAATCGCCCGCAGCCTTCACGCTACGGGGGCGCGCATCATGATCCATTACCGTTCTTCCGCGGACGATGCCGAAAAATTGCGCGACGAGCTGAACAAGCTGCGTCCCGACTCGTCCGCCACGGTGCAGGGCGACCTGCTCGATCTGGCTTGCTATCCCAAGCTGGTGGAAGCTGCCGAGCAACAATTCGGCCGTCTGGACGTGCTGATCAACAACGCCTCCAGCTTTTACCCCACGGCCGTGGGCGAAATCACCGAGCAGGACTGGTTCGACCTGGTGGGCACCAATCTCAAGGCGCCGCTTTTCCTCTCCCAGGCCGCCGCCAATGCGCTGACCCACAGCCACGGCTGCATCGTCAACATCGCCGATATCCACGCCGAGCGGCCGATGAAGAGTTATGTGGTGTACAGTCTTGCCAAGGCGGGACTGGTGGCGCTGACCAAATCGCTGGCCCACGAACTGGGGCCGCAAGTGCGCGTCAACGCCGTGGCGCCGGGGCCGATCATGTGGCCGGAGGACGATCCCACCCTCGACGATCAGGAACGGCGCCGCATCATCGCCCATACCCTGTTGAAGCGCGAAGGCAGCCCGGACGATATTGCGAAAGCAGTGACTTTCCTGGTCAACGATGCGCCGTATATCACCGGGGTTGTTCTGCCGGTGGATGGCGGACGGAGCGCAAGTTTGTGATTTTTCTGTGCTCTCTGTGGGAGCGCCGCCCCGGCGCGATTTGCGGCCGAATTCGCGCCGGGGGCGGCGCTCCTACATGCCCATGCATTCCAATGGATAATTTGGGTTGAACAAAATGACTGACCTTATCAAACCACCCCGTACCCTGCTCTCCGCCACCGGCCGCGCCATCGGCGATTTTTCCATGATTCGCGAGGGCGACAAGGTGCTGCTGGGCTTGTCGGGCGGCAAGGATTCCCTTTCGCTGCTGCAGGTGCTGCTGCATTTGCAGAAGAAAGCGCCGATCAGGTTCGAGCTGGCCGCCTGCACCGTGGACCCGCAGTCGCCCGATTTCGACCCCTCGCCGCTCAAGGCGTATCTGGCGGAACTGGGGGTGCGCTATTTCTACGAAAGCCAGCCCATCGTCGAGCAGGCCAAGACCTCGATGCAGGGCGATTCCTTCTGCGCCTTCTGTTCGCGCATGCGGCGCGGCATCCTTTATCGCACGGCGCGGGAAAACGGCTACAACGTGCTGGCGCTGGCGCAGCATCTGGACGATGCGGCGGAGACTTTCCTCATGTCCACCTTCTTCGGCGGCAAGCTGCGTACCATGAAGGCGCATTACCTCAACGATGCCGGCGATATCCGCATCATCCGGCCTTTCATCTACCTGCGCGAGCGCCAGACGGCGGCTTTCGCCAAGAGTGCCGGGCTACCGGTGATCGCTGAAAATTGCCCGTCCTGCTTCGCCGTGCCGACCGAGCGCTGGCACATGAAGCAACTGCTGGCAGAGCAGGAAAAGAAGCACTCGAAAATGTTTTCCAGCCTGCTTACGGCATTGAAGCCATTGCTCAGGGATGAGCGGCTGTAAAATTTTGTAGGGGCGGTTTTAACCGCCCATGGGCGAATGAATTCGCCCCTACAATGGGGAAGATGCCTATTCGCTGGCCAGCTGGTCGGCGCTGGTGAAAATCCAGGTGCGGGTGATGCTGAGAATGTCCGTGTCCTTGCGGATATCTTCCGGCAAGGGGGCGTAGGGTCCGGCCAGTTCGACGATACGCTTGGCCGCAGCGTCCAGCACCTTGTGGCCGGAGGAGCGGTTGATCTCGACGCTTTCCACCTGGCCGCTGGCACGGATCGAGACGGTCAGTTGCAGCTGGCCGTAGAGTTTTTGCTGCCGGGCGGCTTCGGGATAATTCAGGTTGCCCACTTTCTCCACTTTCATGCGCCAGTCTTCCACATAGCGGGCGAAGCGGTATTCCTGCGTGCGCGCGCCGATGTACTTGCGGCGCGGGAGTTTCTGGTAGTTATCCCAGTCGCGCGAGATCTGCGCCTCCAGCCGCGCGGCGTCGAGGCTTTTTTGCACCAGTTCGGTGGCGTTGGGTTTGACGGCCGCTTCGCTGTCGCGTTGCGGGTGCGAGGTGTTGGTCGCCTGTTCCACCCGCTGTTTCGACTTGGCCTGGAGCAGGAGGCGGCGCGCCTGTTGCTCCAGTTGGACAATGCGTTGTTCCTGTTGCGCCACGTTGGGGTTGGCATCGGGACGGTTGAGGTTGGGCAGCGGGCTCTTGGCGCGCCGATCGGCCTCGGTGTTGCCGCCGCCGTCGAGGTTGGCCTGCGCCAGCGCGTCCGCTTTGAGCGGTTTGCTGGCGGATTTGCTGTTGACCAGTACCACTTCGAGATAGGCGGCGGAATTAGGAGGGCGTTTCGGGGTTGGGTCAACGAAGCTCGTTTTAATTGTCACTGCATGCAAAATCACTGAGACCACCAGCATCACCACAATGCGCGAGGGTCCGCTGACTGACGCAAGAATGGCAGCCCAGCTTGGTAAAGGAAGCTTGTCGAATGAAAAACCCATTTAGCGCCAGAAGTTAAAGCGCTTGAACATGCATGTCAAGCGGGTCCGGCCGCGCGCTCGGCGTGGAACTTGCACCTGACTTCCAGTTCCAGCAGATCCACCGCGCTGATCTCGACCTCCAGTATCGTTCCCGGTGCCAGTTCAGGCATGCCGAAGGCGCGCGTCACCAGCGGCAGGCGCTCGAAGCGCACCAGGTTTTCCTTGATCAGCGTGGCGGGCGCGGTGCTTATGCCTTCCTGCAGCAGATAGCGCAAGCACCAGTAGCGCTCCATGCTGCGCTGCACGTCGTTGTAGGCTTCATAAGCCAGCTCGAAATCGCGGATGGCGGAAAACAGGGCTTCGCTGTTCGGCGCGTAGGGCGGTTCGTCGCCCTGCAGCATGGCGATGATCTGGCGCTGGTTGAGCAGATCCACGTAGCGCCGCAGCGGCGAGCTGGACCACGCGTACTGCGCCACGCCCAGGCCCTGGTGCGGCCCCGGGCTGGTGCTCATGCGCACCTTGCCGCTGTTCTGGCTGCGGTAAATGGCTGCCACGCCAGCTTCGCTGAGCTGCTTGGCCCAGTGCGAATTGACCTGGATCATGAGTTCCGACACCACCTTGTCGATGGGCGAACCGCGCGGCCGCTCGGTCACGGTGACGTGCTCGCCGTCGATCTCGAAGTTGTAGTCCTTGAACTGGTTCTGGCTGCCGACCTTGCCGCGCAGCTCTTCGAGACGGTTGGCGAACTGCCACAGCATTTCCAGCTCGGCCTTGAACGGGTAGTCCGGGCCATCGCCGCTGGCCAGGGTTGCGGCGTTGAACACCGGTTCCAGCGTGTCGTGGCGCAGGTTGGTGGCGATATGCACGTGTTCCAGGCGGCTTTCCACGGAGAGGATTTCAAAATCCGGGGACACATCGAGGTACATGGACAGCGCCGCGTTGGACGTGCCTTCGTTGAGGGTGAATTGTTCCACCACCTCATCCGGCAACATGGTGATTTTGTGCCCCGGCATGTACACCGTGGACATGCGCTGCAGGGCCACGTTGTCGAGTGGAGAGCCGGGCTCGAAACCCAGCACCGGCGCGGCGATATGGATGCCCACGCGCCAGTTGCCGTTGGGCTGTTTGACCACCGAGAAGGCGTCGTCGATTTCCGTGGTGGCGGCGTCGTCGATGCTGAAAGCTTCGGCCTCGGCCATGGGCAGCTCGTGTTCGCGGGCAAATTCCCCCACCGGCTCGAAACCGATGCCGCGCGGAAAGTTTTCCAGCACAAAGCGCCGGTAGTGGTAATCGTGGCTGGAGGGGATGGCGCCGCATAGCTCCAGCAGCTTGACCGCAGTGGTGCCGGTGTCGGCGCAGGCTTTTTCCAGCGCCTTGTATTCGAGGCAGTTCTTGTCCGCCCGGTAGAGCAGCATTTCCACGACCTGGGGGGAAAAGGCATCGGGCAGGGTGGATGCGCTGAGCTGGCTGACGTAGCCGGCCACGGTGGCGGCCTGCTGGCGTTTCTTTTCCTCGGATGCCAGCGCGGCCTTGAGATTTTCCTCGGGCGCGGCCTTGTAACGTCCCTTGCCCTTTTTGTAGAAATACATCGGTGCGGAATGCAGCCTCAGGGCGACCGCCGCCGCCTCGACCGGGCTGGGAGTGTGGCCGTAATAATCCAGCGCCAGTTCGCTGAACATGAATTCGTCGGCACCGCAGCATTCCCACAGGAAAGGAGTGTCGAGCTCCGCCGCGATGGCGTCGGCGGCATCCATGAAGCCTGCCATGGGCGGGTTTTCGAAGCGCAGCAGTACATTGCTGGCCTTGATCTTGGCGCGCTTGCCATGGGGCGTTTCCACCTGCAGGGAGGAGCCGCTGTCGGACATGACGTTCGCCACCTTGATGGCGCCGTCTTCTTCATACAGTACGTTCATTTATGGCATTTCAAAATTAAGAGATTCACTGCGGCGTCACATGTAGGTTGGGTTAGCGGCCTTATCGCGTAACCCAACAGACCCAAACATTCACCAAAAGTAGGCGCCTCCAGGCGAAGCCAGTGTTGAAAAAAGAAGATTGGGTTTGTTGGGTTACGGCGCTAAAAGCTGCGCCTAACCCAACCTACATGTTTTTACGCCTTCGCGGTTCAAAAGGTTTTTTCAAGAATTAACCGGCCAGCGCCGCCAGCAGCTTGCCATGCACGCCGCCGAAACCGCCGTTGCTCATCACCAGCACCTGGTCGCCGGGGCGGGCGGCACGGGCAACGGCCGCCACCAGCGCTGCCAGATCGTCGAAAGCAGCGCTTTTTTTGCCCAGCGGGGCCAGCGCCGCCGCCGCATCCCAGCCCAGGTTCGCGCCATAACAAAATACCTGATCCGCGGCTTCCAGGCTGGCGGGCAGGGCGTCTTTCATCACTCCCAGCTTCATGGTGTTGGAACGTGGCTCCAGCACCGCGAGGATGCGCGCGCTGCCCGCTTTTTGCCGCAGCCCGGCCAGGGTGGTGGCGATGGCGGTGGGGTGGTGGGCGAAATCGTCATACACCGTGACGCCGTTCACCACGCCGCGCACTTCCATGCGCCGCTTGACGTTCTGGAACTGGCTTAATGCCTCGATGCCTATTTCCGCCGGCACCCCGGCGTGGCGCGCTGCGGCGATCGCCGCCAGCGCATTCATGCGGTTGTGCTCGCCCATCAAATTCCAGCGCAGCGTGCCCTGGAATGCTTCCTTGAAAGCGATGGTTTCCGCGCCGCCGATCATCCAGCCGTTGGCCACGCCGAATTTTTCCACCGGCGTCCAGCAACCGCGCTGCAACACGCGCTCCAGGCTTGCTTCGCGGCCGTTGGCGACGATCAGGCCATTGCCCGGCACGCTGCGAACCAGGTGGTGGAACTGGGTTTCGATCGCGGCGAGGTCGGGAAAAATATCCGCGTGGTCGAACTCCAGGTTGTTCAGCACCGCCGTGCGCGGGCGGTAATGGACGAACTTGGAGCGCTTGTCGAAAAAGGCGGTGTCGTATTCGTCCGCCTCGATGACGAAAAAAGGCGAGTCGGTCAGGCGCGCCGAAATGCCGAAATTCTGCGGCACGCCGCCGATCAGGAAGCCCGGGTCGAGATTGCCGTATTCCAGAATCCACGCCAGCATCGAGGAGGTCGTGGTCTTGCCGTGAGTGCCTGCCACCGCCAGCACCCATTTGTCGCGCAGCACGTTCTCCGCCAGCCATTGCGGGCCGGAGATGTAGGGCAGGCCGCGGTTGAGAATTTCTTCCATGAGCGGGTTGGCGCGGCTCACCACGTTGCCGATGACGAACATGTCCGGCTCGAGCCGGATCTGTTCCGCGCCGAAGCCTTCGATCAGTTCGATGCCCCGGGCTTCGAGCTGGGTGCTCATGGGTGGGTAGACGTTGGCGTCGCAGCCGGTAACCTTGTGGCCTGCCTGCTGGGCGATGGCGGCGATGCCGCCCATGAAAGTGCCGCAGATGCCGAGAATGTGGATATGCATAGAAGGCAAATTATAACCTAGCAGCCAAAAAAGGGGATGCCAGACTATATGGAGGAAGAGTGCCTGATTACAAGCGGTGGTCGGCGAGAGCGGCTGTCCCCGGGATTTGGAACACTTCCAGAACGCCGTTGCTGATTTTTTGTGCGCGGCTGCCCTTGCTGTCCCGGAACGCTGTCGCGCCGAGAATTTCCGCGACGTTGAGCGAGATGCCGTAATAAACGTGGCGGCCGCGCTCTTCCCCGGTGTTCGGTTCGTAGCCGCGCGTGCCATAGCCCAGCGCCAGTTCGAAATAGCGCAGCGGCTCGATCTTGCGCAGGGCGGGGACGCCGCTGGCCTTGAGTGCCAGCAGATAAGTCTGGCCGCTATGGTCGCCGACGGGGTCGACCTGGTTGCGGCGTAGCGCATCGTTGGACGGCCAGTACATGAGGCGGAAATCGACCAGTTCATCGAGTTCCGGCTTTTTCTCCATCAACAGGCCGAGACCGGTGCCGAGCGTGTTCATGATCAGGTCTTCCTTGCTGAAACGGAAATGCCGCGAATAGCCATCGCCGACTTCCACGGCCAGCATGACCCCCCAAGCGGTAGCAGCGGCCAGCCACGAGGCGGAATTGCGGTCATTGCCGGCCCATTCGAAGGCGTCGGTAAGCAGGCGCGTACCGACATAGGTCGAGTACATGTGGCCCAGTTTGTCGGCGCCGCCGGTGTAAGTGTTTTGTCCGAACCAGCCTTCGTTAGCCGTTCTGAAGCTGGAGTTCATGCCATCCCGCCACCAGTGCGACGCGCCGTAGCCCAGTACGCTCACGGTAGCACCGCCGATCAGCAGAC
Source organism: Sulfurimicrobium sp. (assembly GCA_030690835.1). Lineage (GTDB taxonomy): Bacteria > Pseudomonadota > Gammaproteobacteria > Burkholderiales > Sulfuricellaceae > Sulfurimicrobium. The sequence continues at coordinate 1,587 of JAUYFW010000171.1, read as the reverse complement.
GGGTGCGGAACTGCTTTTGCGCCTCGCTCAGCACGGGATCGGCACCCAGGGCAGGCAATGAGGAAGATTGAAAAACGATGGGCGGCGCCTGCGCGGGTGCCGTGTCGGCATGCACCGCCGGCAGCCAGCAAAGAGCCGCCAGGGCGGCTTGAGCGGCCAGCAGAACTCGAAATCTAGTTTCCCACTGCATGGCGGATCTCCGCGATTACCGGCGCATGGTCGGAAGGGCGCTCCAGCTTGCGCGGCTCGACATCCACCACACATGAGGTGCAGTCCGGAGCGAGAGCATCGCTCAACAGGATGTGATCGATGCGCAGGCCCAGCTTACGCCGGAAAGCATTCATCCGGTAGTCCCACCACGTGAACGCGCCATCGGCCTGCGGGAATAGGCGGAAACTGTCCTGCAGTCCGATCTGCAGCAGCTTCAGGAAGGCTTCGCGCTCCGGCGTGCTGCACAGCACTTGTCCTTCCCATGCCTTGGGATCATGCACGTCGCGGTCTTCCGGCGCGATGTTGTAGTCTCCCAGCAGGGCCAGCCTCGGGTGTCGCGTCAATTCGTCCTTGAGCCAGGCGGTCAGCGCCGCCAGCCATTGCAACTTGTACTGATACTTGTCGGAATCCACGCTTTGGCCGTTGGGCACGTAAACACATACCACGCGCACGCCGTTGAGCGTCGCCGCCAGCACCCGTTTCTGTTCATCCTCATAGCCCGGAATGCCGACGCACACGTCCTGCAACGGCAGCTTGCTGAGGATGGCCACGCCGTTATAAGTTTTCTGCCCGGAGAAAGCGGCGCGATAGCCCGCCGCCTCGATTTCAGCCAGGGGGAAACTTTTGTCCTCTTGTTTTAATTCCTGCAGGCACAAGGCATCCGGCTGATGCAGGCTCAGCCAGTCCAGCACATGCGGCAGGCGGACCTTGAGGGAGTTGACGTTCCAGGTGGCAAGTTTCATGAATGACCCAGGACTCTGTTTGGTTGAGCGGGGTGTTGCAGCGAATATCGCGGCAAATGCCGGATATGCGTGATCACACCAGATACCGCATTGTAAACAAAGACGGGCAGAACTGAGTATTTGCCGGCAGGCAAGGAAGAATCGCCGTTGCGCCAGTCGGGCAATTTAACGTGAAACAGTTTTGTGAAGCGTGAAGTCACTCGCTACGCTTTGTTTGTGAAGCGTGAAATGTAAAACAACCACTGATCCCGGATTATCCATTGGAATACACGGTCATGTAGGAGCGCCGCCCCCGGCGCGAATGCGGCCGCAAATCGCGGCGAGGGCGCCGCTCCTACAGCGGCGTTTTGGCGCTAATGGATAATCCTGGCTGATGTCTGCTCTTGCATTTCACGCTTCACGGCAAGGGCGTAGCCCAAGCGGTTTCACATTTCACTTGTCGCCTGGAGGCGCCTACTTTTGGTTCATGATTCTGGGCGGCAATTTGCCATGCCCGTTGAACTAAACCGCTATCGCGGTGGAGCCCTCCGTTCCCCCGTTCTGTCTTTCCCCCCTATATCCTGCTGCAATTGACGTAGAAATCTCCGATCCTTATCGCGGGGGATGTCCCCGGCTCGATCAAGGAGACGAAGAT
>JAUYFW010000324.1 GCA_030690835.1 Sulfurimicrobium sp. | reverse complement strand
GGCTTAAAGTCCCCTTGGAGATTGTCTTGGAAACCACCTTGAATGTCTCAATTTACGGTATAATTTTCAACCCTTTAACTGGTCGCATGCTCATTTAATGCAGCTTTTCGCTTTCGGCATCAACCACCACACCGCACCGCTCGCCATTCGCGAGCAGGTGGCGTTTCACGCCGAAAGCCTGAAACAGGCGCTGCTTGACCTGGTCGATCACCGACCGGTGAAAGAGGCGGCGATCCTCTCCACCTGCAATCGCACCGAAGTCTATTGCAACACCGAGGAACCCCGGCAGGCGATCGAGTGGATGGCCGAGTTCCACCAGCTCAAGACCCACGCCATTGAGCCGTATCTTTATACGCTACCGAAGCAGGAAGCGGTGAAGCACGCCTTCCGCGTTGCCAGCGGGCTGGACTCCATGGTGCTGGGCGAAACCCAGATCCTGGGGCAACTCAAGCAGGCGGTGAAGACCGCCGAGCAGGCTGGTACCATGGGCACCCTGCTGCACAAGCTGTTCCAGCGCACCTTCTCGGTGGCCAAGGAAGTGCGCGGGACGACCGCCATCGGCGCCAATTCGGTGTCCATGGCGGCCGCTGCGGTGCGCCTGGCGCAGCGCATTTTCCCCAGCATCCACGAGCAGAAAGTGCTGTTCATCGGCGCCGGCGAAATGATCGAGCTGTGCGCCAACCATTTTGCCGCCCAGCATCCCAAGCACATTCTGGTCGCCAATCGTACCCTGGAACGCGCCAGCCTCCTGGCGCAACGTTTCGGCGGCGGCGCCATTACGCTCAACGAGCTACCCGATCATCTGGCTGCCTACGACATCATCGTCACCTCGACCGCCAGCCCGCTGCCGATTCTGGGCAAGGGCATGGTCGAGCGCGCCATCAAGGCGCGCAAGCATCGCCCCATGTTCATGGTGGACCTGGCCGTGCCGCGCGACATCGAGGAAGAAGTGGCGGAAATGGACGACGTTTTCCTCTACAGCGTGGACGATCTTTCCCAGGTGGTGCAGGAGGGCATGGACAGCCGCCAGGTCGCGGCCGCAGAAGCCGAGTGCATCGTCGAATCCCGTGTGCGCAGCTTCGTGGACTGGATGGAAAACCGCGAGGTGGTGCCGACCATCCGCGCCTTGCGCGACCACGCCGACCGCTTCCGCCGCCAGGAACTGGAACACGCCCAGCGCATGCTGGCCCGCGGCGAAGACCCACGGCAGGTGATGGAACTGATGGCCCGGGCGCTGACCAACAAATTTCTTCATATCCCCAGCCATGCGCTCAACCACGTCAGCGGCGACGAGCGCAGCCAGCTGGAAGCACTGCTGCGGCGTCTTTACCACATCCACCACGAGTAAGCTTTAAATGAAACCTTCGATTCTGGCCAAGCTCGCCTCCCTGAGCGAGCGGCTGGAAGAGCTTTTGTTGCTTCTTTCCAGCGCCGATATCACCAGCAACATGGACAACTATCGCAAGCTGACGCGCGAACATTCCGATCTCACGCCGGTGGTGGCGCAGTACCATGCCTGGCAACAGTGTGAGCAGGACATGCGCGATGCCCAGGCGATGCTTTCAGACCCGGAAATGAAGGAATTTGCCGCAGCCGAAATCGAGGAAGGCAAGGCGCGGCTGGAACAGATCGAACTCGATTTGCAAAAATTGCTGCTGCCCAAGGACCCCAACGACGAGCGCAACGTGTTCCTGGAAATCCGCGCCGGCACCGGCGGCGACGAATCGGCGCTGTTCTCCGGCGACCTGTTCCGCATGTACACACGCTACGCCGAGCGCCAGCGCTGGCAGGTGGAAATCGTCTCGGAAAGCCCCGGCGAAATGGGCGGCTACAAGGAAGTGATCGCCAAGATCATCGGCCAGGGCGCTTATTCCAGGCTCAAGTTCGAGTCCGGAGGCCACCGCGTGCAGCGCGTCCCGGCTACCGAGACCCAGGGCCGCATCCACACCTCCGCCTGCACCGTCGCCATCATGCCCGAGGCGGACGAACTGGCCGAGGTCAACCTCAACCCCGCCGACATGCGCATCGACACCTTCCGCGCATCCGGCGCCGGCGGCCAGCACATCAACAAGACCGACTCGGCGATCCGCATCACCCACCTGCCCACCGGCATCGTGGTGGAATGCCAGGACGACCGCTCGCAGCACAAGAACAAGGCCCAGGCCCTGAGCGTGCTGGCGGCGCGCATCATGGACGGGCAGATGCGCGAGCGCAACGCCAAGGAAGCGGCAACGCGCAAATCCCTGGTCGGCAGCGGCGACCGCTCCGAGCGCATCCGCACCTACAACTTCCCGCAAGGGCGCATCACCGACCATCGCATCAACCTGACCCTGTACAAGATCGACCAGATCATGGACGGCGACATGGACGAGCTCAGCGGCGCGCTGATGGCCGAACACCAGGCGGAGATGCTGGCCAGCCTGGCCGGGGAAAGTTGATTGACGCTGGCTGAGGTTCTGGCGCAAGACAGCCAGAGACTGCGGCAAGCGCCCGGCCTGGATCTGCGCACAGCACGGCTGGAAGTCCAGATACTGCTCTGCCACGCGCTCGGCGTGGCGCGTTCCTGGCTCATCAGCCATGACCGCGATGCCTTGACGGGGCCTGCGGCACAAGCCTACGCGGCCCTGCTGACACGCCGTCTTGCGGGCGAGCCCATCGCCTACATCGTCGGCAGCAGGGAATTTTTCGGGCTGGAATTCAAGGCGACGCCGGCCGTTCTTATCCCGCGTCCCGAAACGGAACTTCTGGTCGAACTGGCGCTGGCCCGCATTCCCGAAAATCAGCCGTGCAGGGTGCTGGATCTCGGCACCGGCAGCGGCGCCATCGCCATCAGCATCGCCAAAAACCGCCCATTGGCGACAGTAACGGCTGTGGATCAATCATTGGAGGCGCTGGCGGTGGCACGTGAAAATGCGCTCAGACTGGATGCGCTGAATGTGCGCTTTTTGCACAGCGACTGGTTCGGCGCACTGGGTGAAGAGAAATTTGCGCTCATCGTTACCAACCCGCCCTATATCGAGACTGCCGACAAACATCTGCAGCACGGCGATGTGCGCTTCGAACCCTTATCCGCGCTGGCTTCCGGGGCGGACGGCCTGGACGATATCCGCCGCATCGCTGCAGTTGCGCCGATTCACCTCGAAGCAGGCGGCTGGCTGCTGTTCGAGCACGGTTACGACCAGGGTGAACGCTGCCGCGAGATGTTGCGGCAGAGGGGATTTCTAAAGGTGGAAACCATCCGCGACCTGGCCGGATTGGAACGCGTGAGCATGGGATTGGGCGCAAGGAAGCCAGGCTGATATCGCAAAATCCAAACAGATTGCATGTATTCTCCCCAGGATGCATGCCATGTCGACAACGCTCACCAGTAAAGGAAGTATAGATGAGGAAAAAAACACCATCCCTCGCTGCATTGGCCATCGTTTCCATGATGGCCCTTTTCCTGTTATCCGCCTGTAGCAGCAAGCCCAAAACCGAGGTCGAGCGGACGGTTGAATTCCTGCGCGATCTGACCGATGAAAAAGTCGCCGAAGAATTCCACCCGGCCTACTGGGAAAGGCAGTGCAAGGAAAACACCCAGATATGGAAAA
>JAUYFW010000169.1 GCA_030690835.1 Sulfurimicrobium sp. | reverse complement strand
CCGATGGCTTGTTGCTGGTCGAAGTCGGCCACAACGCCGACCTGGTCGAAGCCGCTTTTCCGGATGTGCCGTTTACCTGGATCGACGCGCCCGGCGGCGAAGCGAAAATCTTCCTGCTGACGCGATCCCAACTGCCGGACGACGACCCGGCATAACGAGCACTTCGCAGAAACGTGGGGGGGGTGGGGTGGCTGATGGGACTCGAACCCACGACGACTGGAATCACAATCCAGGACTCTACCAACTGAGCTACAGCCACCACTTGAACAACAGAACCTAACTGGCCTGCCCGACAGGAATCGAACCTGTAACCCCCAGCTTAGAAGGCTGGTGCTCTATCCGGTTGAGCTACGGGCAGATTGTCGGACAAACAAATACTGGTCGGGGTGGAGAGATTTGAACTCCCGACATCCTGGTCCCAAACCAGGCGCGCTACCAGGCTACGCTACACCCCGAAGAGGCAGCACTATACCGTGGAGTTCAGCACTCGTCAACTTTGCATCAGAAGCAAAAGCGCTTTAAAGTGTTGCTTATTCCTTTCCCATATCAGCAAACTGTCCATACACCATGCCCGCACAGATCATAGATGGCAAAGCAATCGCCGATAACCTCCTGCAACAAATCAAGCAACGCGTAGAAGCACGTGTGGCGGCAGGCAAACGCCGGCCTGGCCTGGCGGTGATTCTTGTCGGCGACGACCCGGCATCTTCCATCTACGTGCGCAACAAGCGCCGTGCTTGCGAGACCACCGGCTTCCACTCCGTATCTCACGATTTACCCGCGTCCACCAGCCAGGATGCGCTATTGGCACTGATTGACCAACTTAACGCCGACCCTGCCATTGATGGCATTCTGGTGCAGATGCCAGTGCCGCCCCATATCGACAGCGAGGCCATTGTGGAACGCATCCATCCCGACAAGGATGCGGATGGCTTTCACCCTTACAACATTGGTCGCCTGGCCCTGCGCATACCCGTGCTGCGGCCATGCACACCACGCGGCGCCATGACGCTGTTGCGCAGCACGGGTGAGGAATTGAAAGGCAAGAATGCTGTCGTGGTTGGCGCGTCCAATACCGTGGGCCGGCCGATGGGTCTGGAACTGCTGCTGGCAGGTTGCACGGTAACGACGACTCACCGCTTTACACGCGATTTGGCGGGCTATGTGATGGAGGCGGAGATTCTGGTGGTCGCCGTCGGAAAACCGGGCCTGGTCAAGGGTGAATGGGTGCGCGAAGGTGCAACGGTAATCGATGTTGGCATCAACCGCTTGCCGGATGGAAAAATTTGCGGTGACGTGGAATTTGCCACGGCTTCACAGCGCGCAGCATGGATCACGCCGGTTCCCGGCGGCGTCGGGCCGATGACGGTCGCCACCCTGCTCGAAAACGCCATTGATTCCGCAGATAAGTTTCATTTGTAATCAATCTGTAATACCAGTACTTTAACCTGATACTTTAATTTTATTACAAGGGAGCATCGATGGTTTCCAGGAAGTCGGCCAAGCAATGTAAACTTTTCGTGCTGGATACAAATGTGCTGATGCACGACCCAACCAGCCTGTTCCGTTTCGAGGAACACGATATTTATCTGCCGATGATGACCCTGGAGGAACTCGACAATAACAAGAAAGGGGTTTCGGAGGTGGCGCGCAACGCCCGCCAGGCCAGCCGTTTTCTCGATGAGATTGTCAGTGGCGCAAAGAACGGCATCGAGAACGGTATTTCGCTCAAAAGCCACCGTGGCGGCAGCGCCTCCGGAAAACTGTTTCTGCAAACCGAAGCCATCAGCGGTGAATTGCCGGTAAATTTCCCGATAGGCAAGGCTGACAATCAGATTCTTGCCGTCGTGATGCATCTGCACCGCCAACAGAACAAGCGCAGTGTGATCCTGGTCAGCAAGGACATCAACATGCGCATCAAGGCCCGTGCGCTTGACTTGGCGGCCGAGGATTACTTCAATGACAAGGTGCTGGAGGATACCGATCTTCTTTACACCGGCACACGCGATCTCGCCACGGATTTCTGGGACAGCCACAGCAAGGACCTGAAATCATGGCAGGAGGCGGGACACACCCTGTATCGCCTGACCGGCCCCCTCTCTTCCAAACTCTTCATCAACGAACTGGTTTATCAGGAAGAGCCCAAGCCTTTCTACGCCATGGTCAAGGAGCAAAGCGGCGATACCATGGTGCTGCAGACACTCAAGGACTACAGCCATCACAAAAATGCCGTGTGGGGCATCACTGCCCGTAATCGTGAGCAGAACTTCGCGCTCAACTTATTGCTGAACAAGGATATCGACTTTGTTTCCCTGCTCGGACAAGCCGGCACCGGCAAGACCCTTTTGACCTTGGCGGCTGCACTGCAACAGACTCTGGATCAGAAAATTTACTCTGAAATCATCGTCACCCGCGTCACCGTACCGGTGGGCGAGGATATCGGCTTTTTGCCGGGAACCGAACTGGAGAAGATGAGCCCATGGATGGGCGCACTGGAAGACAATCTCGACGTACTGAACAAAACAGATGAAGAGGCTGGCGAATGGGGTCGCGCCGCCACACAGGACCTGATCCGCTCGCGGATCAAGATCAAGGCGCTTAATTTCATGCGTGGTCGCACTTTTTTGAACAAGTTTCTGATCATCGACGAGGCGCAGAACCTTACGCCCAAGCAGATGAAAACCCTGATCACCCGCGCCGGTCCAGGCACCAAGGTGGTTTGCCTGGGCAACATCGCGCAAATCGACACGCCCTATCTCACCGAAGGCAGTTCGGGCCTGACCTATGTGGTGGATCGTTTCAAGGGCTGGCCACATAACGGCCATGTCACTCTCATGCGCGGCGAACGGTCACGCCTGGCGGATTACGCCTCCGAAGCGCTTTAACGTGAAACTCGCGTAGCGAGCCTGCGTCCCTCTCTCCCTCCGGGAGAGAGCAAGGAGAGAGGGGAACGGGTATGGCGAAGTGTTGTTTCATGATTTGGGGCGGCGCTCTTGTGCCCTTTTGGGTATCGCCATTCCAGT
>JAUYFW010000162.1 GCA_030690835.1 Sulfurimicrobium sp. | reverse complement strand
CACTCCAAGCCTTGCCGTTGAAAAGTTTTCCCTTCCTCTTCTGGGCGAGGTCGATCTGCGGCATATTTCCCTGCCCCTGCTGACCCTCGCCATCGCCGGTCTGGATGCCTTCAACCCTTGCGCCTTCTTCGTGCTGCTGTTCCTGCTTTCCCTGCTGGTGCACCAGAAAAGCCGCAAGCGCATGCTCGCCATCGGCGGAGTTTTCGTGCTGTTTTCCGGCCTGATGTATTTCGCTTTCATGGCGGCCTGGCTCAACCTGTTCCAGTTGCTCGGCAACCTCGTCTGGGTGACCCTGGCGGCGGGCGCGCTGGCGGTGTTTGTCGGTGCCGTCAACGTCAAGGATTTCTTCGCCTTCGAAAAAGGGATCACCCTATCCATCCCGGAGTCGCGCAAGCCCGACATCTACCGCCGTGCCCGCGCCATCCTCGGCGCCGACAACCTGCCGGCGATGGTCGCGGCAACCATATTTCTGGCGATTGCCGCCAACTTCTACGAGTTGCTTTGTACTGCCGGTTTCCCCATGGTCTATACCCGCCTGCTTACCCTGAGCGGCTTGCCTCCCGCCGGGCGTTATTTCTATCTGGCCCTGTACAACCTCATCTATGTGGTGCCGCTGGCGCTCATCGTGCTGGCCTTCGTGCGCAGCATGGGCGCGCGCAGGCTGACGGAACGCGAGGGCCGGCTGTTGAAGTTCTTGTCCGGCGTGATGATGCTGGAACTGGGCGTGCTGCTGCTGGTCGCGCCGGAACAGTTGAATAATCTGGCCGTGGCGTTCGGCTTGCTGGGCGTGGCCGTGGGCGCAGCCTGGATCGCCGCGCGGCTGACCAGGAAAAATGAGCAAACCTGATGGACAGCCTTTCTGTGCCGCGGTCATTGGTTGACTGGTGCTTGATCCGTGCGCTTGGAGTAATATTGGGGGCAATGGATCAATGCCTATGAATCACCCATACCTCAATTCTCTAGCCGACCTTTTTCATTTCGACGTCCACGGTTTGGCCTGGATGCTGGTCGGGGGGGTGATCGTCGCCGCGGGCCTTTTTCTCCGTTCGCGCAGCGCCCGCAAGGCTGCTCCGCCGCCACGCAATCCTGTGCTGCAAATGCCTTCCGCGGTCAATCCAGCGACCAGCGGCGAAGCGGAGGCACACTCGACGGAGTATTGGATCGGTCTCGACGAGGCCACCACGGTGACGGTGGAGGTGTTGTCGCGCATCGAGGAAGAGGCGGAACTTTTCCTGATGATGGGCCGGCCGGACGTGGCGATTAAAGTGTTGCGCGATCATCTGAGTGCCGAGCCGGATTGCAGGGCTAATATATGGTTCAAACTGCTTGATATCTACCACGTGCAGGGCATGCGCAAGCCTTTTGATTGTCTGGCGCAAGAGGTCAAAACACGTTTCAATGTGGCGCTACCCACTTGGGATGATTCTCTTGCCGAAACGGAGTCGCGCCACGGGCTCGAACATTTTCCCAATTTGCTGGCCAAGATTACCCTGCACTGGAACGACCCATCCGGGCTGGAATATTTACAGGGACTGATGCAGGACAACCGTCAGGGCGAGCGTGAGGGTTTTCATGAGGAAGCCTTCAGGGACATGCTGCTGCTGTTCGATGTGCTCGAGGCCAGGATGGACGAATCCGTTGCGCTAACGAACAGACCGGACGATTGACGGTCCGTCTGGTTAAAGGCTTGTTGCACGCTGCCGATCAGCATGCCGCGAAAAGCCGCAAACACTTTCTGCATCTGGGGTTGTTTGTAGGGAAAGACATCGACCGGATCAATCGCATGCACGATCATGTTGCTGTCCACTTCGAAAATCAGCAGTTTTCCGTCCGGACTTTCGCCGCAATCAATGCCCAGATAATCGAGTCCGGCGCGCTCGTGAATGGCGCGCAAGGCCGCTGCGTGGCGTTGCGCGAAATCCGCGTCGAAACCAGCCATGCAGTGCGCTTCCTCGGCCCGTTTTTCGGCGCCTTCGGCCATTTTCTCGGCCATTCCCGCGTTGAGGTAATGGATCATCCAGTGTTGTGAAATGGCGAGATGGCAGAGAAATGGCCGGCCATCGATCAGAACGATGCGGTATTTGCGGAACAGGCCGTCCGCTGCACGGTAATCGATAAAGCGTGAAATATAGAATTCCTCCTGTGGCATGCTCAGCAGGTAGGCCGTAATCGCAGCCGCATCATCGAGTTTTTCGAGGCCCTGGCCCGCGTGCGAATCGACCGGACGGACAATAACCGGAAAGGCGCCGTCTTCGAGCACGGTGGAGATGGCCACACCATCTTCGCCGATGCGTTGCAGTGTTTTTCTGTCGATGCGCAGCGTGACCGGCATGACCACGCCCGGCGTGGATTTCAGCAAGGCGCAGGCAGCATCACGCGACATTTGTGCAATGCGCTCGGGTTGGTTGAGAACCGGGCGCGGCCAGGATGCGGCGACACTTTCGAGTTCCTTCAGCAGCGGCAGTGTCTGGTCGGATTCGCCCACGGCGATGAACAATACATCGTGATCGGGCAGCGCGGTGACAGGAGGCAGGCCTGACCCCACATAAAGCAGGTCGAGCGCGATATCGGAAGACTCCAGCAAAAATTCCAGGGGGGTGTTGGTCATCAGGTCGCCCGGCGCCATGATGGCGAGAACCTTGATTTTTGCCTCGCCGGCGGCGGGTGGGCTGTAGATCTGCTGGATAGCCAAAGCCTGAAGCTGCGTGGCAAGGGCGATTTCGCGGTTCCCCCTGAGCTGCAATACTGTCGACAGGTCCATCAGGGCATTGGCATCATCGGGATTATGCTCTGCGCGGGCGACCAGTTCCGCGCCCAGAGGCCCGAGATCGACGCCGGAATAGGCCATTCTCATCAGTGTGGCCAGGCCGATCAGTGGTTCTTGGTGGTGTTGGTTCATCCTAAAAAACTCATTTGGCCACAGAGAACACAGAGCTCACAGAGAGAAACAATGGTTTATCGTGAATATGAGCATCACCCACCGGGTGAACCTGATGACAATGCGAAACCCGCGTCATCTCTGTGTCCTCTGTGATCTCTGTGGCTTGAACTGCGGTTTCTAGGTTCATTGCGCTTTCTTTACGTTAAATGGTTTGGGTTCTGGCTTCGCCGAATGCAATCGTGGCCTTTAGCAGGGCATCGATGTCGCTCGATGCGGTGCGGTGATTGATAATCGCGGCGCGAATGGCGAGGCGGCCGTTGACCGTGGTGGTGGAGGGCGCGGCAATGCCGGATTCCTGCAGGTCGACGGCGATTTGCGCGTTGACCTGGTCGGCATCCGCGCAGCGGTAGCCGAAACACACGATGTTGAGCGAAACCGGGGCGAGGAGTTCCAGCACCGGCGTTTGCGCTATGCGTGCCTGCATATAGCGGGCCAGCGCACAGGTGGCGGAAATGGTCTGGCCCAGTTTTTCCGCGCCATAGGCTTTGATGGTGAACCAGGTTTTCAGTGCCCTGAAGCCGCGCGAGAGGTCCGGACCGAAATCGCAAGGCCAGGGCGATCCGCCAGCCAGGCCGCAGCTTTCCCGCCGCAGGTACGCCGCGGGTGAGGCGAAAGTGTCGTAATGGAGTGTGCCATCGCGCACCAGGATAAAGCCGGCATCGTAGGGCACCTGGCCCCATTTGTGGAAATCGAAGGCGATGGAGTCGGCGCGCGCTATGCCTGCAAGGCGCGGCGCAATGTCCGGCGCCAGCATGCCGAGAGCGCCATATGCGCCGTCGACATGAAACCAGGCGCGCTCTTTTTGCGCGATGTCCGCCAGCGCTCGTAGATCGTCTATGGCACCGACATCGACCGTGCCCGCCGTCCCGGCAATGAAGAATGGCGTGAAGCCGTCGTCCCGATCGGCGGCGATGCGGCGTTCGAGGGCGGCGATATCCATCTCGTAGCGATCATTCATGGGGATGATGCGCAGGGTATCGATGCCCAGACCGGAGAGATCCATCGCCTGTGCGATGCAGCCATGGGCGCCGGCGGAGGTATAGGCGCTCAGGCGCTTGTCCCCAGCGGCAATGCCCTGCTGGCGCACGCCGAGCCCCAAGGCGGCGGTTCTGGCTACCAGCACGCCGATCAGGTTTGCCATGGAAGTTCCGGTCACGAACAGGCCGCTGGCGGTGGCGGGAAAGCCGAATAGTTCGCGCACCCACTGCACCACTTGCCGTTCCACCTCGACCGGCATCTGGTCGCGCCCGCCCAGGTTGGCATTCAACCCGGCGGCCAGCATCTCCGCCAGCATGCCGACCGGCGTCCCGCCGCCATGCACCCAGCCCATGAAACCGGGATGGGCATTGCCTACCGCGTAGGGGAGAATGTCCCGCATGAAGCTTGCATGCAGTGCCGCGAGGTCGCTTGGCTGCTGGGGCAGGGCCTCATGGAACAAGCCGCGTACTTGTTGCGGGATCGGTTGCCAGACCGGGCGCTCGCGCAAATGCTCCAGATAGTCGAACATGTCGTCGAGCATGCGATGGCCTTGCGCCCGGATGTCTTTCCAATCCGATGGGTCGAGCGTGCTTGGCGGGGGCGGTGGTGGTTTTGGGTCCATCAGGGGGTGCGGGGCATGGTTGGGACAGCGGGTCCGGACTGACAATTCCGGGAATGGTAAGATACTAATCCCGATTAGGGTAGCAATACCGTAATCGGGCCGCACAAGTCAAATCCGGTCAATTCGTGAGCCGCTCTCCCACTTGTTCGGCGGATGCCGTCCATTTTCGCACCAGGCTGAACCCCACCGCCAGCAGCGTCGGGCCGATAAAGATGCCGACGAAGCCGAAAGCGAGCACGCCACCCATGACACCGAGCATCACCAGGAGAAACGGCAGGCTGCTGCCGCGGCTGATCAGCAGGGGTTTTATGATGTTGTCCACGCTGCTGATGAGGAAGAATCCCCACAGCAGCATGAAAACGCCCCATCCCGTTTCGCCCTGCTGGAACAGCCAGATTGCCGCCCCACCCCATATCAGGGGCGGGCCGACGGGAATCAGGGAGAGCAGGAAGGTGGCTACGCCGAGCAGCATGACTGCCGGCACGCCGGCGATGGCGAAACCAATGGTTGCCACGAACCCTTGTGCCAGAGCGGTTCCCAATAGTCCATAGGTAACACCGCGCACGGTGCTGTTGATGATGGCGAGCACATTCGGGGCTTGAATCCCGGCCAGATGATCCATCCCTACCCCGATCGAGCGTATCAATGCCTCGCCGTCGCGGTAAAAAAAGAAGCTGATGAAAGCAGCCAGACTCATTTCCATGACACCTTGCCCCAGCAGTATTCCGCTGGCGAGGAGAAAATTCCTGACGGGTTCCAGCAAGCGTTTCGCCAGGGCGAGCATTTCCTCCTGGCTGGTGGCGATATTGCGCCAGTACTCCTCGATTGGTCCTCCCAACAGCGGCAGGCCCGTCAGCCATGCCGGCGGCTCAGGCGGTCCGGCTTCCAGGGACTGCTTGGCCGCATCGTAAAAGGCGGTGACGTTGTCGGCGAGATTATATGCCACCAGGGCAAGCGGCAGGATGACCAGCAATATCAGCGAGAGCGTCATGCTGAGTGCAGCCAGGTTTTGCCGGTTTTTCAGCTTGTGCAACAGCCAAAGATACATCGGCCAGGTCGAGACACAAACCACGGCGGCGAACAGCATGGCGGTCATGAATGGCCTCAGTACCAGGAAGCAACCCGCGATCAGAATGATCACGGCGGCAAGTTGCGCATAAATTTCGAATCGTTTTTCCACGGCATCAGGCCTTTTTTAACGTGCTAAATTGCCAAAACCGGAACGCCAAATCAGGTATTCTTCAGCGTTTTACCCAAGCTAACAGTAAGAGATTATATGGCCATTAAAGCAACTATTTTCAAAGCCGATCTGCAAATTGCCAACATGGACCGCCATTACTACCATGAGCACGCCCTGACCATCGCGCGTCACCCTTCTGAAACCGATGAGCGCATGATGGTACGCTTGCTGGCTTTTGCGCTGCACGCCCATGAGGCATTGTCGTTCGGTCAGGGATTGAGCACCGATGATGAGCCTGACCTGTGGCAAAAGGATTTGACCGGCGCCATCGAACTCTGGATAGACGTGGGCCTGCCCGACGAAAAACTGGTGCGCAAAGCCTGTGGTCGCGCAAGGCAGGTATTCATTTATAACTACGGTGGTCGAATCGCCGACAATTGGTGGGAACAAAACTGCGCCAAGCTCGATCGCGCGTCCAATCTGAGCGTGGTGAATCTGTCCGTGGAAAGTAGCCGGGCCATGGCCAAACTGGCGCAGCGCAACATGCAATTGAATTGCACTATTCAGGATGGACTGGTTTGGCTGGCCGACAAGGACAACACCGTGCAGGTGGAAATGACGCTGCGCAAGGCACCGCCATCGCTATAAAATTACGGTTTTTAGCCCATTTGACTCCACTATTGCCAACTGACCTCAATTTTAGACATTCAAAGAAAAAAGCTTAAATGTTGTGCAAACTGACGCGCCAAAATGCATTTTTATGTGCTTGAGGATTCAAGCCCGACAGGCTGTTGGCGCGACAACATTAAATAAATTATGCATTTCTCGAAATTACTGGTAATCTCACCAAAGTCTGTGGAATTCAAGAATAAAATTGCGGTACCTTCAGTTGGCCCTTTTTCCCTTGTTTCGATAGATCGAGCAATCGCTCATAATGACTTAAAATTAGGAATGTAAAATGGCAACAGGTATTGTGAAATGGTTTAACGACGCTAAAGGTTTTGGATTTGTTACCCCTGACGATGGCAGTGAAGATTTGTTTGCACACTTCTCCGCGATCCAGATGGGTGGTTTCAAAACCCTGAAGGAAGGCCAGAAAGTTCAATTTGAAGTAACCCAGGGCCCTAAAGGCAAACAAGCCTCGGACATCCGGGAAGCATAAGTTTACTTAAGCTCAACAAAAAACCCCGCTCCGGCGGGGTTTTTTGTGTCCATCGTAAAGAGTACAAAGCCGTGTATTAGCGGGTTCCGAGAAGCCTTTCTACCCTGCATGGCAAGTCTATTTCAGCTAGAATACCCCTTTCAAGACCACTCGACCCTGCTCCGCGATGAAACACAACGAATCCCTGATTATTGACGTCAACCTCCATGACTTCGAACAGCATGTTATCGAAGCCTCCAAAACACTGCCGGTACTGGTCGATTTCTGGGCCGACTGGTGCCCGCCTTGCTTGGCACTGTCGCCAGTATTGGATCGGGTCGTTAAAGCCTATGCGGGAAAATTCACCCTTGCCAAGGTGGAAGTGGACGAGGGCGACAACATGAAACTTGCCGGCCGTTATGGCCTGCGTGGCTTCCCCACCGTGCTGATGTTCGTAAACGGCGAAGAGGTGGGACGTTTCGCCAGCGCCAAGCCCGAGCACTGGGTGCGCGAATTTATAGAACAACACTGCAACTGCTAATTCCCGCCAGTGAATCCATCGTGTCCGTGCGGCTCATTATGTCGGCGGCGAATTTCCGCGCGCCACGCGGCAGCCTAAAATCGGGCGCAACGAGCCCTGCCCTTGCGGCAGCGGCAAAAAGTTCAAAAAATGCTGCAATCATACTTGAATCAGGGTTTTGGCATGGACGCCACAGGTTTTCCGGCTGATTCCTTGGCAGCAGCGTTCGCCGCAGGCCCCGGATGCCGGTCATTATCCAGCACCTGGAAAAACACTTCGTCTTGCTTGACCATGCCCAACTCGCTGCGGGCACGCTCCTCAATCGCGTCATAACCCTGCTTGAGGTCGCGCACTTCCGCCTCAAGCGAGGCATTGCGCGCTTTCAATCCCTGATTGACCTGTTTCTGCGCCGCGATTTTCTGATCCACTTCCCACACCCGCAGCCAACTACCTTTTCCCAGCCACAGCGGATATTGCAACGCGGCAATGAGAAGCGCCAGAAAAAGCGTCAACCAGCGCATGGAAAGGGATCAGGTTCCCGGTCAGAAACTGAGCTGATAGAAGGCGTCGCGCCCGGCGTAGCTGGCGCCGTCGCCCAACTCTTCCTCGATACGCAGCAACTGGTTGTACTTGGCAACGCGGTCGGAGCGGCTGAGGGAGCCAGTCTTGATCTGCAGGGCGTTGGTAGCCACGGCCAGGTCGGCGATGGTGGAATCTTCCGTTTCGCCGGAGCGATGGGAAATCACGGCGGTATAACCGGCGCGCTTGGCCATTTCCACGGCGGCAAAGGTTTCGGTCAGGGTGCCGATCTGGTTCACCTTGATCAGGATGGAATTGCAGATACCCTTCTGGATGCCTTCACGCAGGATCTTGGTGTTGGTCACGAACACATCGTCGCCCACCAGCTGGATCGACTTGCCGAGGCGGTCGGTGAGCAGCTTCCAGCCATCCCAGTCGAATTCGCTCATGCCGTCTTCGATGCTGATGATGGGGTATTTATCCACCCAGGTGGCGTACAGATCGACGATCTGGCTGGAGTTGAGGGTCAGGCCGTCCGCTTTCAGATGGTACTGGCCGTCCTTGTAGAATTCGGAAGCAGCGCAATCCAGGCCGATTGCCACGTCCGATCCCGGCAGGTAACCGGCGGCCTCGATGGCTTCCACGATCACTTTCAGCGCGGCTTCGTTGGAACCCAGCGCTGGCGCGAAACCGCCCTCGTCGCCCACGGTGGTGGCCAGGCCACGAGCGTGGAGAATCTTTTTCAGGTTATGGAATATTTCCGCGCCGCAACGCAGGGCTTCGCGGAAACTCTGGGCGCCCAGCGGGATAATCATGAATTCCTGGATGTCCGCACCGCCGGTGGCGTGCGCGCCGCCGTTGATGATGTTCATCATCGGCACCGGCAGTTGCATCGGACCGGCGCCGCCCAGATAACGATAGAGCGGCAGACCTGACTGTTCCGCTGCGGCCTTGGCCACCGCCAGGGAAACGGCGAGAATGGCGTTGGCGCCCAGGCGGCCCTTGTTTTCGGTGCCATCGAGTTCGATCAGCATCTTGTCGATGAAGCTTTGCTCTTCGGCATCCAGGCCGATGATGGCTTCACAGATTTCGGTATTAACGTTTTCCACCGCCTGCAACACGCCCTTGCCGAGGTAACGACTCTTGTCGCCATCGCGCAGTTCCACGGCTTCCTTGGTGCCGGTGGAGGCGCCGGAAGGCACCGCGGCACGACCAATCACGCCGGACTCCAGCAACACGTCGGCTTCCACCGTGGGGTTGCCACGGGAGTCCAGAATTTCTCGGGCGATCACATCAACAATTGCACTCATTTTATTTTTTCCTTAACAGTATTCATTCTTTAACACAAAACAATAACCACGAATCTCTACACTACCAACGTCACATGACAAAATGACCGTGCTTGGATTCGAATTCCTTCAGGTCAATTCTTTCAGGCTAGTTGCTGTTCAATCAGCCCCTGCTGCTTGACCAAATCATCCAGTTGCTTGAGGGTCGCCAGCAACTGCCGCATTTGCCCCAGCGGCCAGGCATTGGGACCATCCGACAGCGCCAGGGCGGGATCGGGGTGGGTTTCCATGAAAATCCCGGCAATCCCGCTCGCCACCGCCGCCCGCGCCAGCACCGGCACGAATTCGCGCTGCCCGCCGCTCTTGTCGCCCTGCCCGCCCGGCAGCTGCACCGAGTGGGTGGCATCGAATACCACCGGGCAGCCGGTGTCGCGCATCACCGCCAGGGAACGCATGTCGGATACCAGGTTGTTGTAACCGAAGGACACGCCGCGCTCGCACACCATGATGTTGTCCTGGCCGCCGTTGGCTTCGCGCGCCTTCTCCACCACGTTCTTCATGTCCCAGGGGGCAAGGAACTGGCCTTTCTTGATGTTCACCGGTTTGCCGCAGTTGGCCACGGCATGGATGAAATCGGTCTGACGACACAGGAAGGCGGGGGTTTGCAGCACGTCCACCACTGCTGCCGCGACGGGAATTTCTTCCTCGCTGTGGACGTCGGTCAGCACCGGCACGCCGATCTGGCGTTTCACCTCGCTCAGTATCCTTAGCCCCTCGTCAATGCCGAAGCCGCGGAACGACTTGCCGGAACTGCGGTTGGCCTTGTCGTAGGAAGACTTGTAGATGAACGAAATGCCCACGGCGGCGCAGATTTCCTTCAGGGCTCCAGCCGTATCCAGCGCCAGTTGTTGCGACTCGATCACGCACGGGCCGGCAATCAGGAATAATGGCTGGTTCAGACCAGCTTCAAAGCCACATAGTTTCATGGTTCAGGATGCCTGTGCGTGAGCCAGCGCGGCTTCGATGAAAGCCTTGAACAGCGGATGGCCGTTGCGCGGGGTGGAAGTGAACTCGGGGTGGAACTGACAGGCCATGAACCAGGGATGATCCGGCAATTCGATCATCTCGCACAAGTGCTCGCCGCCCTGTGAGCGGCCGCTCACGCGCAAGCCCGCCTGCTCAAGGCGCGGCAGGTATTCGTTGTTGACTTCATAGCGGTGGCGATGGCGTTCGATGACCTTTTCCGCACCATAAACCTTGCGCGCCAATGAGCCTTCCATCAACAAGGCTTCCTGTCCGCCCAAGCGCATGGTACCGCCCAGATCGGATTGCGCATTGCGGGTTTCAACCGTACCTTCCTTGGTGCGCCATTCGGTAATCAGCGCCACCACCGGATGGGACGTATTGGGCTCGAACTCTGTGCTGTGGGCATCAGCCATGCCAGCCTTGTGACGCGCATATTCGATCACCGCCAACTGCATGCCGAGGCAAATCCCCAGGTAGGGAATGCGCTTCTCACGGGCGTAGCGAATGGCTGCAATCTTGCCCTCGACACCGCGCTTGCCGAAGCCGCCCGGCACCAGAATCGCGTCCATCCCCGCCAGGCTGCTGGTATCGCCGGCTTCCAGGGTTTCGGAGTCGAGATAGTGAATATTGATCTTGCTGCGCGTGTGGATGCCAGCATGGATCAGGGCTTCGGAGAGCGATTTGTAGGATTCTGTCAAATCCACATATTTGCCCACCAGCGCGATGTTCACCTCGTGTTGCGGATGCTCCAGGGCGAAAACCAGTTTTTCCCAGGCACTCAAATCTGCGGGGGGCGGGTTGAGCTCCAGCTTGCGGCACACGATCTGGTCCAGATTCTGCAGATGCAACAAACCGGGGATCTTGTAGATGCTATCCACATCCACGGCCGAAATGACGGCCTCTTCCGGGACGTTGGTAAACAGCGCAATCTTGCGCCGCTCATCGTCCGGCAGGGGGCGATCGGCGCGGCATAGCAGCACATCGGGCTGGATACCGATTTCGCGCAGTTCCTTCACCGAGTGCTGGGTGGGCTTGGTCTTGATCTCGCCGGCGGAGGCGATGTAGGGCACCAGGGTAAGGTGGATGTAGCAGGTATTGCTACGACCCATCTGCACGCCCATCTGGCGGATGGCTTCGAGGAAGGGCAGCGATTCGATATCGCCGACTGTGCCGCCGATCTCGACGATCGCGACTTCGGCATCGCCCGCGCCGGCGCGCACGAAATTCTTGATCTCGTCGGTGATATGCGGAATCACCTGCACCGTACCGCCCAGATATTCGCCACGGCGCTCTTTCTTGATCACGCTCTCGTAGATCTGGCCGGTGGTGAAATTGTTGGACTTCTTCATCCTGGCATTGATGAAGCGCTCGTAATGCCCCAGGTCGAGGTCGGTTTCCGCACCGTCTTCGGTGACGAACACCTCGCCGTGCTGGAACGGACTCATGGTGCCGGGATCCACGTTGATGTAGGGATCCAGCTTGAGCATGGTGACTTTGATGCTGCGGGATTCGAGGATGGCCGCGAGCGAAGCCGCCGCAATGCCTTTGCCGAGAGAAGAAACGACCCCGCCCGTGACGAAGATGAATTTGGTCATGAAAGATCTTGAGATCAAGGAGATTGGACGGGATGAAATCATACCCTAAATATGCCCTGATCACAATTCTGGGGGCAGACGCACGGCCTCTTGCAGGCCTCATAAAGCTTTGCAAAACAGGGGCATTATGGGACAATCAAGAACCATTCTTATTTGCAAATCAGAAACCATGACCACGGTCAGACTATCCACCCTCAAGCCCGGCGATTCCGCCACCATCGCTGCGCTACACACCGACGAGGCGCTCTATCACCGCCTCGCCGCAATGGGTTTCCGTATCGGCAAACGCATCGACCTGGTGCGTCGCGCCAAGTTCGCCGGGCCATTGCATGTCCGCATCGGCACCACCGACATCATGCTGCGCCGCGTCGATGCTCAGCATATCGACGTCACCCCGGCGGGAGCGCCCGAATGAAGCGCATCGCCCTGCTCGGCATGCCGAATACCGGAAAATCAACTTTTTTCAACCGCCTTACCGGCGCCTCGGCGCGGGTCGGCAACTGGCCGGGCATCACCGTGGACCTGATGAGCGCGAAAGTGCTGCTTGGCGGCGCCATGGTGGAGATCATCGATCTACCCGGCGTTTATGACATCCACGGCTTCTCCGACGACGAGCTGGTGGTGCGTCATTTCATCGAAAACAACCCGGTCGACCTGGTGCTGATCATCCTCAACACCACCCAGATCGAGCGCCAGTTGAGCCTCGCCCTGCAACTCAAGCAACTCGGCCTGCCCGCCCTGCTGTTGCTCAACATGTCGGATGAGGCCAAAAAATTCGGCGTCACGGTGGATATCGAGAAAATGTCACAGGCCATGAACATGCCGGTGGCGCTGCTCTCGGCCAAATACGGCAGCGGCTACGAGCACGCTTACCAGGCCATCTCCAGCGCCATCCAGACGAGCCTGCCAGTCGCGACGCAACAGATTCGCGACAAACTCCAGCTCGACAGCCAGATCGAGTCCGCCATGGAGAGCGTGCTCAATCACGCCGTGCAAGTCCCGACCCAAATGTCCGACAACCTCACCACCCGGCTCGACAGTGCGCTGCTCCATCCCTGGTTCGGCCTGCCGCTGTTCTTCGGCGTCATGTACCTGCTGTTCCAGGCCATTTTCATTCTCGGCAAACCGCTGCAGGACGGCGTTGCCTGGGCCCTCGGCCTGTTCCGTGGCGGACTGCTGGAACCCCTGTTGCACAACCTGCCCGCGCCGCTGCAGGGCCTGCTGCTGGACGGCATCTACAACGGCGTCGGCACCGTTGTCGCCTTCGTGCCCATTATCGTGCTGTTCTTCCTCTTCATGGCGCTGGTGGAAGACAGCGGCTACCTGTCCCGCGCTGCCTTCCTGATGGACGCGCTGATGGCCAAGATGGGCCTCGACGGGCGCAGCTTCGTGATGATGCTGATGGGCTTCGGCTGCAACGTGCCGGCGCTGATGGGCACGCGCGTCATGCGTTCGCGCAGCCTGCGCCTGTTGACCATGCTGGTGATTCCATTCTCGCTGTGCTCGGCGCGGCTGCAGGTGTTCGTCTTTGTCACCAGCGCCCTGTTCGCCCCCAAACACGCGCCGCTAGTGTTGTTCAGCCTCTACCTGTTCAGTTTCGCCGCCGCCATCATGACCGCCCTGCTGTTCAAAAAACACTACAGCAACAACGAGCCCTTCATTCTCGAACTGCCGCCTTACCGCCTGCCGACCTGGCGCCAGATTGTACTGAGGGGATGGCATGAAATCCGCCATTTCCTCAGCCGGGCGAGCAAATTCATCATCATCGGCGTGGTGCTGGTGTGGATACTCACCCATTTCCCGCTAAATGCCACGCCAGCCGGCAGTGATACCTGGGCCGGCATGATCGGCCACTTTCTTTCCCCCGTACTTGACCCGCTCGGCATCAACCAGCAACTGGCCATCGCGCTGATCTTCGGCTTCGTCGCCAAGGAAATCGTCATCGGCTCGCTAGCGGTGATTTACGGCCTGGAAGGCACGGCGCTGATGAGCACCATGGCGCAACAGTTGGACTGGGTACAAGCCTACAGTTTCATGCTCTTCACCCTGATCTACACCCCCTG
>JAUYFW010000133.1 GCA_030690835.1 Sulfurimicrobium sp. | reverse complement strand
CGAGCCGGTCGCTTATTCTTACCCCTAGGCGGCTGAAAGAGTTCTTAACGCATGACACTGCGAGTGAGGCGAACGTAATTTCGCCCCTGTCCTGAAATTGCGCAAAATCAGAATCGATATCGAGAAACAAACACTTGAACTGCTGGATGACGATGATCCGCTGAGGTGTTATCCGGTTTCCACCGCTAAAAACGGCGTGGGAGAGCAGTCCGGCAGTTTTTGTACCCCACGCGGCAAGCACCTGGTCCGTGCCAAGATCGGCACTGGGGAGCCCATTAATACGGTCTTTGCGGGGCGACGTCCCACGGGAGAAATTTATACTCCCGAACTCGGACAGTGCTTTCCCGAGCGGGACTGGATTCTTAGCCGCATTCTGTGGCTTTCAGGTTGCGAACCCGGCTTCAACCGGCTTGGCGCGGTGGATACCATGCGCCGCTATATTTACATCCATGGCACGGCTGACGAAAGCGCAATCGGCAGCCCGGTTTCTCATGGCTGTGTGCGCATGCGCAATCAGGACATTATCGAATTATTCGAATTGGCGCCCGCCGGAACGCCGGTGGAAATTGTGGCCGACGATAACACTCAAGAAATGGGGGGTGGCGAGCCTGACCCCCGGCACTTGCAATAAGTGGCTGTGGCTGCTGGCTTCCGCCCCTGACCAGATTCACCACCTTGCAATGCGGGGAGGCCCGCCATAAAGAATTTTTAGAATAGCACAACAATCACCACTCTACCGCATGCCTGAGGTTGTTTAGTTTTAGAGCTGAGTACAACGGGTCATGTTGCGACCAGCGTCCTTTGCCTGATAAAGCATTTTGTCTGCCGCTTCGGAAAGCATTTCCGGTGTCAATTGCGCAGAAGGAATGGCCGTCGCGATACCAATACTGATGGTCACATGGGGTGCTGCTGCTGAAAAATCATGAGGTATTTGCAGCGCCGCGACCGCAGCGTGAAACACTTCTGCCATGCTCAGGGCGCCATTCTCCGGGGTATTGATCAGAATAGCGGCAAATTCCTCGCCGCCATAGCGCGCCAGGAGGTCGCCGGGCCGTTGCACACAGCCGTTCAGCGCCTTGGCAATCCGCGTCAGGCACTCATCGCCCGCGCCATGGCCGTAGTTGTCGTTGTACTGCTTGAACATGTCGATATCGATCATGGCAAACGAGATTGGCAGACCATCGCGCAAACTGCGCGCCCACTCCTGCTTGCGTGTCTGATCAAAAGCACGGCGATTGGGAACTTCGGTCAGCGTATCCATCGATGCCAGGTTCTCCAGCATGTCGCCGTTTCGTTTCAACTTCATGTGCACGCCGACGCGAGCCTTGACCACGGCGCTGTTGAAAGGTTTGGCAATGTAGTCAACCGCGCCCAGCGCGAAGCCCATGGCTTCATTCTCGACTTCGCCCATGGCGGTGATGAAAATAATCGGAATGGTCTGTGTCGCCGCCATCGCCTTGAGGCGTCGGCAAACTTCGTAGCCATCGATGCCAGGCATCAAGACGTCGAGCAGAATCAACTCGGGTTTGCCGGTCAGGGCGGCTTTGATTGCCTGCTCGCCTTCGGTGGCAACCATGATCTTGTAGTCGGTCTTGAGCAAGGCGTTGAGAAGATTGATGTTGATGCGTTCGTCATCAACAATCAGGATCCGTGGCCGGTCTTCTGGTGTGGCAACATGGTTCATTCGTGAACTCCTAATTTTCCCCTCAGTCGAGCCAGGGTTTGGCTTGCGCTGTCGAAATCAAACGTCGACAGTTGCCTGACCAGCTCATTGGCAAGCTCATGGGTCAGCGGTTGTGCGATGCTGGAAGCCAATAGCCGGCGCAAGGCCAGTGCCGCCACTTCGGCATCGGGATCCATGTCCTGCAGCAAGTCCGCCAGTTGATTCAGCAACCCCTGTAATTCCTGTTGATCGATTGCCCCGCTTGCAGCCTCCGCGTTGGGGCTTCCGATCTCTTGGCTGTCCAGCCAAGTCAGGCTGCTGATGACCAGCGCCAGCGCATTATCAAGATTATCGAGCAGGCGTCGATAGGTCGCCGTGGCGTGGCTTCTCAGCGCCGCATCCAATGCGATGGCAGCGGACTGTAGCACCTTGGCGCCGATGGAGCCGGATATACCCTTGAGCGTGTGCGTAATGCGTTGCGCCAAAAACGCATCCTGTGCTTGCAATGCGCGGAGAATGGCCTGTGCATCGTCCTGGTGATCGAGCAGGAAGTTCATCAAAATTTTGTGCAGCAACACGGCATCGCCGCCCGTGCGCTTGAGACCCATCGGAATATCGATACCCGGCAATTCGTCCGGTAGAACGAAGGTTTTCTGCACGCGCCCAGCGGGGGCAGGCACTGGCATCGCGCCGTCTGGCCGCGCGCGCTGACCCGGCGAAATCCAGGTGGTCAGCGCCATGAACAACAGCTCCGGGTCGATCGGTTTGGTCACATGATCATTCATGCCTGCAGCCAGACATTTGTCGCGGTCGCCGGTCATGGCGTTGGCGGTCATGGCAATGATGGGCAAAGCGGCATGCTGCGGGTTGGCGCGGATAAGTCTGGCGGCTTCGAAACCGCCCATGACTGGCATATGGATGTCCATCAGCACGGCATCAAAATCTTCCCGTTCCACCAGATCGACCGCCTCCTTACCGTTCTGCGCGAGCGTTACTACCAGGCCGGCCTGTTGCAACAGTTCCTGAGCCAGTTGGCGATTGATTTCGTTGTCTTCGACCACCAGCACATGTGCGTTCAGGATGTCGTGCAGCGTCTTGATTCCCCACGCATCGGCAGCATCGCCATCCGGGTCGCTGCTGGTGTGGAATACGCCCACAATGGAGTCCACCAGCATGGAAGGCGTGACGGGTTTGATCAAAAATCCGTCCAGGCCGGCATTCTCCGCCTGCTCCATGACCATCTCCCGGCCATGCGCGGTGACCATGATCACAGTAGGTATCGCGGCCAGTCGGGGATGCGTTTTGATGAGCCTGGAAGCCTCTATGCCGTTCAGGCCTGGCATGTTCCAGTCCATCAGCACCAGTTGATAGGGGTCATCTTCCGGGGCGCGTTCCAGCACGACCAGCGCAGCCTGCCCCGAATCGACGCAGGTGACCCGGCATGAAAATGGAATGAGCATCGCCTCCAGCGCCTGGCGGGCGCTATCGACGTCGTCCACCACCAGCACCTTGAGCCGATTCAGATCAGGCGGCAACTGATGGCGCTTGGGCGCGCCGTCCTCCTTGGCGCGCCCGAATTTGGCGTTGAAGATGAAAGTCGTGCCGACGCCGGGTTCGCTGGTCAAGCGAATCGTGCCGCCCATCATTTCCACCAGATGCTTGCTGATGGCCAACCCCAAGCCAGTGCCGCCGTACTTGCGCGTGGTCGAGGTATCTGCCTGAGAGAACGACTGGAACATGCGGGCGCACTGCTCTGCCGTCATGCCGATGCCGGTATCCTGGACCCGGAACTCCATCTCGACCAGATCGTCGCTGACCTGAAGGGTGCTCACATCCACCCGGATTTCCCCCTGCTCGGTGAACTTGATGGCGTTGCTAACCAGGTTGAGCAGCACCTGTCCCAAGCGCAACGAGTCGCCCACCAGGTGGCAGGTCGCATTATCCTCCGGCAGGTGGAACAACAGTTCCAGACCTTTCTCCTGCGCTTTGGCCGCCGTGAAACCGGCCAGGTTATCCAGCACTTTGTCGAGCTCGAACGGGATGGCTTCCATCTTCAGCATACCGGCTTCAATCTTGGAGAAGTCGAGGATGTCGTTGATGACGCCAAGCAGGGACTGACCGGCGCGGTACGTCTTTTCTACATAGTCGCGCTGGCGCGGTTGCAGGTCGGTTGCCAGGCACAAGCGCGACATGCCGATCACGGCATTCATGGGCGTGCGTATCTCGTGGCTCATGTTGGCCAGAAAGTCGCTCTTTGCCTGGGTGGCAGTGTCGGCCTGGTCGCGCGCCAGTTTCAGGGCAAGGTTTTGCTCCCGGACTTTTTCCATGGCGAGATTGCGGTTGCGATCGAAGGTCACGGCGATGGCGAACAGAATCATCACCAGGCCACTGGCGCAAATGGTGGTGAACACATCGGCAAGAGCTAGATCGTAGGCCTGCGGAAACTCGAAACCCTGCATCCCGGCCACGCCATACGCCAGCGTGATCACGCAGCAGAGAATGAACCAGAGCAACGTATCCCGACCGAAACCCAATAGCAGAATACCCGCCACCGGGATCAGGGTGAACCAGGGCAAGACCGGCGAATGCAGCCCCCCGGTAAAGAAACTACAACCCAAAACGGCCAGCAGGGCGCAAGTAGCCAGATACAGGTTGGCACTGAACCGAAAATACCCAGTGGAGCGGAACAGGAACAGGTTGGCAATGAGCATGACAAAACACGCCAGCATCAGAAACGCCCCAATGGAGAATCCGATCGCCAGCGAAGTAAGCAAATACAATATGGCAAAGACAGAGGTAATCACGCTGACATGGATCAACAAGCTGTCAGCAGACGCCTGACGCTCGTTGTGCTCGGCGCGATATGGGGAAAACCAGGCGACCAGGCGTTCCCTCTGATTTAATAAAGCGCTCAGGAACGTGCTCATGGCAACTCCCTCATGTCAGGCTGCCCGGGTAAAGGGAGGTCTGGAGTCAGCAACAGATTCATGCGAAATCGAAACCGGAATTACGCACAGGGTCTTGCGGTTCTCCTCCCCCCAGGTGGAGCCAGTGACGCACCTCCTCAACCACGGATTCGCCCACAAAAGCCGCAGCCTCCTCCACCAGGAGCAGGTAATCGTCCGGCTGCAAAATGCCAAACAACTCTTTCAGATGGAATTCCTTGAGCAAAGCGGCCAGCACCGTGTGCACCTCAATTGGGGTGATGTCCAGCGTGAAGACCTTCTCGCAATAAATCGGGTCAATGTGGTTGGGGCTGGTGTCGTTAAACAGATTGATGAAACGATCCAGCATTGGTGCGGGCGCGTTGGATAAAAAGTGCGTCATCAGGGCGTTGAGGACGATCTCGCCGCGCTCCCGAAAGCGGAAGTGAGGGATGGCGGCCAGTTCCGCGCGGCCAAGTCGGTCGGTTGCCAGCGCCTGCTCCAGCCTGGCTGAGAAATCGCGGTAATTGTTGAGAATGAAGGACATCCCCCAGCCACAAGGGGTCGTCCAGCAAGCGGCATCGCCGGCAAAAATCACCCGTTCACGCGCCAGATCCTGCGACACGCTGGCGGACGGATACCAGCCATATTTGAGCTCCTTGACCTTCATGCCATGGAAGGCGGCGGTCGAGGCTTCTTCCCGGATGATGTGGCTGTAGACCGGCTCCATGAACGCGCGCGACATGACCTCCCGGCGCAAGTAGAGGATGAGCGAAAACGTAGTGCGCTCGTCCAGAATCTCGTATTCGAACAGCGGTCGTCCCTGCTGCAGAGAGGTATCGGCGCTCGCCGTGGTGTCGGCAAAGGTCTGCCACAACATGTAGTCACCCACCTGCATCCCGTCCAGACCATCGGGATGGTCGCCAATGGCGCCGAACACCGACCACCAGTAGTAGCTGGCTCGGCTGATGCCATACTGCTTGGCGATAGCCGAGTCGTAGCCGGTGCAGTCGATCAACAGCCGTGCCGCGAATTTTCCCCGTGCAGTCTCGACATGAACCCCGTCTGCATCGACCTGATGCGAACGGTACTCGCACTGATCCAGCACCTCGGAGCCATTGGCCCGAATGGAATCGACCCAGTACGGCAGCAAGCGCTTCTCGTCAACGTAGGGATAGCGCGGAAACTGCCGGGCATTCCACTGAGCCTTCCCGCCAGAATAAGTATTGGCAAGAAAGCGCGTTACGCCGCCGTAGGTGTAGGGTCGAACAGACTCGTCCACCACGTTGAGCGGCACAAACCAACTGCGGTTGGTGTTGCCAGCGATCCCTTTTTCAAGCACCAGCACGCGCCGCGTGCGGGATAATTCCGAAGCGATGGCCAGCCCAGCAGGGCCACCGCCGATGATGATTGCGTCGTATTGCATACGGTTTTCTCGCTCAGTAGCGTTATGAGCCTGCG
This sequence comes from Sulfurimicrobium sp., assembly GCA_030690835.1. Taxonomy (GTDB): domain Bacteria; phylum Pseudomonadota; class Gammaproteobacteria; order Burkholderiales; family Sulfuricellaceae; genus Sulfurimicrobium. The sequence continues at coordinate 858 of JAUYFW010000133.1, read as the reverse complement.
TGACAGTATGCCACAGTGTATTTTGTTTCACATTAGCGGGAGGAGCCGAACAGTTGAGCAAATACGTCCAGAAATACCCGTTTTGCCTGCTCAGGCTGTAGCGGCATCAACTTCTCCTCGACCGGTTCCACGCCTGTCAAACTACGCCAAGGCTCCGTTGAATAAGGCATCAAGTCACGTTTTTCCGTGGCGAGCGCAATGAGGTCGGCCTGCTTGGTGACCGGGTGATGCTGCAAATCCACACCAAAGCGTTCACCAATAATTTCGATGACGCGATCCTCGATGCGGGAAAGCTCCGGCAACAGCAATTTAACCCGGATTATCCATTGGAATGCACGCGCATGTAGGAGCGCCGCCCCGGCGCGAATCGCGGCGAGGGCGCCGCTCCTTGCAGCGCTAAATGTCGCTGATGGCGCTGGCGGCTTTGTCCAGCGCTTGTTTTTCTTCGCTGGGGCTGAGCCATGGCTCTTTGTGCTGGATGGCGTCTTCCTTGAGCATATTGCAACAGCGGTTGCCGGTGCTGTGTTTTGCCTGCTGTTCCTTTCATAGTGGCTGGAGTTGCCGCGGGCGGCCTAACTGGGGGAGGGCTAACAAAATCTGGAGAAACCAATTCAAGGGAGAAGATTCTTGCGGACTGCCTGACTGATCGTGGTTACAAGGCATATCGACCAAGTAAAATCCATTCCTTAATTCTACTTTGTCAGATTACAATCAAGACAACTGCTTCTGTCATATGATATAATGCAACACATTGTTTATCTTGTAATTTCATATGGAGTTGATTATTACGATGTCAACTCAAATACCCCAATAGCATATCTACGCTGGTCGCATCCGCGCTCGCGCATTTCGATTCTC
>JAUYFW010000132.1 GCA_030690835.1 Sulfurimicrobium sp. | reverse complement strand
ATATCGCCATCGCCACGGAATCCATCGAAATGTACAAGGAGTTGGTAACCTTGCCCTGCCACCAGTGGAACCGCGGCGTGATCGTGCCGCCCGGCCACCCCCTGCTGGAACAGCAGCCGCTGAGCTTGAACGCGATTGCGCGGTATCCATTGATCACCTACGATTTTGCGTTCGCCGGGCGCTCCAAGATCAACAAGGCGTTCGAGGCACGGGGGCTTGCGCCCAATATCGTCCTGACGGCGCTGGATTCGGATGTGATCAAGACCTATGTGGAGCTTGGCCTGGGGGTGGGCATCGTTGCCAGGATGGCGTTCGATCCAGAACGCGACATCAACTTGCGGGAAATGGACGCCAGCCACCTTTTCGATTTCAGTACCACCAAGATCGGCCTGCGCCGGGGGGGGTACCTGCGTGGCTACGAATATGATTTCATCGAGCTGTTCGCCCCCCATCTTTCCCGCAAAACCGTGGACGCAGCCATCAATGCCAGGGACGGGAGGGCGGTTGAGCGTCCCCCGGAAATCTGATCGAGCGGCGCGACCTACCGGCGGGAATCCGGCCCCCAGCACCTCTATCTGGACACGATGAAAAGCGGCAAGTCAGCGATTTCCGGACCCAGCCCGTTTGCGGAAATCGCCCCTCTGGAAAATCTGCAAAAGCGCTACCTCGCGTGGGCGGCGAAACACTTCGAGGGTGACCGTAAAGCGCTGGCCGAACGCCTGGGAATCAGCATCGTTGGGCACGCTGCGCTTTGCCCAACCTACGAGGCCCGGGGATGCGTATGCCGCCCGGAATATAATCCCCCGGGAAAAGCCGTAGGTTGGGCAAAGGCGTAGCCGTGCCCAACAAACCCAACTTGATTTACCTTTTCATAAGATCATAATGGCTTTTCTCCATTCATGGATGACCTGAACGATGAATCCCCCTTCATCGCAGCCGCTGGCCCAGGCGAAACAGGCCCTGTTGCCGGTTCTGCTGCTGTTCTCCGCCCTGGCGCTGGCGATCGCGCTGCTGGGCTGGGGCGCGTATACCCAGCAGAAGCAACACTTCATCGCGCAGGAAAACGCCAAGCTGTCCGCCATCGCCGATCTCAAGGCCAAGCAGATCAGCGGCTGGCTGGCCGAGCGCACCAACGACGCCGAGGTGCAGCGTGGCTGCAGCCTGCTGACGGGGGCGCTGAAACACTGGCTCGCCACTGGCGATGCCGCGACGCTGAGGAATATCGAAAGCCACTTCGGCTCATTCGTCTCAACCTACGGCTACCAGAGCATTGCCCTGCTCGATGCCCAAGGCGCGATCCGGCTTCGGATGGGCGAGCCGCATCCGGTGACGGAGCAACTGCTACAAGCCGCCGCGCGGGCGCTACGCGAGAAACGGGTGATGATGACGGAGCTCTATCTCGCCGACCTGCTGCCACCCCCGCATGCCCACCTGGATTTCGTCGTGCCGCTGGATAATATCGAGGGCATGGTGCTGGTCTTGCGCGCCAACCCCAACCAGTTTCTGTTCCCCTTCATCCAGTCCTGGCCGATCCCCAGCGCCACGGCGGAAACCCTGCTGGTGCGGCGGGATGGTGATCATCTCCTGTACCTGAACGATCTGCGCCATCGCCAGGGGGTCTCGCTCAAGCTGCGCCTGCCCCTGTCCTGGGCCTCCACCCTGCCGGCGGCCTGGGCGGTGCTCAGGGGGGGGAGCGGCGTGCGCGCGGGCATGGATTATCGCGGGATGCCGGTCATGGTTGCCTGGCATGATGTCCCTGGCACAGACTGGATCGTGGTGGCCAAGGTGGACGAAGCCGAGCTGCTCAAGCCCTTGCGGGACTATGCCCAGCTCATCGCGACCGCGGTGCTGGTCGCCATGCTGGCGGCCCTGCTGGCGGCCCTGTCGCTCCTGCGCCGCCGTGAAACCGCCCAGCAGTTCGCGGCGCAGGCGCTCCGCCTGCGGGATCTGGAGGCGCTGCACGAAAGCGAGGAGAAATACCGCACCCTGGCCGAAAATCTGCCGGACATTTGCTGGCACAAGGATCGCAACGGCGCTTATGTCTCCTGCAACCGGCGTTACGCCGAGGCGCTGAAAATCGCGCCCGAGGCCATCGCCGGACACACCGATAACGACTTCTACCCGCCGGAGCTGGCCCGCAAGTACCAGGCCGATGACCAGCGGGTGATCGACAGCGGCCAGGAACTGGATATCGAGGAACACTGGCTGCAGGACGGCAAGATGGTCTGGCTGCATACCCGCAAGGCGGCGTTGCGGGATAGCGAAGGCCGCTGCATCGGCACCATCGGCATCGCCCAGGATATTTCCGCGCGCAAGCAGGCCGAGGAGGAGTTGCGGCGCTACCGCGAGCAACTGGAGCAACTGGTGCAACAGCGCACGGCCAGCCTGGAAGCCGCCAACGCCGACCTGGAAAACTTCAGCTACTCCGTGTCCCACGACTTGCGCGCGCCGCTACGCGCCATCGACGGCTTCGCCACCATCCTGCGCGAGGACTACGCCCCGCGCCTGGACGACGAGGGCCGCCGCCTGTTCCAGGTGGTGAGCGACAACGCCCGCAAGATGGGGCAACTGATCGACGACATCCTGGCCTTTTCCCGCGCCGGTCGCCTTGATCCGCAAGCGCTACCGGTCGACATGAAAACCCTGGCGCTGGAAGCGTGGCAAGTTCTCGAATCCCAGCGCGCCGGCCGGACCATTGAATTCCGCCTGCCGGATTTGCCCCCCGCCCAGGGCGACCCCGCCGCCGTGCGCCAGGTATGGCAGAACCTGCTCGCCAACGCGGTAAAATTCACCCGTGGGCGCGAAACGGCGCTGATCGAGGTGGGCGCGAAACAGCAGGACGGGGAAAATCTGTACTATGTCAGGGATAACGGCGCCGGCTTCGACATGGCCTACGCCGGCAAGCTGTTCGGCCTGTTCCAGCGCTTGCACGGCATGGAGGAGTTCGAAGGCACCGGCGTCGGGCTGGCCATCGTCAAGCGCTTCATCATCAAACAGGGGGGACGCGTATGGGCGGAAAGCAAGCCGGGAGAAGGAGCGACGTTCTGGTTCAGCCTGCCGGCGGGGGAGGTTTCGTGATTATTGTTGGGGTGGGGTTTGTTGGGCACGCCTTCGGCTTTGCCCAACCTACGCATCCCACGCATCCACGGTTCCTCGTAGGTTGGGCAAAGCGCAGCGTGCCCAACAATGCCGCCCCGCTCCCACGCATCCACAGTTCCTCGTAGGTTGGGCAAAGCGCAGCGTGCCCAACAAGGCAACCCCGTAACCAGGACACAAGCATGGATTACCATCGCGACAAGGAAAGTCATCACTACTTCTTCACGCTGGTCACCGAGCGGCGGCAGCCCCTGCTTACCCTGCCCGGCAATATCGACCGCCTGCGTACCGCCTTCCGCCGGGAAAAGGCCGCGCATCCTTTCGAGCTTGAAGCCGTGGTGATCCTGCCCGACCATCTGCATTGCCTGTGGCTGCTTCCCGCCGGCGACAGCGATTATTCGGGGCGCTGGGCGCGCATCAAACGCTATTTCAGCGTTGGCTGTGACGGCGCCACCCTGGCAGTCAGCCCATCCCGGCTGGCCAAGCGCGAACGGCCGGTATGGCAAAGGCGTTTCTGGGAACACCGCATCCGCGACGAGGAAGACTGGCGGCGGCACATGGATTACATCCATTACAATCCGGTCAAGCATGGCCACGCCAGCAACCCGTGGGCATGGCCACACAGCTCGCTGCGGCAATGCGCCGCCCGTGGCTGGTATCCTGAAAACTGGAGCCTCGCCGCGCCCGGCATGAATGCAAGCGAGGCGGGGGAATGAGGGTTGTTGGGCACGCTGCGCTTTGCCCAACCTACGCATCCACGGAGCCTCGTAGGTTGGGCAAAGCGCAGCGTGCCCAACAATGCCCAACATGATTCAATGAAGCGAGAAAAAAATGGAACCCATCATCCCGATTGACATTCTGCTGGTGGAGGACAACCCCACCGATGCGGAGCTGGCCTTGCGCTCGCTGAGAGTACATCACCTCAAGAACCACATAGAATGGGTGAAGGACGGCGCGGCGGCGCTGGATTTCCTGTTTTGCCAGGGGGCCTACGCGGCGCGCAACGGCTGCGGCATGCCCAAGCTGGTATTGCTCGACCTGCGCCTGCCCAAGGTGGATGGGCTGGAAGTATTGCAGCGGATGCGCGCTGACGAGCGCACTCATCTGATTCCGGTGGTGGTGATGACTTCCTCCACCGAGGAGCGGGACATCGTGACGAGCTACGAGCTCGGCGCCAACAGCTTCGTGTCCAAGCCGGTGGCGTTCGATGAGTTCGCCAGGGTGGTGGAAGAGCTGGGGCTGTACTGGCTGCTGGTCAATTCACCCCCCCCCCCCCCCCCGCAGATGAACTGACAGGAGGCCACGATGCCTGAGACGCTGCGTATCCTGCTACTGGAAGACAGCTCCGCCGATGCCGAGCTGAACGAACACGTATTGCGCAAGGCCAGGCTGGATTTCACCAGCCTGCGGGTGGATGACATGGATGCCTTCATCGCCGCCCTGGCCGAATTCAGGCCGGACATCATCCTCGCCGACTACCATCTGCCCGGCTTTGACGGCCTCCAGGCGCTGGCGGTCGCACGGGGAAAAACCCCGGACACGCCCTTTATCTTCGTCACCGGCGCCATGGGCGAGGAACTGGCGGTGGACAGTATCAAACACGGCGCCACCGACTACATCATCAAGGACCGGCTGGCGCGCCTGCCCGCGGCAATACAACGCGCGCGGGAGGAAAAGAAGTATTCCGCGCAGCGCCGCGAGGACGAGCGCGCCCTGCGCGAACTGGTGGAATTCCAGAAAATCTTCCTGCAAAGCATTCCCATCCCGGTGTTCTTCAAGGATGTCCAGGGCCGCTATGTGGACTGCAACCGTGCCTACGAGGAAGCGGTGGGCAAGAACCGGTCAGAGATCATCGGTAAATCCGTTTTCGACTACGCCGAGCCCGAAACCGCGCAAAAGCATCACGACATGGAATCCAGCCTGTATCAGCAACCCGGCAGCATGGTGCAGGAATGGGCGGTCCATAAACCCTCGGGTGAAACGCGCAAACTGATGCTCTACAAGGTGGCTTTCCCGCGCGCCGATGGCAGCGTGGGCGGACTGATAGGCGCGGCGGTGGATGTGACCGAAATCAAGCAGGCGGAAGAACGGATCAGGCACCTCAACCGCACCCTGCGCACCATCAGCGCCTGCAACGAGGACCTGGTGCGCGCCCGGAACGAGGAGGATTTGCTCAACACGATATGCCGCGACATCGTCATGATCGGAGGCCACCTGCTGGCCTGGGTGGCCTATCCCTCCGACGAGGAACCGGGCGCCACGCCGATGGCCCATTTTGGCGACGAGAATACCTTCCAGCTCCACAATGAGCTGGATCTGGACCCGGATCATGCGCGCATTTGCCTGGCCCTGACCGCCCAGCGCGAGCGCCGCACCGTCTCATGCAACCGGATGATGGCAACGCCGGAGTGCAGCTTGCCCAGACTGCATGCATTGGGCGTGGAGGCCGTCCTGGCCCTGCCGCTGCTCAACGATGGCAAGATATATGGGGTGCTCACGGTTTTTTCGGCCACGCCCGATGCCTTCGATGCCGCCGAGGTGGGCCTGATGGAGGAACTTGCCGCCGACCTGGCCTACGGCATCGATGCGCTGCGCACCACGATCGAGCGCGACACCTACATGAGACAGTTCGGCCAGGCGATGAAGAACACCGTGGCAGCCATCGCGCGCACCCTGGAAATGCGCGACACCTACACCGCCGGCCATCAGCAGCGGGTCACGGCGCTGGCGGTGGCGATCGCCCGCGAGATGGGGCTGGAGGAAAATATCATCGAGGGGCTGTATTTCGGCGGCATGATCCACGATATCGGCAAGATCGCCGTGCCGGCGGAAATCCTCTCCAAGCCAGCCAAACTGTCAAAAATCGAGTATATGCTGATCCAGACCCACGCCGAGGTCGGCTACGAGATCGTCAAGGACATCGATTTTCCCTGGCCGGTGGCCGACATGATCGTGCAGCACCACGAGCGCATGGACGGCAGCGGCTATCCCAAGGGGCTCAAGGGCGATGAAATGCTCCAGGAATCGCGCATCCTCGCCGTGGCCGACGTGGTCGAGGCCATGACTTCCCACCGCCCTTACCGCCCGGGGCTCGGCATCGAGGCGGCGCTCGATGAAATCAGGCAGGGCAACGGCAGCCACTACGATCCGACCGTGGTGGAGGCGTGCATCCGGGTGGTGAGCGCGCATGACATGAAACTGCCGCAGTTGTGAGACGCGCATATGTTGGGCACGCTGC
>JAUYFW010000125.1 GCA_030690835.1 Sulfurimicrobium sp. | reverse complement strand
TCGTCTCGAGTTCTGGAACACAAGAGACTCCCCCAAAAGGTACGTTTGTTCAAGTTCCTTGAGGGGGAACTTCCCTTTCCCATCACGCTATTTGACCAATTGAGTGGCAAACGCCATCAAGATCCCTGACCGTACTCACCCAGTTTTTCCATCGGCAGGGCGCGACGGTCATCCGCCAGGGGGTGAATCACCACCATGGTGTCCTTGCGTGCCTCGACGATTTCATCCAGATAGCAGATGCCACCGGCACGTACTGCGCGCGCCAGCGGACCATCTACCCATACCGTCTCGCCGCCCTTGACCAGAAAGCGCCCGACCAGGTCCGAGGCGGTCAGATCGTCATGGCAGGACACCGTGATCAATGGACGCTTGAGGCGCCATGCCATGTATTCCATGAAGCGCGTCTTGCCGCATCCGGTAGGTCCCTTGAGCAGCACCGGCAACTTGTTCTGGTATGCCGCTTCAAATATCTCGATTTCCTGGCCTACCGGTTCATAGTAAGGCTCATCGCGGATAAAGTGCTCTTCGGGTGCCAGGGTGTGCGCTTCCATCTCGCTCTCGCCTAGTCAGTCCCGCCACAGCCGCAATCACCAGGCCGGGGGTCCGGACTGTACATGTCGTCCGCCAGTTTCTGTCTGTCCTTTTGCATTGCGTCGCGGATAACTTGGCCGCGTTCATTCAGTCTGGCGCGGTGTTTCTCGAAGGCGCCTTCCTGCTCTTCAAGGAATTTTTCGTTAAACAGCGATTGTTTAAGAAAATTGCAGCCGAACGCCAGGAGCTTTTCATCGTCAGCCACGATTTCCGCCATCAGTTCAACCGGTACCACATAGGATTGGTTGAAAGATGGGCTCATGACGAAGGCGCGGAAACGATCCAGATCATAGCTCGCCATAAAGAAGAGCTGATTGGAAATCAGAGGGGGTTTGCCGACAGCGGGTCCGGCGGATTTCTTTTTTAGAATCAACTGGCGCCAGCCGCGGCTTTTCTCGTCATAGTCGCTGACACCCTGTTCCTGGCGGTAATCCTCGATGGTCAGTCTGCGCTCTTCCTTGTGGCCCAGGCAGTGCGCCTCCTGCACCAGCGCATAGGCGGTACGGTCGGTGTACTCGTCCGAACGGCGCATGGAGAGGAGGGCAACAGGATAATAACGGCAGGAGGCAGGGCGGTCTTCATAGACGCTGCAGCCTTCCTCAACCATGAACTGGCAGGCGGTTCCGCCTTCAACCGGTTGGAACTTGACACCCGGCAGGCCGTCCTGGTCCATTTCATAGGGGAAGGTGTACTGCTGGAGAAACTCCGCGGAGGACACCCCAAGCCGATTTTTTAGCCGCAGGATGTCATAGGGCGTGAGCGGAATGTCGATATTGCTGCAGCAGGCATTCCAGCATTTGACGTCGCGATGGCAACGGAACTGGATGGTGGTGTCGCCTTCCAGCATGTTGGGCATGACCGGGCTTTCCCGAAAGGGGGAATCTTTGGCCAGATTATTGAATTCCTGTTCGTTCATGGTAATCCTCGTCAGTTCGTCCGGCATAAGTAAAGTCAATTTTTAGTTTTTAATGTTTAATGTTGAATGGTGGAATGCATTTCGTGCGGCGACACCCATTAAACATTCAACCCTAAACATTAAAAACTGTTTTTTTAATCCATGCGCACAACATGCATATTTGCGCGTGAAAGAAAAAACCGGGCACCTTGCGGCGCCCGGCTTTCATTTTACATCACTGTTATAGCAAACTCTTAGTGAGCAGCAGGCTTGAACAGCTTGGACTTGTCAACCAGATCCACGTGGGCGCGCTTGAAGCAGGTCCACTTCTTGGATGTCTTGTCATAGATCGAGTTCACGAAGCATTTCCAGTTTTCTTCATCGACAAAGTTCTTGTCCATGCGGTAGTAGAAGCCAGGGTAACGGCTTTCTTCACGGAACTGGATGTGCTTCATGTGAGCTTCGGCAGTCAGGATGCGATGGTAGTTTTCCCATGCGCGCAGCAATTCGTGCAGGTCTTTCGCACGCATTTTCTCTGCGTCTTCCTTCAGCATGCCGAGCTTCTCTTCTGCCACTGCCAACATCTTGTCGTTGGTGGTGTAGTAGGTCGCAACGCCAGCAACATACTCGTCCATGATTTTTTGCAGACGGAACTGCAGCATCTTGGGCGTAATGTAGTTGGGGTTCACGTCGATCGCGGTGGAGTAATCCTTGAATTCCAGGTAGTTGCGAACTGGCTTGTAGATTTCTGCTACCAGTTGCTCTGCAGGAGTGTCCAACTCGACTTTCATGTCCTTGTTGTCAACGCAATACTTGACCATGGACTTGGCGCACAGGCGGCCTTCAGCATGAGAGCCGGAGGAGAACTTGTGGCCGGATGCGCCCACGCCGTCACCGGCAGTGAACAGACCCTTGACGGTGGTCATGGAACGGTAGCCCCAGTTCCAGCCGCTAGGCAGGTGAGCAGGAATGCCATCCTTGGCTTCGCTGGTAGGCGCGCCAACGTCTTCCGGACCGGATACCCAGATACCACAGCAACCGGAGTGGGAGCCGAGCAGGTACGGTTCAGTAGGCATGAGTTCGGAATTTTTCTTTTCCGGCTCGATGTTTTCACCAACCCACACGCCGCACTGACCCACGCACATGTCGAGGAAGTCTTCCCAGGCCTCTGCTTCCAGATGCTTTACTTCGCGAGGAGAAAGAGTTTCGCGCAGTTTTGCGAGAGCAGTCACGGTGTCCATGTAAATCGGACCACGACCTTCTTTCATTTCCTTCAGCATCAGGTGGTTACGCAGGCAGGAAGCAGGAACGGCAGCTTGGCCATACGGAGGATAGTCGTTCAGCAGTTCCTTGTTGCGAACCATGTAGACTTCGCCGTTGGCGTTGACGGCTTGCGCCTTGAACAACAGGAACCATGCACCGACTGGGCCGTAACCGTCTTTGAAACGGGCCGGTACGAAGCGGTTTTCCATCATGGTCAGTTCGGCGCCAGCTTCAGCGGCCATGGAGTAGGTAGAACCTGCGTTCCACACTGGGTACCATGCACGACCTTGGCCTTCACCGACTGAACGGGGACGGAACAGGTTAACGCAACCACCGGCTGCCAGCAGAATTGCCTTGGCCTTGTACACAACAATCTTGTTTTCACGAACGGAGAAGCCGACAGCACCTGCGATGCGGTTTTTGTCGTTCTTGTCATTTACCAGCTTGACGATGAAGATGCGTTCCTGGATGCGGTCCATGCCGAGCGCTTTTTTGGCAGCTTCGGCAACGATCCACTTGTAGGATTCGCCGTTGATCATGATCTGCCATTTGCCGGAACGCACGGGCTTGCCGCCGTCTTTCAGCTTGGGCATATCGACGGAACCGTCATGACGCTCACCAGCTTCGTCCAACTTCCAGATTGGCAGGCCCCATTCTTCGAACAGGTGCACGGATTCGTCAACGTGACGGCCCACATCGTAGGCCAGATCGTCACGGGTAATACCCATCAGATCGTTGGACACCATGCGAGCGTAGTCAGCAGGATCTTGTGCGTCACCAATATAGGTGTTGATCGCGGACAGACCTTGAGCAACGGCGCCGGAGCGATCCATCGCCGCTTTGTCCACCAGCTTGATTTTCAGGTCAACGCCATTTTCAGCCTTGGCAGCGTCAGCCCAGCGCATGATTTCATAGGCGGCGCCGGAGCAGGCCATACCGCCACCAATCAGAAGAATGTCGACTTCTTCTTGGATTACTTCAGGATTTTCAAAAGTTCCAGACATTGTTGTACCTTTCAATGTTCGTTAAAAATATCCGATGGTCGCGACTTATTTGCGGATCAGTTCGGCAGGGTTGCCAGCGCGGTAACCATTCATTTGGTTGAAGAAGCCGGAATTGCTAATGTTGGCCATCACTGCAACAGGTTTGCCACCGTAGCAGTCGATCGAGCCTTCCGGGGTGGTGCGGATCGGGAACTTGAAGCGCTTCAGCGTGCCATTGCGGAACTTGATGGTCCACATAATGGAGTCGGAACCACGCAGGGGTTGCACGGAGCCGCCCAGGGGCACGACGTCAGCGTAGTGACGCACTTCAATGGCTTGCTGCGGGCAGATTTTCACGCAGGAATAACATTCCCAGCACTGTTCTGGCTCTTGGTTGAACGCCTTCATGGCGTGACCAGTCTCGGAACCATCTTTATCCAGCTTCATCAGGTCGTGCGGGCAGATGTACATGCACGCCGTTTTGTCCTGACCTTTGCAGCCGTCACATTTGTCGGTACGTACAAAAGTTGGCATTGCTTTTACTCCTCAGTAATGACATTACAACTATAAAAAAGCCGGTTACACAGGTGACCGGCCAACCTTAAAAAACTATTTTGCGGAATGGCCTTTCAGCTCAACCTTGACGTTCTCTTCGGCGCTCAGACCTGCGTAGTACTTCTGCAGTACCTTGGCGACTTCGGGGCGGCTGAACTCAACAGGCAAGTCCTGGCCTTCGGAAAGCATCGAACGCACCTTGGTGCCAGACAACAGGATGCGGTCATCCTTGGTGTGGGGGCAGGTGCGCTGCGAGGCCATGCCGCCGCATTTGTTGCACCAGAAGGTCCAGTCGATGTTCATGTTCTTGGTTTCGAGCGCATCTTTCGGAATCTCGTCGAAGATTTTCTGTGCGTCGAAAGGGCCGTAATAATCACCCACGCCGGCATGGTCGCGACCGACGATCAAGTGCGAGCAGCCGTAGTTCTGGCGGAACAGGGCGTGCAGCAGCGCTTCGCGCGGACCTGCATAGCGCATGTCCAGCGGATAACCGGCCTGGATTACGGTGTTGGGGGCGAAGTAGTTGTCGACCAGGACACTGATGGCTTCGGAGCGTACATCGGCAGGGATGTCGCCCGGCTTCAGCGTACCCAGCAGGGAGTGGACCAGCACGCCGTCCATGGTCTCGATGGCAATCTTGGCCAGGTATTCATGGGAGCGGTGCATGGGGTTGCGGGTCTGGAAAGCAGCGATCTTGGACCAACCCAGTTCCTCGAATTTGGCGCGGGTCTCGGCGGGGGTCATGAACTGGTCGCCGTACTCTTCCTTGAAGGTTCCGGTGGACAGAACCTTGACCGGGCCGGCCAGGTTGTATTTACCCTGAGCCATCACCATCTTGACACCAGGATGCTCGATGTCGGTGGTCTTGTAGACCTGCATGCACTCGTGGGATTTGTCGATGCTGTATTTTTCGGTCACCTTCATGGTGCCCATGATCTCGCCGGATTCGCCATCCAGCAGCACGACATCGTCGCCGACCTTGATGCTTTCGTCGTCGCTGGATAAGGTGACAGGAATGGGCCAGAACAAGCCGCTGGCCATTTTGTAGCCATCGCAAACGCCTTGCCAATCGGTGTGGGTCATGAAGCCGTCGAGAGGGGTGAAGCCGCCGATGCCGAGCATGATCAGGTCGCCAGTTTCGCGCGAGCTCATGCGGACCTTGGGCAGTGATTGTGCACGGGCCAATTCATTTTTTAATGCTTCGCCTGTTAACAGTAACGGCTTGAGTTCGCCCCCGCCATGCGGCTTGACCAGTTTAGACATTTTCTCTCCTGCTCCTCTTGTTTAAGAACGTGCGTGAATGAACGATTTAAGTAATTTGCGCGAAGAATAGCATGGAAGGCCGAGGGCCTTTTATCCATTTATTTTATCTTCGAATAAGTTAATTCGATAAAATTATCCGAATTGATTTAAAAAATAAGAATATTCTAATAAAGCGCAAATTAAATAGACCTGAGCAACATTGTTAGCAATAGGTTAATTCTGGCTCTTCTGGTAAATCCTACGTAGAAATGAGATGACCGACATCCCTGAAATGGTGTATCTAAGCGGGTTTTCCAGGACTCGGGTAGGCACATCATTATGGGCGCGGTCATCCCGGCAAAGATTTTGGGGCTTGAGGGGCAAGTAATCAAGGACGTTATGTTCAACGAAGAGAGCGGGCGGGTGCGGGTCATTTGCGCTCGCGACCAACGCCGACGACCGGTGGATCACCGCACGGGGCGGCGCGGCGCTGTCAACCGCCTGTTGCGCCGGACGGTGCTGGACGTGCCGCTGGGCGGGCATCCCTGCGAAATCGAGATCGAGTACGCCGAGACCTTTTTGTCGCCGGGGCAGGTCCGTGTAGAAGCCTTGTCGTTCGTATCGCCCAAGGCGCGCGTGACGAAACGCTTTGCCCGTCGGATTGCCGGCATGGCGCGGCATATGCCGATCTCGACGGTGGCGCGCCATACGGGGCTGTCGTGGGACTCGGTGAAGGCCATCGAGTGCGCGCATCTGGCTGAGACGATGCCGATTCCTCACCCGCAGACCTTGGAAAATATTCGCTATCTCGGCGTCGATGAGGTGGCTCGCGCCAAGGGGCAGAGCTACTTCACCCTGGTCTATGATCTGTCGCCCAGGGCGGGCTACGGCCGCATCCTGTGGGTCAAGGAAGGGCGCGAATCGGCCGTACTGCTGGAATTTCTCAATGCCCTGTCGCAGGCGTGCGCCGACGGAATCGAGGCGGTGGCACTGGACATGGGTCCGGCCTACATCGCCGCCGTGCGCGAATCGCTGCCGGCGGCGGCTATCGTCTTCGACCGCTTCCACGTCATGCAGATGTTCAGCAAGGTGATCCGCGATTGCCGGCGAGCCGAGTTCAAATCGGCCAAGACGCTGGGGGGATCTGACCAGCCAGTAAACGATCAAGGGCAGCCTCTGGCTGCTGTTGTCGAATCGCACTACCCTCAAGGAAACCGACCAGGGGCGACTGGATTAACTGCTGGCGCAGAATCAGCCGCTGGCCTCGCTCTACGCGCTCAAGGAGCAGTTGCAGCAATTGTGGCAACCCCACTCCACAACCGCCGAGATGACTGCGCGCCTCGACGACTGGTGCGGCATGGCCAAGGCAGCCAGGATCACCGGGCTCGCTTCCTTCGTGAATACCTTGCAGTCGCACCGCACCGGCATCTGCGCTTATGCCGATCATCCGATTACTACCTCGCGCCTGGAGGCGGGCAATGTCTCCATCGCTCTGTTGCGCCGTCGCGCCAGAGGGTTCCGCGACATGACGTATTTCAAGCTCAAGATATTCCAGTTGAATACCAAGGACACGCCCTCGTTCCGCTATCCAAATATGAATACAGCATCAGCAACCCCCCCCCTTTCATCCGTAGGAAACCCGTGAACAGCCCAAAAAAGGCGGGCATGTCGGATTCTTCCACTTCGATGACGTCGACCCAACAAGGCTGTTTGGCATCGGCGGAAAACTCTAGTCGTTTGGCTTCCTCGAATGCTTGATCCCAGCGGTTGTATAGGCAGTCGGCTATCTTGTGATGCCCCGTGTCGAAATAGGATAGGAATTGTGAAAATCGCCAAGGGTACGGGCAAAGGATTCAATTTGTTCGAGAACGTTATGCGGGTACACGCCTTCGTCCGCCAGCATGGGCACAATACGCGCCGGAGGCAGGTCAGCAAAGCGCGCTTCGTTGGCGATGGCGATGAGCCCATCGCGCTCAGCCGTGCTCAGGGCATGGGCCGGCGCCGGGCGCACCGCTTGCGGCCTGCCGTCACCGAAGACAAGGCCCTGACAGGCCTGCCAGCGTTGCAGGGTGCGCGGGTCGATACCGGCGATCGCGCAGGCGGGCTGTAGCCGGGCGCCGCTCTGGTGGGCGATGCGAATGTTTTGGGCCAGCACTTGGCGATCTTCGAGGCTGATCATGCATCCTCTCCCTTGTTGAAGATCGCCACGACTTTTTTGAGAGCACCAGCAAGGCGGCGGTCTCGGCCAAGGCGCGTTCTTTGCGCAGCAGTTCGCGTTCGAGTTCTTTGATGCGGCGCCGATCCTGCTGGGTCTGCTTGGGCGAGGCACGTACCTCTGTCGGTTCAGCGAGTGCTTGCGTGGCACCGTGCCGCCACGCATCCAGCTCTTGGGCATACACGCCATTGGCGCGGCACCAAGCGCTCTTGCCCGCCTCGTCCATCGTCGCCGTGCTCAGCACTGCGTCAAAGCGCGCCGCCGCTGTCCTGGCCTGCTCGCGGGCGGGCCTGGACAGCGCTTCATCGCGCCAGCTCTCCAAGGTGCCGGCGCGTACGCCAATCTGTTGTGCAACCACTTCCACTGAAGCACTCTCCGGCGCCAACAACTGCGCCAACGCTCTGTTCTTGAATCCAACTCCGTGTCTGGCCATATCGTTCTCTCAGTAATCGTCCCCAATTTATCGGTTCTTATTGAGGCGACAACTATTCTGACGCAGGGGGTTAGCGAACTGTGAATGAAAGCGAGTTATTAAAGAATAAGTTCAGTTGTGCTTGACGATGCGAGGGCTATTTTGCTATAGTCTCATCTCTCGACGCGGGGTGGAGCAGTCTGGCAGCTCGTCGGGCTCATAACCCGAAGGTCGTAGGTTCAAATCCTGCCCCCGCAACCAGTTTTAGTAGTAAGTTGGGCTGCATGTATTTAGGTCTTGACGCAACGAGTGGTGACTGTATAATGCGCACCTCTCGCTAAGACGAGAAGCGGTAAAGAGTAGTGAAGATGCAAACGTTCTTTAAAAAAATACAGCCAATAAGTGTGGGCGCTTGTCGGATGGGAAGTGT
>JAUYFW010000121.1 GCA_030690835.1 Sulfurimicrobium sp. | reverse complement strand
GACGGGGATTGCAATGTAGGAACATACTATTCCCACATTGTAGGGGAACAAACCAAACAATCAACCAATTATTTAGAAAATCCGCACCAACCCCCGCGCCCACGTGAGTCGAAGGGCGAAGCGCATTGCACCGGATGTTTTGCGAGTTGGGCAACAAGCCGCCCATCCCTGCGAACCCCATTTCATTCTACGCTGGCTGATTTGCTTGCTACCACACGCTTAATTTTTCGTGCTACGCTAACAAATATGAATGCGCACCTATACGAAGAGCTTGAACACCTGAGCATCGCTGAAAGGCGGTCGCTCGGCGAAGCCCTGATTGTCAGCGCTGAAAGTGAAGCCTCGGCGTCGCTCATCACCGAAGCCCAACGCACCGAGCTTCGTTCCCGTCTTGCCTACCACCGCGCCAACCCCGACGAGCCGGGCGTTACCTTCTCGCAACTCAAAGCAAAACTCCTGGCCACGCCGCGCTAGGCATGTTCCAAGTCGCCTACAAACCACTGGCTCAGATTGAAGCGTCCGAAGCCTATCAATGGTATGGGCAGCCGCACATCGGCATGGGCAATGCCTTTCTTGACGAACTCGAACGCACCAATGGCTTTATTGCCAGCAACCCGCATCTTTATTCGTGCGTAGAAGCCGAAATGAGGCGGGCAAACCTGAACCGCTTTCCCTACTCGCTGTACTACGTAATTGATGGCGACACCGTGAATGTGCTGTCATGTTTCCACCAGCACCGGGAACCTAAAACGAGGCAGCAGCTTCTTTCGGACAACGGTTCAACAAAGGTTTACTAGCGTAGTGGTGTAATCAGTGTATTCATTCGGCGCAATAACGATTGCGCCCTACACGAACTGTGCTCGTTGGCCCACACCAGCACCATGGCCAGCGCCCGGCGCGGAAGTGTTTCTAAACTGTGCGCCGCTTTGCCCCACGTCCGCCTGAACGGCCGGTTATGCGGGCAGTCTGCTCGGTGAGCACAAGCAGTCCCAACAGCGCCTCATTGACAGCCTCGGCTGTCGGAAACGCTTTGGCAACCTTGTCATCGAGCAATACGAGGTTAGTACCCTTGGCATACTGTTTCAAGTACTTGCCGCGGACGCCTTTACCCAAATCCTCGCGCAGATATTCGGCGCGCATTTCGTCTTCGCTATCCGTGTTCATAGATTCCTCGCTCATGTTTTGTTGCTTTGCGGGCACTGATAATCCTGACAGCACGCTTGCGTTTTGTATGAACCATCACCAGAAGTTGCCCTTTGTGTGAGACCCCGAAAGTCAGCATGCGTTCTTCTCCAGCGGAATGGTCAGGGTCTTCGAATGTATAGGCCAGCGGATCGCCAAAAATCGTGGCGGCCTCTTCGAAGGTTACACCGTGCTTCAACTTGTTCGATTCCGATTTTGCGATATCCCACTCGAATTTCAGCATCGAAAATCCTTGGGGTTATTACGCATTTCAAAAGCCGCCTTATATTTATGAAAATTCGCGGCAGCCTTGGCTTCTTTTTCCCACTCAATATTCATCGAGCCTCCTCAAAACCGTGGTCTGTCCCTGATTTTTTTATCGCGCCTCCTCAAAACCGTGGTCTGATTCTACTGATTCTGCCGCCTTTCTTCATTTCGGTGTCGGCCAAGTCGCCCCAGGCTGACCTTGTTTGACGAGTTGAATGAGAATGGCTTGGGCTATGCCATCCATCATCGTTTCTTCGTGGAGTTTGTAATGGGTTCCGTCTCGTTCAGTGGTTCCGTTATAGGTGACACTCTGAGAAAAAGAGCGGGTGCCTTCAACGACACGATCACCAGTGTAGGAAACCCCATCAATGACGGCGGTGATTTTTTCGTGGCGGATTGCTTTAGTCATAAGACCCCAACCGTAAAGTAGCCAACCATAAACTCCGCCAGTAACGACACCTTCAAGATGAATAAACTGGCGCTTGTTTTGTGATGCCTTGATTCTATATGAGGGTGAATGTTGTTGCGTACACTAAAACGCCGGACAAAACCGCCAACTCGCATAAGGCGTAATGTAGGGTGCCAATAAGCGAAGCGCATTGCACCAGATGTTTTGCGAGTTGGGCAACAAGCCGCCCATCCCTGCGAACCCCATTTCATTCGGCGCAATAGCAATTGTGCCCTACACGGGCTGCCAGCGGGGTTTCATATAGCCCCGAGCTTTCTGAACTTCTTTGCGATGCGGTCAAACTCAGACACCTTCTTGAACTTGACCAAGACGCGCCCCCTCTCCAATTTCATCCCGGAAATCTTGCTACGGGCGTTGTCGGGAAGACGATCCAAATTGGGCACTACATACCAAGCGCCCACTTTCTCAAGGAGGCAGTCTCTCTCCAGTGCTTCAAAGTCAATCGGCGCCGCTAACTTTTCAACTTCGACGCCAATTTTTCGAAGGTCAGTGGAAAAGGCAATCAGGTCTGGTTTATCCATTTTCAATCTCCGAATTCAGCGAGCGAGTACGGGCCAACGGGCATTACGCCGCATGTTAGCACCAAACCCCAAGGTGAAAACTAATCGCTATACCTCAACCATACTTTCACTCAACCCTCCAAACCCATCCGGGTAATGCTTCCAGCCGTACTTTGCGCTCCGGTGACATAGTGTCTTTTGTTGCTCGTTGGCTCACTACCCATCTACCTACTGTATATCCATCCGTCGTTTTGTAACGCGCAGGAACCTTTGCATGCCCCTCTTGATCTGTGAATTCCTTGAGATGGCGAAACCCTGCTTCCCACCTATCTGACAAAGTACCCCAACTCCAACCGGGTAACCCTTCCAGCCGAGCCTTGCGCGCCGGTGACAGGTTGCCTATTTTTGCTCGTTGGCTACCTACCCACCGACCAAGGCGGCATCCATCTGCCGTTTTGTAATCGTCAGGAACTTTGGCATGCCCCTTACGTTCTACGAACTCTTTAAGGTAGTTGAACCATTGTTCCCAATCATCCTCAAGAGCATTCCAACCCCATCCTGGTAATTCTTCCAGCCGCGCTTTGCGCTCGGGTGACATACTGTCTTTTGTTTTTCGTTGGCGACCTACCCAATTACCAAGGAGGCATCCATCTGCTGTTTTGTAATCGTTGGGAATCCTGGCATGCCCCTCTCGATCTGCGAATTCCTTGAGATAGCGAAACACTTCTTCCCACTTGTCGAACAAAGCATCCCAACTCCAAGCGGGTAATGCTTCCAGCCGTATTTTGCGTTCTGGCGACAGGTTGTCTGTTGATCTCCGCTGATGACCAACCCACTGACCAAGGCGGTATCCATCTGGCGTTTTGTAATCGTTGGGAACCTTGACATGCCCTTCTCGATCCACGAATTCCTTGAGATAGCGAAATCCTTCTTCCCACTGCTCAGCAATTACATCCCAACTCCAACCGGGTAATGCCTCCAATCTTGCTTTGCGCTCCGCTAACAGGCTGTCTTTTGTTGCTCGTTGGGTAGTTACCCATGTACCAAGGCAGTATCCATCTGCCGTTTTGTAATCTTGAGGAACCTTGGCATGCACCTTTCTGTCTGCAAATTCCTTGAGATAGTGAAATCCTTCTTCCCACTTGTCTGACAAGGCATCCCAACTCCAACCGGGCAATGCTTCCAACCGCGCCTTGCGCTCCGCTGGCAGGTTGTCTTTTTTTGCTCGTTGGCGACCTACCCACCGACCAAGGTGGTATCCATCTCCTGCTTTATATAGCGTAGGAAGCAAACGAGGCCCCTCTCGATCTGCGAATTCCTTGAGGTAGTGAAACCCTTCTTCCCACATATCTAAAAAAGCATCCCAAGCCCAGCCGGGTAATGCTTCCAGCCGTGCTTTGCGCTCCGGTGCCAATTTGCCTTTTGTTTTCCGTTGATCACTTACCCAGCGACCAACGCGATATCCATCTCCCGTTTTGTAATCGCTAGGAATCTTGGCATGTCCCTCACGTTCTGTGAACGCCTCCAACAGCCCAAACCAGAAATTCCAAGATGCCGTGGCCTGCTCCACCAGATAGGTGCGCAGTGCGCAGCCAAAACCAGCATCCACCGTGGCGGGCAAATCGATGGTGATTTTGCGCAGGCTGTCGTCACTGATGCCTGCACCGGGTTTTCTGCCGAGTTCCGTTCTAATCTGATCCAGTTCATCCGCCAGCACATCATCGTGCGCTTTCAACGCATTCAGCACATCCCAAACAGGCTTGAAGTTACTCGCCTCTATCGTGTCTTCGGCATTTCCCCCGGCAGCGATAAACACCGGCAGAACGATGGTGCCCGCCTTCTTGTCCGGACTGAGGCGAATGGCGCGACCCACCGCCTGGATGATGTCCACCTGACTACTGCGCGGATCGATGAACGCCACGCCATCGAGGGAAGGCACGTCCACGCCTTCGGACAAACAGCGGGCATTGCTCAGCACGCCACGCTCGTCCGCGCTCAGGGCTTTGAGTTGGTCGAGCTTGATCTTGCGTTTGTTGGCGGGCATGTTGCCGGAGACGAAGTCGGTGCGGAGGGTGCCGCTGGGGCGGTGTTCGTCGCCGATCCATGCCATGATTTGCCGGATGTCGGTGGTGAAGGCTTCGGCGCGATTGACGCGGCTGTGGAAGCTGATGATGCGCTTGAGGTCGTAGTCCTTGATGGCTTTGAGCAGGCCGATCTGGGCGGCGAGCGATTGGCTGTCGGTCTCGATGCCCGTGCCGGTGCTGACCAGTTCGCGGTTGGCGATCCACTGCGCGATGGTGGGGTCGTCCACACCGATGATGACGACGCGGTAATCGGTGAGCAGCTTTCTGGCGATGGCCTCGCCGAACGGCAAGGCATACAGCACTTCACCAAACAGGGTGGCGTTATCCATGCCGACGACTTCGACCCCGCGCTCTTCGGCAGATTTCTTGACATTGCTGGAGTAGGTGCGCGGGGTGGCGGTGGCGAACAGGCGTTTATGGCCGCGTATCTGTGCGTTGTCGAGAACGGCGGTGAAGTCGCTGCCGACCTTGCCTGCGCAGCGGTGGGCCTCATCCGCCACGACCAGATCGAAGGCGGGGATGGCGCTATCTGCCTGTGCTGCGGCGATAACGGAGGAGGATTGGTAAGTGGAGAAAACCACACGGCTGCCTGCGCCGCTGAGAAAGTTCTTTACTTCGTCCGCATCCGAGGTGACGGGGAAGGCGAGGTCGCCAACGCTGTGGATGGCTTCGTCGTTGCCCTTGGTGCCGACGGTTTGATCCGAGCAGACGCACAGCACTTCAAACGGGGTAGCAGCGGCAAATGTCCATTCGCGCAGGAGTTGGGAGAGCAAACCTAATGAGGGAACCAGTACCAGGGTGCGTTGTGCGGCAAGCTGTTCCTTGATCCACAGCGTGACGTAGGTTTTGCCGGTGCCGCAGGCCATGATGAGCTGGCCACGGTCGGCGGTTTGTAGCCCTTGAGCGACGGCGGCGATGGCTTCGTGCTGGTGGTCGCGCGGTTCTGGCCGTGCCTTGCGTTTGGCTTGCGAGAGTTCGCCGGGATTGGCGGGATAATCCAGCACTGAACGCTCGAAATCAGACAGCAGAAAGCGCACAACGGGTTTTTCCTGCGCATCGCAGACTTGCCTGGCGTTGCCGCCGATGCGGTCAGTGGTGGCGATCAGCAGGCGATGCTTGATGCCTGGCCGGTTCGATTCGCTGAGGAATTTATCGATATCGTGCTTGGTGATGTCGTAGTCGGGCGAGTAGCACTTGGCCTGCACCGCCCAGTTTTCGCCGTTCTTGTGGCGAAACACCAGATCAACGCCGCAGTCCGCGCCCCAGCGTTCCGGCCACTCCTCCCACAGCCAGACCTGGTCAACCTGAGTGGCCCATTCGGGATCAGCCTTGAGGAACCATTTGACGAAGTGCTCGAACTGCTTGCCGCGCCTGGCTGGGTCGGCATCGAGGCTGCTGTAGAAATCGGAAAACTGGCCGGTCATTTCGTACTCAAAATTCCGTAAAAGACGCATTCATTCTCGCGCCCCGATGGCTCGCTACGTGAGCCTCAAACAGGCGCAGCCAGAATTTCCTTGAGTGCGAAAATCAGCGCTTCACATTGCTCGTCTGTCCCGATGGTAATGCGCATAAATGGAGCAATGCGGGCCGGGTTCTTGAAATGCCGCACGATGATGCTGCGTTCGCGCAGCCTGGCGGTAAGTTCCGCGCCGTCGCGCTGCCCATGGCGCGCGAAAATGAAATTTGCGGCGGACGGCAGCACCTCTAAGCCCAAGGTTTCAAGCTCGCCAACCAGGCGGCTGCGCGTGGCCACCACCTTGCGGCAGGTCTCGTCGAAATAGGCGCGATCCTCCATCGCGGCGGCGGCACCGGCGATGGCAAAGCGGTCCAGCGGATAGGAGTTGAAGCTGTCTTTCACCCGGTTGAGCGCATCGATCAGGTCGGCATGGCCGATTGCATAACCCACGCGCAGTCCGGCCAGTGAGCGG
>JAUYFW010000006.1 GCA_030690835.1 Sulfurimicrobium sp. | reverse complement strand
GCTTGCGCGCCGCCGATGGTGAACACCCGGTCCACGCCACAGACATGGGCCGCCGCCAGGACCAGTTCGTTCACCAGGCCGCCCGGCGTGGGCACGACCATGATGAGTTCATTCACCCCGGCCACCTTGGCGGGAATGGCGTTCATCAGCACCGACGAGGGATAGGCCGCCTTGCCGCCCGGCACGTAAAGCCCGACCCGGTCCAGCGCCGTGACCTGCTGCCCGAGCAGGGTGCCGTCCGGCTCGGTGTAGCTCCACGAGTGCATCAACTGCTTTTCGTGATACACGCGCACCCGCTCCGCCGCCTGTTGCAGCGCCTCGCGCTGTTCTGACGGCAAATCGTCGAAAGCCTGTTTCAGACGCGCCGCAGACATTTCCAGATCGGCCATGGAGGCGGCCTGCAGCTTGTCGAAGCGGCCAGTGTATTCCAGCACGGCGGCATCGCCGCGGGTTTTCACATCATGCAGAATACCCGCCACAACCTGGTCGATGGATTCGTCCTGGGCGCCTTCGAAAGCCAGTAATTCGTGCAGGCGATCCTGAAAATCGGGCTGGATGCTGGAATAGCGTTTAATGTTCAACATGATGGGAAAGCGTCAATTGGAAAGATTGAGATTATAACCCGTCGCATCAGGCCTTGAGGCAGGAAGCAAACGTATCCAGCAGCGGCTGGATGCGGGCATGCTTCAGTTTCAGCGCGGCCTGGTTGATGACCAGGCGCGAACTGATCTGCATGATTTCCTCCACCGCCACCAGATTATTGGCCTTGAGCGTACCGCCGCTGCTCACCAAGTCGACGATGGCATCGGCCAGCCCGACCAGGGGCGCCAGCTCCATCGAGCCGTAAAGCTTGATGAGGTCGACGTGGACGCCTTTTTTGGCAAAGTGTTCGCGCGCCGTCTGCAGGTACTTGGTAGCCACCCGCAAACGCGCGCCTTGCTTGACCGCGCCTTCGTAGTCGAAACCCTGCGGCACCGCCACCATCATGCGGCACCTGGCTATCTGCAGGTCCAGCGGCTGATACAGGCCGTCCCCGCCGTGCTCATGGAGCACATCCTTGCCGGCTATGCCCAAGTCGGCCGCGCCGTACTGCACGTAAGTCGGCACGTCGGAAGCGCGCACGATGATCAGGCGCACATCGGCATGGTTGGTATCCAGAATCAGCTTGCGCGAGGTTTCCGGATCGTCCAGCGGCAGGATGCCGGCGGCTGCCAGAAGCGGCGTGGTTTCCTCGAAAATGCGACCCTTGGAGAGGGCGATGGTAATCATGTTCAATGCACTCGCTTAATTCTAGCCCCAAGTTGGGACAGTTTCTCTTCGATACATTCATAGCCGCGATCGAGATGGTAAATACGCTCCACCGTGGTCTCACCCTGCGCCACCAGCCCGGCAATCACCAGTGAAGCCGACGCGCGCAGGTCGGTTGCCATGACGGTCGCCCCGCTTAATTTGGGTATGCCGCGCACGATGGCGGTATTGCCTTCCACCTCGATGTTGGCCCCCAGGCGGCGCAATTCCTGAACGTGCATGAAGCGATTTTCGAAAATCGTTTCGGTCATGGTCGCCGCGCCCTGGGCGACGGTATTCAGCGTCATGAACTGCGCCTGCATGTCCGTGGGGAAAGCCGGATAGGGCGCGGTACGGATATTCACCGACTTGATCGGGCCATGCATTTCCAGGCTCACCCAGTCGGCACCGGTTTCGATCGTCGCACCGGCATCGCGTAATTTTTCCAGCACGGCGTCGAAAATGTCGGGACGGACGTTGCGCAGTTTCACCTTGCCCTGCGTGGCGGCAGCCGCCACCAGGAAAGTACCGGCCTCGATGCGATCCGGCATGACACTGTAGCCGGCGCCATGCAGACGTTCCACGCCATGAATGGTGATCACATCGCTGCCCGCCCCTTCGATGTTTGCGCCCATTGCCTTGAGACACAAAGCCAGGTCCACCACTTCCGGTTCGCGCGCCGCATTTTCCAGTACCGTCGTGCCTTCGGCGAGAACTGCGGCCATCATCAGGTTCTCGGTGCCGGTGACCGTCACCAGATCCATGAAAATGCGTGCGCCCTTGAGCCGCCCTGCGCTGGCGTTGATGTAACCGTGCTCAATGGAAATGCTGGCGCCCATCGCTTCGAGCCCCTTGATGTGCAGATCAACCGGGCGCGAGCCGATGGCGCAACCGCCGGGCAGTGACACCCGCGCCTGGCCGAAACGCGCCAGCAGCGGCCCGAGCACCAGGATCGAGGCGCGCATGGTTTTCACCAGTTCATAGGGTGCCAGGGGGTTGTTGATGTGGCGCGCATCCAGCTCCACGCCCAGCTTGTCGTCCACCGAAACCCCCATGCCCATCTGCACCAGCAGTCCGATCATGGTGGTGATGTCGTGCAGATGCGGCACATTGCCCACCCGCAAGGTGTCCGTTTCCGCCAGCAGCGCGGCGCACAGAATCGGCAGCGCGGCATTCTTGGCGCCGGAAATGCGAACTTCTCCGGCCAGAGGCACGCCGCCCTGAATAACGAGTTTATCCATCGATCAGGCCTGCTTGATGCCGGCCAGAAGTTGCTGCAACTCGCCTTTTTCGTACATTTCCTTGGAAATATCCGCGCCGCCAATCAACTCGCCGTTAATGTAAATCTGCGGGAAGGTCGGCCAGTTGGCGTAATACTTGAGATTCTCGAAAATCTCGGGGTCCTGCAGCACGTTGACGGCGAAAAACTCCGTGCCGCAAGCGCTCAGTACCTGTGCCGCGACATTGGAAAAACCGCATTGCGGAAATTTCGGCGTGCCCTTCATGAACAGCACCACCGGGTGTTCGGTCACAATCTGCTTGATACGATCCAGAACGACTTGATCCATGATATTTCCTAATATTGAGTTTATTTAATTGACCCGGCCGCTCAGGCGGCGGAAAGCTTGCGCCATTCCTCGGGTGTTAATGTTTTAAATGACAGGGCGTGAATTTCACCGCCCATCCTGTGTCCCAGCGCCTTGTAAACCAGTTGGTGTTGTTGCACCATATTCTTGCCGACAAATTCGGTGCTGACGACAAGCGCCTCGAAGTGCTGGCCATCGTCGCCCGACACCTCGATATGGTCACACTTCAGGCCATTTTCAATATGGCTGCTGATTTCTTCCTTGGTAATCATCTATTTCCTTAATTTATATCCGCTCTTGAGCACCAGCAAAGTTGCCAATGATAATGCCAAAAAGCAGGAAGCGACAATCGACAGTCCAAACAACGGCGAAACATCCGATGTGCCAAAAAAACCATAGCGGAAACCGTCGATCAGATAAAAAAATGGGTTGAAACGCGATACTCCCTGCCAGAAAGGCGGCAGGGAATTAATCGAGTAAAACACCCCGGAGAGAAAGGTTAACGGCACGATGATGAAGTTCTGCACCGCCGACATCTGATCGTAGCTCTCCGCCCACAATGAGGAAACCATTCCCAACGCTCCCAGCATGGCGCAGCCAAGCAAGGCGAACGCCAGCATCCACAGCGGATGGGCGAAAGGGATAGCGGTAAACCACAAACCAGCCAGCCCGACGCCCAGGCCCACCACCAAACCCCGCACCACCGAGGCCGCCACGTAGGCGGTGAAGAACTCCCAGTAGGCCAGCGGGGGCAGCAGGATGAACACGATACTGCCGTTCATCTTCGACTGGATCAGGCTGGACGAACTATTCGCAAATGCGTTCTGCAGCATCGCCATCATCACCAGGCCGGGCACCAGGAACGCCGTGTAATTCACGCCCGGATAAACATGGACGTGTTCTTCCAGCACATGGGAAAAAATCAGCAGGTAAAGCAAGGTGGTCACCACCGGGGAAAGGATAGTCTGCAGGCTGACTTTCCAGAAGCGCAGAATCTCCTTGTAGAACAGCGTCCAAAGGCCGGTCATGACTGCACCAGCTTGAGGAACACGTCTTCCAGGTCGGGCTTGCTCACGTCCAGTTCACTTATCCTGATTCCCGCCTCGCGCAGGGCACACAACACATTTTCCAAGTCGGCATGATGTTTCAGGGAAAGCTTGAATATTTCGCCGTCCTGGCCACACAGCAAGGGCTGCAAAACATCGGGCAAGCGCGGCGGGTCGAGCTTGATGCTCACCTGGATAGCCGCATAGCGGTTCAGCAGGTTGGCTGTGGTATCCAGCGCCACGACCTCGCCCTGCTTCAACATGGCGACGCGGCTGCACAGGGTTTCCGCCTCTTCGAGGTAATGCGTGGTGAGCACGATGGTGTGCCCCTCGCGATTGAGGCGACGGATGAACCCCCACAAACTCTGCCGCAACTCCACATCCACGCCGGCAGTGGGTTCATCCAGCACGATCACCGGCGGCTTGTGCACCAGCGCCTGCGCCACCAGCACGCGGCGCTTCATGCCGCCGGAAAGGGAACGCACATAGGCGTCCGCCTTGTCGGCCAAACCCAGGTTCGCCAGCAACTCATCAATCCAGGCATTGTTGTCGCGCAGATTGAAATAGCCGGACTGGAATTGCAGCATTTCACGCACGGTGAAAAATGCGTCGTAAACCAACTCCTGCGGAACAACCCCGATGGAGCGGCGCGCCTCGCGATAGTCAGCCCTCACGTCATGGCCGAGTACTTTGAGATGCCCGCTATCCGCCAGGGCGAGACCGGCAAGGATATTGATAAGGGTGGACTTGCCCGCGCCGTTGGGGCCCAACAAGGCGAAAAACTCACCCTGCTGAATGCTCAAATCCACACCGCGCAGCGCCTGGACATTGCCGAAGCGCTTGTGAACCTGATGGATTTCAATAGCGGGGAACATGGGAAAACGCGGACTCACCGCTTACGCGGTGGGCAAAAGTTCTTCTACGCCGTAAACTTTCACCAGGCATTGCAAATTGTCGGGAAGATTTTTGATGCGCAACTTGCGACCAAGCTGCGCGGCTTGGCGCACCCATTCCAGCAACAAGCTGACCGCTGCCGAGTCGACATCATCCACGCCGCTGAAGTCCAGCTCCCAAGGGCCTTCCTGCGTGAACAACGCCGCGCTCTCGCGCAGCATCTCATTCACCGTGGCCATGGTCAGATCTCCGCTAAAACGGATTTTTCCCCCGTCCTGCTCGATCATTTTTTCTTTGCCGTGGCAGCTGTTTTTTCGCTGCCGTTCGCTTCCTGGCGGTTTTTTTCCGACAGAGTCTTGATCAGGCCATCGATGCCCTTGTTCTGGATTTCCGAACCAAATGAACCACGGTAATTAATCACCAGACTGACGTTATCTACCGCCACATCATAGACCTTCCAGCCGTTATCGGTTTTTTCCAGTTTGTAATCGATCGGGATCGGCTGACCCCCAGGCTGGTTGACGACCGTCTTGACCGTCACATCCATATCGCCGGGCTGCAGCTTGAGCGGCCTGTAATCAATGCCCTGATTTTTGTAAGACGTCAGGGAGTTGGAGTAAGTGCGCACCAACAGGGTGCGGAATTCATTGATCAATGCCTGCCGTTGCGCCGGGCTGGCCTTGGGCCAATGGCGCCCTACCGCCAGCATCGCCATGCGGGGAAAATCGAAATGGGGTAGCACCTTGACTTCCACCAGATCCAGCACTTTTTGCGAATTTCCGGACTGGATATCCTTGTCCTGCTTGATGATGGCCAACACATCCTGGGAAGTGTTCTTCACCAGCACATCCGGGGGCGTTTCGGCCGCTGCGGCAGAAAAACCAGCCAGCATGGCACCCGCCAACAGCGCGGCCCGAATCTTCCGCATCATTTGTAATCCCCTGTCACTTTAGCCAATTGGGCCACATACATATTGTAGTCGTTCACCGTCAACAGGTATTCAGCTTGGGTCGCGGCATAGGTTTTCAAGGCCTCGCTCACGCGCTCGGCCTTTTCCAGACCCGCATTGAAGTCGGCGTAGGAGGCCACCATCCAGCGCCGTGCCGCCGCAGCACCCAGCGCCAGATCCTGCTGCGCCTTGTAATAAGCCTGCATTTTGGTATAGGTTTCCGCCACCTCGAAAGGGATACCCTGCAGCGCGAAGCGGTTCTTCGCCAGCAGCGCATCGAGTTCCGCCTGCGCCTGGGCCACCCGCGCCGGCACAACATCGAAGGCCAAGTCCCATTTCAGCCCGACCACCGGGGTCAGGCCCGCATGGTTGAAAGGGTCATAGACATAAGGGTTGTCCAGCTTGTCGCGCCGCGAGGCATAGGCAAAGCTGCCCGCCACCCCGGCGTAAATATTCGGGTACATTTCCGCCTTCTTCGCTTCCACCAGCGCGCGCCGTGCGCGCAGGCCGGCTTCAAGTTGCGACAGTTCGGGACGCGCTGACACTGCTTTACCCTGATAATCCGCCAGATTGGATGTCGGCAGCGCCACCGGCTGCAAGCCTTCGTCCGCCACTGCCAACCTGGCTTCCAGCCCAACGCCGGTGAGCACTTTCAAGCCATTCAGGCTGATCGTTTCCACCGCCTGGGACTGACCCAGATATTTGTTCAACAAGCCCAGCTTGGCCTGCAGTTCATAGAGGTCGGATTGCCTGGACTGGCCGTTGTCATCCTTGAGATCCTTCTCCACCCGTGCGATGGCGCCGTTCACCTTGGACAACACGTCTTCCAGCATGCGCCGCGTATCGCGCGCCGTGAGATAGCCATAATAGGCACGGCTCACATCCAGCACGGTACTGCCGCGCTGCAACCGCGCATCCTGGCGTTTGACGTCAATATTGCCTTGGGCCGCCTCGCTATAACGCTCGATCTTGCCAAAAGTATAGAGCGGCTTGACGATGGAAAACTGCAGCGATGTCCAGTCGGAAAGCCCCTTCCAGTCATAGGCATCATTGCGCGGAATCGTGCCTGAAGTCGCGCCGCCCTGGTAGAAGCCGCCTTCGACCTTGGGCGCCAGACCGACAAAAAGATTGGCATTGAGGCGCAGGCCGTTATTACCCTGAGCTTCTTCCAGCATGGCCCGCGCCTGCTCCACCAATTGCTCCCGCTCCTGGATGCGCGGATCGGCGCTCAGGCTCATGTCGATTGCCTGCTGCAGGTTGACCGTCTGCGCCCAAACCGCTGCGCCGGAAAAAGCCGTCCACGCGCCGAGTACCACAGCTAACCAGTGCTTGTTCATTTTTTCTCTCCGCCATCTGCCGCCTTGTTGTAGAGAAACTGCCCAATCAGGCTTTCCAGCACCACTGCCGACTGGGTAATCTTGATCTTGTCGCCATCCTTGAGCGCAGCGTCATCCCCCCCCGATTCGAGGGCAATATACTGCTCGCCCAACAGCCCGGAAGTCATGATACTGGCTGAAGTATCCCTGGAAAAAGGATATTGCTTGTCCAATTTGAACATCACCGTGGCTTCATGGTTCTCGATGTCGTATTTGATATCCGTCACCCGCCCCACCACCACGCCGGCGCTCTTGACCGGAGCCCGCACCTTGAGGCCGCCTATGTTGCTGAAATTGGCGGCCACGGCATAGCTCTCGTTGATATCGACGCCACCCAGGTTGCCGACCTTGAGCGCCAGGACCAGCAACGCGCCCAGCCCCATCACCACGAACAGCCCTACCCACAAATCAATTGTGGTGCGCTCCATCAGCCTTCTCCCCGAAACATGAATGCGGTTAATACGAAATCAAGTGCCAGAATCACCAGCGACGAGGTGACCACGGTGCGCGTGGTCGCCCCGGACACGCCTTCCGCGGTAGGAGGCGCATCATAGCCCTCGAACAGCGCGATGGCAGTCACCGCCACGCCGAATACAAAACTCTTGATCACGCCATTAACGACATCCTGATGAAAGTCCACCGCGTTCTGCATCTGCGACCAGAAAGCGCCTTCATCCACGCCGATCAGTTTGACGCCGACCAGATAGCCACCAAACACGCCCATGGCGGAAAACATCGCCGCCAGCAGCGGCATGGAAATCACGCCGGCCCAAAAACGTGGCGCCACCACGCGAGCGATGGGATTGACCGCCATCATTTCCATGGCCGATAGCTGCTCGGTCGCCTTCATCAAGCCGATTTCCGCGGTAATCGCCGACCCGGCGCGACTGGCAAACAGCAGTGCCGCCACCACCGGCCCCAGTTCGCGCACCAGGGACAAGGCCACCATCACACCAAGGGATTCCGCCGCACCGTAGCGCTGCAGCGTGTCGTACCCCTGCATTCCCAGCACCATGCCGACAAACAGGCCCGACACCAGGATAATGATGAGCGACAGCACGCCGGTGGAAAATAATTCCTTGATAATAAGATGAAAGCGGCGAAAGCTGGTACCGGAATACACCAGGGTGAGAAACAGGAAACGGCTCGCCACGCCAAAGCGCCACACCCCATTGACCACCCGTGCGCCAACACGACGAATGGCCTTGACGAGTCGGCTAGGCATTTTCAGCTCCCAGTCGCAGGTCCGCGCCATAGGTCGCCGCGGGATAATGGAATGGCACCGGACCATCCTCCTCTCCGTGAACAAATTGATGGACGAAAGGCTTGTCCGAGGCGCGCATTTCTTTCGGGGTGCCATGCGCCACGATCACGCCATCCGAGACAAAATAAACGTAATCGACTATTGCCAGGGATTCGTGTACGTCATGGGTCACGACGATGGACGTCGCGCCCAGGGCGTCGTTCAGCCGGCGGATCTGATTGCCGATCACCCCCAGGGAAATCGGGTCGAGACCGGCAAAGGGTTCGTCGTACATGATCAGCATGGGGTCCAGCGCCACCGCCCGCGCCAGTGCCACGCGCCGCGCCATGCCGCCGGAAAGTTCTGACGGCATCAGGTCACGCGCGCCACGCAAGCCAACGGCATGGAGTTTCATCAATACCAGATCGCGAATCACGCTCTCCGGCAGTTCAGTGTGCTCGCGCATCTGGAAAGCCACGTTGTCAAACACCGACATATCGGTAAACAGCGCCCCGAACTGGAACAGCATGCCCATGCGGCGGCGCAGGTGATACAGACCATCGGCATCAAGTTCGTGCACAGCCTGTCCATCTACGTGAACCGCCCCATGCGATGGTTTGATCTGGCCCCCGATCAGCCGCAGCAGCGTGGTTTTTCCGCAACCGCTGCCGCCCATGATCGCCACCACCTTGCCGCGCGGCACGCTCATGTTGATCCCATTGAGAATCGGGCGCTTGCCGTAGGCAAAACTGACGTTTTGAAATTCGACCAGATTGTCACTGGACATAAAATACCAGGCACACTTGGAAAGGGATGAAATTTTATCCCATAGTCACAGCACTATCCAGCGTTGTTACAAATTGATACAGACTGGCTGGCGGCAACCGTGGCGAACTGGCATTATACGAAACATGGAATTCGACATCTTTCATGAAATTGCCATGCCGCCCTTTCTGGAACGGACGGAAAGCCACGCCTACGCCGACACCCTGACAGAGATCGAACTGGCAGACCAACTGGGGTTCCGTTGCGCCTGGTTGGTGGAACACCATTTCATGCGCCAATATTCCCACTGTTCCAAGCCGGAACTGGTGCTGGCGGCGTTATCCCAACGCACCCAACGCATCAGGCTGGGGATGGGCATCGTCCCTGCGCCCTATCACCACCCCGTGCATGTGGCCGAGAGCATCGCCACCCTCGACATCCTCAGCGGTAGCCGCATCGAAGTGGGCCTGGGCCGGGGGTTTTCACCCGACGAATACAAGGCCTTCGACGTTAACATGGCGGACAGCCGCTCGCTCACCGCAGAAATGCTGGAAATCCTGCGCGCCAGTTTCGCTTGCAAACCGGTTACTTTCCATGGCGCCCATCACCGCCTGGATCATGTGGACATTTTGCCCCATCCGCTACAAACACCCCATCCACCGCTGTGGTCCGCGGCGGTCAGCCCGGATAGCTTCGCCTGGGTAGCGCAGCAGGGATTGGGCATGCTGGTGGGGCCGTTCAAACCATGGCTGATGACCAAGCATGACATCAAGAATTATCTCGGCGCCTGGAACGGCGCCGCGCCTCCACGCATCGGCATGGCCGTAAGCGTGCTGTGCCTGCCGGATGGCAAGCGCGCACGGCAACTGGCAAAACAGTCGCTGGCCTGGTTTTACCGCGAGTTGTACAAAACCGCCTTGCCAGTACTGGAAAAGCTTTATCCGGGTTACGAACATCTCCGGGAATTGGGGCGCTTCCGGGAAGCCATGAAATTCGGCATCAACCTGACGCTGCTGGAAAATTTCGGCATGGCGGTGGTCGGCACACCGGCGGAATGCATCGAGCAGTTGCGCAAGTTCGAAGCCGCCGGCGTAACGCATATTCTGTGCGCAATCGGCGCTGGCGCGGTGAAAACCGAGGTCGTTCAGGAATCCTTGCGCTGCATCGCCGCAGAGGTAATGCCCGCATTCCGGCAAGAGTGATAAAATCATTCTTTGTTTAATTAATGTGCAGGGCAGCATTCCGTGATCGAACTCACCATCAATGGCACGCCGCGCCAGTTTGTCGGACCGCTCAACGTGACCCAACTGGTAGATCATCTCGACCTGGTCGGCAAACGCATCGCCGTGGAACGCAACGGCGATATCGTGCCGCGCAGCCAATTCAGTGACACCCCCCTATCCTCCGGCGACAAGCTTGAAATTGTCGTGGCCGTCGGCGGAGGCTAAATAAACCAAGCGGAATTTATGGACAACTTGATCATCGCAGGAACCAGCTACGCCTCCCGTCTTCTGGTGGGAACCGGAAAATACCGGGATTTCGACGAAACTCGTCGCGCCATTGAAGCCAGCGGCGCACAGATCGTCACCGTAGCCATCCGCCGCACCAACATCGGCCAGAATGCCGGCGAACCCAGCCTGCTGGATGCCGTGCCACCCTCCAAATACACCTACCTGCCCAACACCGCAGGCTGCTACAGCGCCGACGACGCCATCCGCACCCTGCGCCTGGCGCGCGAACTGCTGGACGGACATGACTTGGTGAAGCTGGAAGTTCTGGGCGACCCGAAAACACTCTACCCGAACATGATGGAAACGCTGAAAGCGGCAGAAGTCCTGGTCAAGGAAGGTTTCAAGGTGATGGTCTACACTTCCGACGACCCCATCATTGCCAAGCAACTTGAGGAAATCGGCTGTGTCGCAGTGATGCCGCTGGCTTCGCTGATCGGCTCCGGCATGGGCATCCTCAACCCGTGGAACCTGCAAATCATCATCGACAACGCCAAGGTGCCGGTCATCGTGGACGCCGGCGTAGGCACCGCATCGGACGCGGCGATCGCCATGGAGCTGGGCTGCGACGGCGTGCTGATGAACACCGCCATCGCCGCAGCGCAAGATCCGATCCTCATGGCTTCTGCCATGAAAAAAGCGGTGGAAGCGGGGCGCGAAGCTTTCCGCGCCGGACGCATGGCTAAAAAGCTCTATTCCGCCAGCCCCAGCTCGCCCACCACCGGCCTCATCGGCAAGTAACCCCGCCATGAGCGAAACTCTACACCGCCCCGTGCGCAGCTTCGTGCTGCGCCAAGGCCGCATGTCCGTGGCCCAAGGCCGCGCCCATGAAACGCTGATGCCCCGGTTCGGCATTCCATTTATGACAGAAACGCTGGACCTGGACCACGCCTTTGGCCGCAGCGCCCCGAAAATCCTGGAAATCGGTTTTGGCATGGGGGACAGCACGGCGCAAATCGCGCGCAGCAACCCTGAAAACGATTACCTGTGCATCGAGGTTCACACCCCCGGCGTCGGCAGTCTGCTGAAACAAATCGAGGAATCCGGCCTGAGCAACATTCGCATCATCCAGCATGACGCGGTAGAAGTTCTGAAAGTCATGCTGGATCCGGACACGCTGGACGGCGTGCATATCTTCTTCCCCGACCCATGGCCGAAGAAGCGCCATCACAAGCGCAGACTGATACAGGCGGAATTCGTTGCATTACTGTGTGATCGGCTGAAAAAGGGCGGCTATCTGCATGCAGCCACCGACTGGGAAGAATATGCGACGCATATTCTGGCGACTTTCAGCGCCGAGCCGCGCTTGATCAACACAGCGACAGATTATGCGCCACGACCGGATTATCGTCCGCTGACGAAATTCGAGCAGCGCGGATTAAAGCTTGGTCATGGGGTGTGGGATATTGTGTTCAGGCGGGATATCTAGGCTTCCTGAGGCGGCTTTTCCACCAACAGGGTATGCAGGCGCCGGCTGTCGGCACGCAGCACCTGGAATTTCAGTCCATCCAGGCTAATGATTTCACCGCGCTTGGGCAGGCGGCCGAACTTGCTCACCACCAATCCGCCCACGGTGTCATAGTCCTCGTCGCTGAATGCCGTGCCCAGCACTTCGTTGAAATTGGCGATTTCGGTCACCGCCTTTACGCGGTAGCCTCCGGCGCGGTCCTGGATTATGTTGTCCTCGGTCTCATCGAAGTCGTACTCATCCTCGATTTCCCCCACGATCTGCTCCAGCACATCCTCGATGGTTACCAGACCGGATACGCCGCCGTATTCGTCCACCACCAGGGCGATATGGTTGCGGTTCATGCGGAATTCCTTGAGCAGCACGTTGAGACGCTTGGCCTCCGGGATGAACACCGCCGGACGCAGCATGTCGCGCACGTCAAACTCCTCGCCGGCATAATAGCGCAGCAGATCCTTGGCAAGCAGGATGCCGATGATGTCGTCCTTGTTCTCCCCTATCACGGGAAAACGCGAGTGGGCGGTCTCGATTACGAAGGGGATAAAAGCTTCCGGCGCATCCGCGATGTCGATCACATCCATCTGGGCACGCGGAATCATGATGTCGCGCACCTGCATCTCCGACACTTGCAGCACCCCCTCTATCATGGAGAGCGCATCGGCATCGAGCAGGTTTTTTTGATAAGCGGTGTGGAGAATTTCCACCAGCTCTTCCCGGTTGTCGGGTTCGGGCGAGAGCCACGCCCCCAAGCGTTCCAACCAGCCCGGTTTGGCAGGTTCATCCATGCGACTGCATTGCCTCTTTAAACAGCATAAGGGTCAGTATAACCGAGCTTTCTCATGATGTGGGTTTCCACCGCTTCCATTGCCAACGCTTCATGTTCATGTTCATGGTCATAACCCTGCAAATGCAGCATGCCATGAACCACCAGGTGCGCGTAATGGGCTTCAACGCTCTTGCCCTGCTCTGCCGCTTCGCGACTCACCACCGGCGCGCACAACACCAGATCGCCCTGGCACGTGGGTTCCTGCTGATAAACGAAGGAAAGAACATTGGTGGCGTAATCCTTGGAGCGATAATCATGGTTAAGCTCGCGCCCCTCTTCCGCATCCACCAAACGCACGGTCACCTCGGCATCACCCTCGAGTGCAGCGACTGTCCAGACACGTATCTGTGCGCGTGTTGGTTGGTCAGCATGCTTATAGGCATATTGCACCGCGAGTATCAGCTTCTGTCGCCTGGCAGTCATTTGTTGTCGGCTTCGTAGCGCGCATAGGCATTAACAATGTGCAGCACCAATGGATGGCGCACCACATCCTCGGATTCGAAAAAAGTGAAAGCGATGCCCCGTACTTTCCCTAAAACCGCATGTACATTGGCTAGCCCGCTCTTCTGCCCCTTTGCCAGGTCAACTTGCGTCACGTCACCCGTTATCACCGCCTTGGTGCCAAACCCGATGCGCGTCAAAAACATTTTCATTTGCTCAGGTGTGGTGTTTTGCGCCTCATCCAGGATGATGAAGGAATGATTTAGTGTTCGTCCACGCATGTAAGCCAGGGGCGCGATTTCGATAGCACCGCGTTCAAACAGCTTGCCCACCCGGTCGAATCCCATCAGGTCGTACAGTGCGTCATACAGGGGGCGCAAATAGGGGTCCACTTTTTGCGCCAGATCGCCGGGCAGGAATCCCAGATGTTCGCCGGCTTCCACTGCCGGGCGCACCAGCACGATTCGTTTTACCGCATCACGCTCCAAGGCATCCACTGCACTGGCAACGGCCAGGTAGGTTTTACCGGTTCCGGCAGGGCCAATGCCGAAGGTAATATCGTGCTCCTGAATCTGCTGCAAATAAACATTCTGACGAGGCGTGCGTCCGCGCAGGTCATGCTTGCGAGTCATCAGCACCGGCACCATGTCGGCAACGCTTTCGGATGCGCATACACTGTTCAATTCAATCAGGCCAAGTTGAATTTCATCAACAGACAGGGCATGCTTGGCCTGCGCATAGAACATTTGCAATGCTTGCGCGGCCAGACGGCTCTGTTCCGGACGGCCTCCCACGGAAAATCGTTCGCTGCGGCGGGATATGCTCACATCCAATGCCGTTTCCAGTTGCTTCAGGTTCTCGTCCAGCGCGCCGCACAGATTGGCCAAGCGGTTATTGTCTACCGGCGTAAAAGCGATATCGATCGATTTGGATTTCAATGGTCACTCACTCTGATTTCGCCGCGTAAACTATGGGGTAACGCAGCAGTGATGTTTACATTCACTAAATGGCCAATCAGGCGTGGCTGCCCGACAAAGTAAACCACGCGATTGTTATCGGTGCGCCCGAAAAGTTCGTTCGCATCCTTCCGGGCCACACCCTCGACCAGGATGCGCTGCGCGGAACCCACCATCTTCTGGCCGATCATCATGGCCTGATCCTCGATCTTCGCCTGTACGCGTCTCAGACGTTCCTGCTTGACCTCAGGCGGGGTTCCGTCGTGCAGTTCTGCGGCGGGTGTACCGGGACGTGGGCTAAAAACAAAACTGTAACTGGCATCAAAACCAATTTCATCTATTAATTTCATCGTGGCCTCAAAATCCGCCTCGGTTTCTCCAGGAAACCCCACAATGAAATCTGACGAAATCGTGATGTCTGGCCGTATCGTGCGCAGTTTACGTATTTTCGATTTGTATTCCAGCGCCGTATAACCGCGCTTCATGGTAGCCAGGACTCGATCCGAGCCGGACTGCACCGGCAAATGCAGAAAACTCACCAACTTGGGGATGCTGCCATAAGCATCGATCAAACTCTGTGAAAATTCCACCGGATGCGAAGTAATAAAACGCAAGCGCTCTATGCCCGGGAGCTCGGCCAGATAATGCAGCAGCAGCGCAAGATCGGCAACATCACCGTCATGCATCTCTCCGCGGTACGCGTTTACATTCTGCCCAAGCAGGGTGATTTCCTTTACGCCTTTCTCGGCCAGTTGCGCAGCTTCAGCGAGAATATCATCGAATGGCCGAGACACCTCCGCGCCGCGCGTAAAGGGGACGATACAGTAAGTACAATATTTGCTGCATCCCTCCATTACCGAGAGATAAGCGCTCACGCCGTCTACCCGCGCCTCGGGCAAATGATCGAATTTTTCGATTTCGGGGAAGGATATATCGACCTGAGGCTTGCCGCTGGACTGGCGATCACGAATCAGCTGAGGCAGACGATGCAAGGTTTGTGGGCCAAACACGACATCCACGTAAGGCGCGCGAGCAATGATTGCGCCCCCCTCCTGACTTGCCACACACCCCCCCACTCCGATTAGCAATTCAGGGTTGCGTGCTTTTAGTTTGCGCCATCGGCCAAGCTGATGAAACACCTTGTCCTGAGCTTTTTCGCGGATGGAACAGGTATTCAGCAGGATGACATCGGCTTCTTCGACATTGTTGGTACTTATCATGCCACTCTGGGCATGCAGAACGTCAGCCATCTTCGCCGAGTCGTACTCGTTCATCTGGCAGCCGAAGGTTTTAATGAATATTTTTTTTGCCACGTTTGATTTGCATCACCAGGTTGATAACAGCAATTCTACCAGCGTGAATATGCGCCGCAAATGACAAAGCCCTCGCGAGGAGGGCTTTGTCTGGGTGAGGAGCTTGGCGGTGACCTACTTTCACATGCGTAATGCACACTATCATCGGCGCGGAGGCGTTTCACGGTCCTGTTCGGGATGGGAAGGGGTGGTTCCACCTTGCTATGGCCGCCAAGCATAACTTGTAACTCATAGCTATC
>JAUYFW010000119.1 GCA_030690835.1 Sulfurimicrobium sp. | reverse complement strand
TCAATACTGTTTAGTTTATCCATTTCCTGCCGCTATACACTCCATGTTACCAGTGGAGAAGATGACATGGCGAGAATCAAGAATGAATTGCCGGGCGGAGCGCGACTGGCGGATTACCTTACGGTGGGATACTTGGCAATGAATTGCCCGCTGGACAGGGTTCGTGCAGCCCTGACGGCGAATGCAGCCCAAAGCAAACGACATCGGGGACTGCCCCATGAAGTGCTGGTCTATTTCGTCATGGCGATGTGTCTGTATTCGAACGTCGCCTATGAAGAAGTATTGCGATTGGTCATCGAGGGTCTGCGCGGACTGCTGGGCGACGAAAGCTTGTCCAGGACAACCGTCACCAAGGGCGCCATCTCCCAAGCGCGAAGCCAGGTCGGCATCGCGCCGCTCAAGGCTCTGTACCAGGAACAAGTGCGCCCCATCGGGCCGGATGACATGGCGGGGGTGGCCTATCAGGGATACCGCCTGATGGCCATCGACGGTTCCACGCTGTACGCCAGCGAGAAGGATAGGCGCCACCGCGTCAACGGAACCGTGGTGCGGGTCATCGAATATGCCCTGGACGGCGTCCCGGACGCCGAGCTCTCTTATCGATTGATTACCAACTGGCTCGACCCCCTGGCAGCCCCGGCCATCGAATTGGCCGCGCTGTATCATCGGCGCTGGACGGTCGAGCAGTCCTTTGATGAACTCAAGGTTCACCTGGCTGACCGGCAGGTCATTCTGCGCAGCAAACGCGCTGACCTGGTCGAGCAGGAGTTCTACGCCCTGCTGCTGACCCATGCCGCTATCCGTCGCCTGCTGACCCATGCCGCTATCCGTCGCCTGCTGACCCATGCCGCTATCCGTCGCCTGATGACGCAAGCCGCAGACAGGACGCAACAG
This sequence comes from Sulfurimicrobium sp., assembly GCA_030690835.1. Taxonomy (GTDB): domain Bacteria; phylum Pseudomonadota; class Gammaproteobacteria; order Burkholderiales; family Sulfuricellaceae; genus Sulfurimicrobium. The sequence continues at coordinate 5,343 of JAUYFW010000119.1, read as the reverse complement.
GCTGCTGAAGACCTGTCCTTCGTTCATGCGGTGCGCGTTCTTAAACGCCGACTCCCTGCTTGTGCCGCTATTCCCCCCTGAGCTTCGCTCAAGCGGGCTCGACAGCCTGCTCAAGGAGATCGCATCGGTTCGCGCTGTCACCAGCCGCGGCAAGCGCAATCCCCGTGGCGTGAAACGAAAAGAGCCAAATTTAATCTCCGAAAACGAGGTGGTCCGATCAACCTGCCTTGCGCGCCAACACCCCGAATTTGTCTATCTAAACAGTATTGTGTTTAACCCGGATTATCCATTGGAATGCACGCGCATGTAGGAGCGCCGCCCCCGGCGCGAATCGCGGCGAGCCCCCGGCCACCCGGCCAAACCACCCGAGTACAAGCAAAACACCCGAGGACAAGGGCGCCGCTCCAGCGGTGTTTTGGCCCTAATGGATAATCCGGGTTTAACGGAACGACCTGCCAGAAGGGATTGCCAAGCGCATGTCTGGTTCGTATAGTGAGAAAAAGCCTTGATGTCAAAATACAAACAGGAGGACAGCAGCAATGAAAAAAAACGGGGGAGGGATAATACCGGACTTGCCGGAGGGTTTGGCGATGAGCCACGAAATCTGGCAGCGTATTTTCGACGCCGTCGACGATCCGATTTTCCTCCATGACACGGAATTCCGTCTGCTGCTGGCCAATCTCGCCTATTTTCAGGCGGCGGGGATGGCGGAAGCGGAGGCCATCGGCAAACTCTACTGGGAAGTCTTTCCGCGCGACAGCGGCCCGCTGCCCGGCTGCCAGCAGGCGCTCGACGAGAGACGTGCCGAGAGCGTGGAGGAGATAATGGTCGGAGAGCGTATTTTTATCTCCAGGGGCTACGCGGTGAGGGACGAGCAGGGCAAGGTGTGTTATTCCCTCCACATTCTCAGCGACATCACGGAGCAAAGAAAGGCGGAACTGCATTTCATCCGCCTCAACCGCATGTACCGTACCATCAGCCGCTGCAACCAAGTGCTGGTGCGTACCGGGGACGAGCTGGAACTTGCCCACGAGATGTGCCGGGTGCTGGTCGAGGAAGGCGGCTTCCTCGCCGCCTGGGTGGGTTACGCCGAAACGAGCGAGGCCAAGCGCATCCGGCCGATGGCCGCGGTTGGCATCGATCAGGGCGAGATCGAGGGCATGAACCTCACCTGGGAGGACAATGAGGTGGGGCATGGGCCGATGGGTAGCGCCGTCCGCACCGGCGAGATCGTGGTATCACGGGACATCCTCATTGATCCGCACTGGGCGCACTGGAATGAGCCGGCCAGGCGGCTGGGTTTTGCCGCCGCGACAGCCCTTCCGCTCCGGGTCAACGGCTCTGCGCTCGGTGGCCTCGAAATTTTTGCCGCCGAAGCCGATGCGTTCACGCCGGACATGCTCGAACTTCTGGCCGAACTGGCGGGTGACCTCGCCTTCGGCATCGGCAATCTCCGTTCAAGGGCCGAACGCATGGGCATCCTGGAAAAGCTCGAACTGAGCCTCGACCATGCCGTGACCGCCATCGCCGCCACGGTGGAAATGCGCGACCCTTACACCGCCGGGCATCAGCGGCGCGTGGCGAAGCTGGCGGCGGCAATTGCGACTGAAATGGGCTTGCCGGACGATCAGGCGCAAGGGCTGCACATGGCGTGCGTGGTGCACGACATCGGCAAAATCCACGTGCCCGCCGAAATCCTCTCCAGCCCGGCCAAGCTGAGCGAGGCCGAGTTCGCGATCATCAAGACCCACCCCCTGGCCGGCTGGGAAATCCTCAAGGGCATCGACTTCCCCTGGCCGGTGGCGGAGATGGTCTATCAGCACCACGAGAAGCTGGACGGTTCCGGCTACCCGCGCGGGTTGAAAGGCGATGAAATCCTGCTCGAAGCCCGCATTCTCACGGTGGCGGACGTGGTGGAGGCGATGACTTCGCACCGCCCCTACCGTCCGGGATTCGGCATTTTCCCGGCGTTGCAGGAAATTTCCCGCAACAAGGGCAAGTTATACGATGCGACGGCGGTCGAGGCTTGCCTGCGGGTTTTCATGGAGAAGGATTATGAGTGGGAAGCCAAGGTTCCGCACGCAAAAAACTTGGGCCAGTAGTCCGTTCCAGTAAAACAATTACAAAAAACCGTTCGGCCAAGCGTAGTCAAAGGGTGAATGGGCTTCGACAAGCTCGACCCGAACGGAGTTAATCCCGGATTATCCATTGGAATACCCGCGCTTGTAGGAGCGCCGCCCCCGGCGCGAATCGCGGCGAGCCCCCCGGCCAAAACACCCGAGGACAAGGGCGCCGCTCCCACGGCGGTGATGTGGCGCTAATGGATAATCTGGGTTAATACTTCACCGTGCCGAATCAATAGCCAATGCGGCGACAATATGCCTCCGCACGCGGGCAGCCAGATCTTCCGCCAGGCAATCGAATTCGCTCACGTTTTCCATGCCGCGCAGCCAGGTCAGCTGGCGCTTGGCCAACTGGCGGGTGGCAAAAATGCCCTTGTCGCGCAGCGTGGCAAAGTCCATTTCCCCGTCGAGATATTGCCAGGCCTGGCGGTAACCCACGCAGCGCATGGAAGGCAGGTTGGGCGTCAGCGCGTAGCGTGCCCGTAAGGCCTGCACTTCCTCCACCAGCCCCTGCTCCAGCATGGTATCGAAGCGCAGGGCGATGCGCTGGTGCAGCACCGCGCGATCGCTCGGCACCAGGGCCAATGGCATCAGCCGGTAAGGCAGGTCGCCGACTTTCTCTTGTGCCAGCAAGTCGGACATGGGCCGTCCCGTGAGCAGGCACACTTCCAGCGCACGCTGGATGCGCTGCGCGTCGGCGGGCTCAAGACGCGCAGCCGTGACCGGATCGAGACGCCCCAGTTCCCGGTGCAAGGCCGGCCAGCCATTTTCCCGCGCCCTTTCCTCCAGTTCCGCACGCAACGCCGGGTCGGCCTGCGGCAAGTCGCTCAGACCATGTTGCAACGCACGGAAATACAGCATGGTGCCGCCGACGAGGAGAGGGATATTGCCGCGCGCGCTGATCTCCGCCATCAGGCGCAAGGCATCGCTGCGGAACCGGGCCGCCGAATAGCTCTGCGTCGGGTCGATGACGTCGATGAGGTGGTGCGGCGCCACGGCAAGCGTGGCGGCATCCGGCTTGGCGGTGCCGATATCCATGTCGCGGTACACCAGCGCCGAATCCACGCTGACGACCTCCACCGGCAGGTGCCGCACCAGCTCCACCGCCACGCCGGTCTTGCCGCTCGCGGTGGGGCCCATCAGCAGAATTGCCTTGGGCAATTCTGCTGGGTTTTTAATTTTAAATTTTAAACCCGGATTATCCATTAGGGCCAAAACACCGCTGCAAGGAGCGGCGCCCTTGTCCTCGGGTGTTTTGGCCGGGGGCTCGCCGCGATTCGCGCCGGGGGCGGCGCTCCTACATGCGCGTGCATTCCAATGGATAATCCGGGTTGAATGTTGAATGTTCATGGGGAATGCGATTATCCAATTCAAAATTTAAAACTCAAAATTCAAAACCGCCTTCCTCATTTGCCACGCATGAAAAGTTGGTCCAGCTCCTGCAGCGAAATCTCGCGCCAGGTGGGGCGGCCGTGGTTGCACTGGTCAGCACGCTCGGTGGCTTCCATTTCGCGCAGCAGGGCGTTCATTTCGGGCACGCTCAGCTTGCGGTTGGCGCGCACCGAGGCGTGGCAGGCCATGGTGGCGAGCAACTGGTTGCGCCGTTCCGTTACCGCCCGGCTGGCGCCATATTCCCTGATCTCCCCGAGCACGTCCCGCGCCAGCAGCACCGGATCGGAGTCCTGCAGCAGCGCCGGCAGCGCGCGCACCGCCAGCGTGGTGGGCGAAAGTACCGCGAGCTCGAAACCCAGTTCGAGCAAGGCGTCACGGCTCTCCCCCGCAGCCGCCACCTCCAGTTGCGTGGCATGGAAAGACACCGGGATCAGCAGCGCTTGCGCGCTCACGGCGCGATGTTCCAGGGCTGTTTTAAGCCTTTCGTAAGTGACCCGCTCGTGTGCGGCGTGCATGTCCACAATCACTAGGCCGCGCGCATTCTGGGCCAGGATGTAAACCCCGTGAAGCTGGGCCATGGCATAGCCCAGGGGTGGGACTTCCGGCTCCACCTCCGGCGCCGGGGCGTTGAAAGCCGCTTCGGGCCTGGCGATCTGACCGAAAAGGGTCTGGTACAGATTGGTCCGCTCGGATACGCCGAGCGGCATTCTGGTCTGGGTGGAATACGCCGGCTGCGGCGACGCGGGCATCATTTCGGGCGGGCGGCCCGCCGCCCCTTGGCGCTGCGAAATCGGCGCCGCCAGCGCCTTGTTCAGCGCATGGTAAATCATCTGGTGCACCGCGCGGGATTCCCTGAAGCGCACCTCGATCTTGGTCGGGTGGACATTGACGTCCACCCCTTGCGGGTCCAGCTCGATAAACAGCACGAAAGCCGGATGGCGGTCATGGTGCAGGATGTCCTTGTACGCTTCGCGAATCGCATGGGCAATCAGCTTGTCGCGCACAAAACGTCCATTGACGTAGACATACTGCGCATCGCGGCTGCCGCGCGAAAAACCCGGCAAACCCGCCAGACCGAACAGGCGCAGCGCCCCCGCGCCCTCATCCAGTTGCACCGCCGCCGCCGCGAAATCCTCGCCCAGCAAGGCTTCGGCCCGCTGCGCCAGACTGGCCGGCGCCAATTGCCAGATGCGGCGCCCGTTGTGCTGCAAGCCAAAACCCACATCGGCACGGCTCAGGGCCATGCGCCGGAAGGCTTCCTCGCAATGCGCATATTCCGTGGCCTCGGTTTTGAGGAACTTGCGCCGCACCGGGGTATTGAAATAGATATCCTGCATTTCCACCACCGTACCGGCATCCAGCGCCGCCGGCTGCAAGCCCGACAGCTCGCCCCCCGCCGCTTCCATGCGCCAGGCATGGCGTTCGCCCTGTCTGCGGCTGGTCAGGGCCAGACGCGACACGGCGGCGATGCTGGCCAGCGCCTCGCCGCGAAAGCCCAGGCTCCTCACCCGCTCCAGGTCGTCCAGGGTGGCGATTTTGCTGGTGGCGTGGCGCGACAGCGCGAGTTGCAACTCGTCACGGGTAATGCCGGAACCGCTATCAGCCACCCGCAGCGATTTCATCCCGCCCTGCTGCAAAGCGACCGAAATATCGCCGCTCCCCGCATCGAGACTGTTTTCCAGCAGCTCCTTCAGCGCCGAGGCAGGGCGCTCCACCACCTCGCCGGCGGCGATCTGGTTGATGAGGAGATCAGGGAGAAGATGAATTGAATGCATAGGCGCTCATTTTGCCACGGATGGCACGGATTGCCGAGACGCTTCACCGTTTG
>JAUYFW010000118.1 GCA_030690835.1 Sulfurimicrobium sp. | reverse complement strand
CTGGTCGAAGGTTTTTGCTTCAACACCAAAAAACACGCCGATCAGCGCGGCCAGCCCGCCGCCCAGCGAATGGCCGGTGAGCGTGATATTGGCGCCAGTGGCCTTGACTTGCAGGTAGTATTCGGCGGCTTGCAGGAGCTGGGCTGAACCTGTGCCCGCCGCTAATCCGGCATTCGCCAGCCAGTCGATTGCCGTGCCCGTGCCTGCGTAGGAGATGACTGTTTCAGAGCCGTTGGTGAAAGCGGATGCCTCAAAGCCAGTTGTCAAATCTTGCTGAGCACGAGAAACGTAGCTCCAGTTTTGAGGGAGTGGGAAGCGATTAATGGCGAAACGAGTATCGTAGTAGGAAGCGCCAGCGAGCAATGCGTATTCGATTGTTGTTGCCATGATTTATCTCCTGAATTGAGTGGTAGATACAGGCCTTACCTTTTCTGTGAATCAATAAATTTTCGTGCTATCGGGTCATTAGGCATAACCCAAGAACCTTTGTAGGGAACCATCTCCATGCACATTTCATTTATCCGCTCCTTCGCCAACGCCTCCCGCAGGATGGTTTTGTATTCGGGTTGCCTGAATCCTTCGTTCGCTTGCATGATCATTTCTGCCGAGAGCAAGCCATTTTTGGCTTTTTTTGCCACATCGTCCGGCGAAGAAATCACGAGATTCGGCAATTTGATTACCGCTGGCAGTTCTTGCAACGAGATGTGCTTCCACTCTTTGCCTTGGTAATGGAATACAACGTAAGGTGGATTCGGTCTGCCCCATTTGTTGTATGACAAACAACCCGCTGGAGATACCAACACATAAGCCGTGCCGTTAACTATTTCCAGTAGCATTGGATTAAAGTTGGAACTACCCACGTCTTCACTGTAGTGGTCTTCCCATATCACGCGCTGATTAGTGCTCGGCAAAGTAAAGGTAAGACTCTGCTCTTTAATTGGCGGTTTCTGCCCGAGTTCATGCCGCCCTCCGAGCTCGACTGACCGCTCAACAATGATCTTGCTGCCGTCATGCAGCAGCACTTCTTCCTTCCAGCTTGTGCCGCCGAGCCCAAATAATCCTGCATCTGCGTTCATGCTTACCCCCATCATCAAGATCAATCCAAGTTTCGTAATTTGCTTCAACCACAGTTGAGTGGTTCTCATGCTGCAACCCTCCATGCATCAAAATGGCGCATCAAAATGGGGACGGAGCCCGATATTCTGTTCATGTTCATTGCCACTCTCATTTCTCCCTTAACCAAGGCCACACTGTCCCAACATTCCCTCACCTATCGTTTTTCTCGGAGGTCCCGGCCCCCGTCAAAACCGGCTAAATGCTCAATTTATGATAAATATAGTTTATGCTCACATAACAATATTTTATTTTCAATGACGCATTAATCCGATCCGCCCAACGCATCAGCTCATTTTTCGGGTTTGTTATCATCACGCCGCCCTTTTCCAGATTGAGTCATTCGTGGCAATGCCACCGTCGGCAGCCAGTCCCAGAACACGGGCAGGTAAACCATCAGGAATCCGATTGCCACACCCAGATAACGCTTGCGCCCCGTCCAGCCTTTTTCTCGATACCCCAGCGCCAGCCACGCCGCGTCGCCCATACCAGCAGCAGGAGATAAATCCCCAGCAGCCCGAATACGATCATCCCGAACATTTACGCCGCCCTCCTTTTTTCTTCGTGGATGCAGGCATCGTTCGCCGCTTTCGCCGAATCAAACCCGGCGCTTGCGATGGTGAAATAGTTTCCATAAAATGGCGCTATGACGAAGATGCATGCACAGGATGATTGGCGTATTCGCATCAATGGCGGTGAGGCGCATCCGCTGCCCCATGCCCACGTGGAATTCCGCGACGGGGCACGCGCGTCGGTGGCGATCGAGTCACTGGCGCTTCTTTCCGGGGCGGTGCGTCCACTCAAGCGGCTGGCTGCGCCATTGGCTTGGATTGCGGCGCATAAAGATGAATTGGTTGCTGAATATTGGAGGTTGAACCGATGAAATATCCCCCTTCCATTTTGTCGGTGCGCATCGTCGCGCCGCTGACGCTGGAGATTGATTGGAGCACGAAGGAAACGCTGGGAATTGATCTTGCCCCGGTCGTGTGCAAATACGCCGCGCTCGCTCCCCTGAAAAACGCTGCCACCTTCGCCCAGGTACGTCCGGACGATTGGGGGCACGCGCTGGAATGGCCAAATGGCCTGGACATGGGGGCTGACCGGCTGTACGAGTTGAGCCGCGAGCAGGCCGGGTTGCCTACCGCAAGCCAGTTTAACCAGTGGATGGAACTGCATCATCTGTCGCTCACCGATGCCGCGCGGGCATTGGGCATGACGCGCCGCATGATGACGCACTACCGCACCGGCAGCCGCCCGATCCCCAAGGTGGTGATATTGGCTTGCAAGGGGTGGGAAGCGGAAACCGCCAGGCGCGCTCGCCAGAACACGCACTGATTGGATGTTGTCGGCGCCGCTGCCGCCGAAGCGGATTTGCCGCCGAGCATGCCAAGGCACGATGAACTACCGCGTTGTCTTCTCACCCGAGGCCGAGGAACAGCTCGCGGCCCTGTACCGTTACATCGCCGCTGCGGCCTCGCCCGACATCGCGGCACCATGCGCGATGACGTGCGGCCCGGCCTGCGCATTACCAACCACAAGAAGCGCGCCGTGATCGCCTTCGACGTGGATGCCGAGCAGGTTTCCATCATCGGCGTGTTCTACGGCGGCCAGGACCACGAAACCATCCTCCAAGACGACTCTGAGAACGGCCAGGAACACTGAACCCAGATTATCCATTGGGATGCACATGCATGTAGGAGCGCCGCCCCCGGCGCGAATGAGGCCGCAAATCGCGGCGAGGGCGCCGCTCCCACAACGGTGTTTTGGCTCTAATGGATTATCTGGGCTGAACCTTCTTTCTGCCTGTACAAGCTGGATTTGTAGCGCCCTTCCCACAGGCTGCCTGTGCGGCGGTAGCTACGGTTGATGTATTGCACGCAGCGTCGCCCGACTGCTTGCATGAGTTTGGCTGTGCCGGTTTCTGTTTCAGGCGTAACCTGCAGGTGGACGTGGTTGGTCATGAGTACATAAGCGTGGATGACACAGTGCAGTGCCAATCGGCAGCCGCTTTTTCCCTTTGGTTACTTACCAGTTTCACCCGAGTGGAATAGATCCATCCCAGCTTCTTGCGCAAGCGGGCTGCTTCATCCCGAATGGCACTTACTTAAGCATTCGTCATGGAGATTTCGGGGCTAACAGTCAAGCCAGAAGAGCCAGCACCAAGTCTGGAGCTTCCCTTATCCATTTCCCCTGCCCCGCGCTTCAACCCCTCCCGGCCTCCCCTTGTCAGGGGAGGAGCCAACCCGCTTCCCCCCTGACAAGGGGGGACCTGAGGGGGGTTGAATGGCTATGCAAAATGCTTAAGTGAGTGCCATTCGGCTCCGTCCCCGTTTCTGCGCCCTCCGCCGAATTGCGCGGTTTCCGGAGAAACTTGGGGGGTAGTCGGCGCTAATGGAAAATCTCGGTTAAAATTACTCCCTAATATCATGACCTCAAAAAAACATAAGCTTTTTCATTGGGAATTCTTCATGGGAAAACACCTGGTTGACGAGGAATTGACCTGGCTGTTCTGGCCGGGCAGGCACATGACCCTGCTCACCACGCGGCGCGCGGAAATGATTTTGCTGCGGGTGCGCGTGATCGCCGCCCTGTTTGCCGTCCTGACCGCGCTGTGGATTGCGGTTGACGCCTTCGTGCTCCCCTGGCCGGCATGGGGAGAGTTGGCGGCGGGGAGGCTAATCGCCAGCGCCGCCTTTGCCCTGCTGGCGATGTCATGCCGCAAATCCGGCAGCATGCGCCAAACCTATGTGGCGCTGGTCATGCTGTATCTGATTCCTACCGTGTTCTTCGTTTTCTCCTACCTGGTCATGCAGAAAACCGAACTCAACGACCTGTCCTCGACCATCTCCGGCGTCTATGCCTTCCTGCCCTTCGTCATGGTGGCCGGCCTGGGCATGTTCCCCCTCACCGCGATTGAAGGGCTGGCCTTCGCCCTACCGGTGCTGGGAGCGGAATTTGCCGCCAGCGCACTGGGGCTGGACATGCTCAACCTGAGCCACCTCATCGGCACCATCTGGCTTTTGGGCATGATCGCCGCCGTCGCCACCATGAGCGGCATGAGTCAGTTGGGCTTCATGATCGCGCTGGTGCGCCAGGCGGTGCGCGACCCACTCACCAGCTGTTTTTCGCGCCTGAGCGGGGAAGAACTGCTGGAAATCCAGTTCATTATCGCCTCGCGCAGCAACACGCCACTATCGGTGGCGTTCGTCGATCTCGACAACTTCAAGAGCATCAACGACAACCATGGCCACGATGCCGGCGACCAGGTGCTGATTTCCGCGACCAGCAACCTGCGTGGCGCGCTGCGTACCGGCGACATGCTGGTGCGCTGGGGCGGCGAGGAATTCATCCTGATCCTGCCCAGCACCTACTGCGACGAAGCGGTAAACGTCCTCGAACGGGTGCGCGCACACGGCCTGGGCACGCGGCCCGACGGCAAGCCCATGACCGCCAGCATCGGCCTGGCGGAGCGCACCGTGGACAGCCGCGACGACTGGCGCAAGCTGGTCGAAATTGCCGACAAGCGCATGTATACCGCCAAACAGAGCGGCAAGGACCGCATCATCGCCTGCTCCCCCGCCTGAGCCATTGACTCTGGCTTAAGCGCGCCGGGGATGGCTTTCCGCTCTCTTGATCCAGGTCAATGCAGGTGTAATAAATCGCGCCGACAATTTCAGTGAGCCATTTCTGGCATCTCATTCTGCTGGAGTTCAACTTCGATGACCACTATCAGCGATTTTCTCGCTCCCGATCACCAACGCTGCGACAATCTTTTCGCCGCGGCGGAAGCCGCTGCCGCCCATGGCGACTGGGATAACGCCGCGAGCGGATTCAGCCATTTCCAGGATGCGCTGCTGCACCACTTCGCCATGGAGGAAGGAGTCATGTTCCCCGCCTTCGAGGCACGCACCGGCATGACGCAAGGCCCAACCGCGATGATGCGCTCCGAACACCGCCAGATGACCGACCTGCTCAGCCAGATGGCGGACGCCGTGGCGCGCAAGGATAGCGACGGCTTTCTCGGCGATGCCGACACCCTGCTCATCATCATGCAGCAGCACAACATGAAGGAAGAACAGATGCTGTACCAGATGGCCGACCAGGCCCTGGCCGGCGAACTGGATGATCTGGTCGAACGCATGCGAGCCATGAACTGAGGGACTGTTCATGACCGAACGCATTCTCGACGCCCGCTGGCTGGAACCACCCGAGCCGATGGAACTCACCCTCGCGGCGATCGACAGCCTTGATCCGGGAGATCATTTGCGCCTGTTGATTCACCGTACCCCTCACATGCTCTTTCCCATCCTGAAGGAATGGGGCTTCAACTACCGAACGCACACCGACGATGATGGCACCCACGAAATTCTCATCTGGCGCAAGGAGCAGGCTGCCCCCGGCGGCGATCCGGAACCATCATGAGCCAGCCGGCCAGCTTGTCGCTCGACCAGGCACCGCCGATCGGGGTGCCGCTGCGCTTTTTCCTCACCGCTCCATTGTTCTCAATCACTGCCGCGCTGCTGTTGCTGTGGCAAGGGCCGGATTTGCTCGGCAGCCGCTGGAACCCGGCCCTGCTCGGCCTCACCCACCTGCTGACCCTCGGCCATATGGGGCTGGTCATGCTGGGGGGCATCCTGCAAATGCTGCCGGTGGTGGCCGCTGCGCCGGTGCGGCGGCCTGCGCTGGCCGCCGCCATGGTTCATACGCTGGGAACAGGCGGCATTGTCCTGCTCTGCTGCGGGCTGACATTCACGCTGCCGCTCGCCCTCAAAATCGCACTGCCGATGCTGGGAACGGCGCTTCTCCTGTTCGCCGCCCTAATCGTCGTCACGCTGCGTCGCGCCCTGCCGCAGAACATGACCGCCCGGGCGATGCGTCTGGCTGCCCTGATGCTGGCGGCCACGGTCTTGCTTGGCCTGACCTTGCTGAGCAACCATGCATTCGGCTGGTGGCTGCAGGCACGCGAAATGCTGACCAATCTCCACCTCGCCTGGGGCTTGCTGGGTTGGGTCGGCATACTGGTCGTGGGTGTCGCTTATCAGGTGGTGCCGATGTTCCAGCTCACGCCGTCCTACCCTGCAAAACTCACGCGCTGGCTGGCGGCGCTGCTCTTCATCCTGTTGCTGGGGCTCGCCCCGGCAAGCCACTCGCCCGCGCTGCGCATGCTGCTGGGAATCCTGCTGGCGGCGGGCTTTGCCGCCTTTGCGCTGACCACATTGTGGTTGCAGTCGAAGCGACGGCGCAAGCTTCCCGACGTGACCCTGAATTTCTGGCGCGGCGGCATGATCAGCCTGCTGCTGGCGATTGCGCTTTGGCTCGCGGCGCAGATCGTTCCGGCCATGGGCATTACGCAAAGTTACGGCCTGCTGCTGGGAATGCTGATGATCGTCGGGTTTGCCATGTCGGTCATCAACGGCATGCTCTACAAGATTGTGCCGTTTCTGGTGTGGTTTCACTTGCAAAGCCGGCGCCGAGCGAATGGGCCCAAGGTCCCCAACGTCAGGGAAATCCTGCCGGAATCCCGCACCAGACGGCAGATGTGGCTGCACTTCGCCGCCCTGGGCACGCTCCTCGCTGCCGTTTTTTTACCCGCAACCTTCACTTACCCGGCCGCACTGCTCTTCGGCGCATCCAACCTGTGGCTGTGGCTGAACCTGGTATCGGCCAGCCGCACCTATCGCAGGGTAAATGCGCTGCTCAGGCAGGCAAGCACTAGCGCCGGGTGAAATTGATCGCAATCAGTTCGGGCTCACGGCTCACATACTGGATTTCGACCGCATCACCGTAGCGTTGGCGCATTTGCTCCAGCAACGGCAAGGGGTCGTGATCGTTCATGAAACGCATGGTTTCGCCGGGTTGAAGCGTGTCGAGCGCCCCAAAAATGGCGGCATGACGGAAGCGCTTGGCCACGCAGCGTGCGTCGAAAGGGTAAATAGCCTCGGGCTGGAGGATGTTGAACTGTGCCATTGTAACGCTCCTTATTCACGACAAAAACAGTAGGATATTACACGGAACTCAACACCTCCTTGATTCAAATCAAGCGCGCCGGGCTTGCCTCAACACACTGCCCGCCGCCAGGGCAAAGGGAAGCAGCGCGGCGAGAGCAAGCCAGCTCGCCCACTTGAAGCCCGCCATCGCCAGCAGGCCGGCGACGAGGAACAGCGCGGCGCGCGTGCCGGCCGCGAAAGTCAGGCGCCGGCGCGCCCAATCATGCCATTCCGTCTGGCGCCCCGGCCTGAGCCAAAGCGGGAGCAGTTGCCCCGCCGCACCGCTTACCAAGGGAAACAGGAAGGAAAAAACAAACCAATGCCCCACGCCGGTGGAATCCATCCAGCCCGCGCCATGCACGCCCCCAGCCATGAGCGCAATGGAAAACCCCGCCAAAGCGGTCGCCAGCAACGGCATCGCGCCATGGTACTGAAAAATCCGCTCGCGATACAGGCCCAGCCAGGCGTGCGCCAGACGCCCCAGGGGAAGCAGCCACAACGCCAACCCCAACCAGGACAGCAGCGGCAGCCAGGCGGCACCGAGCGCGATCAGCAGCGTTCCCGCCAGCGCCATGGGAAGGTCGGCACGCAGCCGGGAGGCGACAGCGGGATCGGGGCGTCCTGCCGCGGTCGGCAGGAGCACCTGCAAAGTGCCAATGGCGGTCAGGCCGACAAAACCGAACAGGTTAAGGTGCAGGTGCAAACGCTTGAGCGCCAGCATCTGCTGCGGCCAGACGGCCATGGCCAGCACCGCCAGCAAACTTGCCCCCAGACAGAACAGGGCCGCGAGATACCAGCGCAAACCGGGATGGGCGCCTCCCAAGGCCGCCCGGCCACGCTTCAGCTGCCATGCAGCCAGGCCGGCGCCGGCGGACAGGCCGAAGAGAGCGGCCGCGCTACGGAAGGCTGCAGGCAAGGTAAAAATGAAAAAGGCCACGATCAGCGCGCCACCTGCCCAGGCAACCAAGGCAAACCACTCGACACCACGGGGCGCGGCACGGGTGCGGGTCAGAACCGGGACGAAATGCGTCATCGCGCCCATGATCAGCGGCATCACGCCCAACGCTAAAGCCAGGTGGAGATGGGCGGCACGATGCGGATCGCTCGCGACCGGCAACAGCCACGCACCCACCATGGCCAGGATGGCCGCCATTACCAGAAAAACCAGAACCATGAATACCCCCTTTAACGTAAAACTCGCGCAGCGAACCCACGTCCCCCTCTCCCTCCGGGAGAGGGCAGGGGTGAGGGAGACGGGCGTGGCGAATTGATGTTTCATAATCCGGGGCGGCACTTTGCCATGCCAGTTAGAGCCGCCATCATAGCGCGGTGATATCAATTCCAAGAGAAAGTTCCCTAAGATGGCCAACCTTGATCCACGTCAAGGATTGGCAAACCATGCTAAGTTAATGTGAGCGTGCCGTATCTCAGGAACCTGGTTGTGCGCCCTCCTCTCCGTACCGTGGAATGGAAAAGGCAAGCGATCAAGTTTGGGGCCAACAACCAAAATAGCTATTCAGGAGGTAAGTTATGAGCGAAACATTTACCAAGGCGATGGCGCGAAACATATTCTATGGGGGAGCCGTATTTTTCTTCCTGTTGTTTCTCGCCTTGACCTTCGACACAGTGCAGAACCTGCCGAAGCGGGATCACCGTGAAAATATCACCGATTCGGTCGTGCGCGGCAAGCACATCTGGGAAACACGCAACTGCATCGGATGCCACACACTCCTGGGTGAAGGCGCTTATTTCGCTCCTGAACTGGGCAATGTCTACAAACGCCGCGGCGGACCATTCATCAAGGCCTGGATTCAAGCCCAGCCCACCGGCGTACCAGGCCGCCGTCAGATGCCGCAATTCAACCTGACCGATCAGGAACTCGACGACATGGTCAACTTCCTGAAATGGACGTCGGAGATCAACACCAACAACTGGCCGCCGAATATTGAAGGCTAATCCAGCAGATACCCTGACACAAAACGGTTTAGGAGGAATTTAAGATGCAATATCAATCCCAAGCGGTGGCGAAGCCATACTTCATTGCCGCCATTGGCCTGTTCGTCGGACAGATTCTGTTCGGCTTGATCATGGGCTACCAGTATGTGGTGGGCGACTTCCTGTTTCCCGCCATCCCCTTCAACGTGGCCCGAATGGTCCACACCAACCTGCTGATCGTGTGGCTGCTGTTCGGCTTCATGGGCGCAACACATTACCTCATACCGGAGGAAGCCGAAACCGAGTTGTTCAGTCCCAAGCTGGGGCTGATCACGTTCTGGATCTTCCTGGTGGCGGGCGCGCTCACTATCGTCGGCTACCTGATGGTGCCTTATGCCACGCTGGCCGCGATGACGGGTAACGACATCCTGCCCACCATGGGACGAGAGTTTCTCGAGCAACCGCTGATCACCAAGGTCGGCATCGTGATCGTGGTTCTGGCCTTCCTGTTCAACATCAGCATGACCGTACTGAAGGGCCGCAAGACCTCGATCAGCCTGGTTCTGCTGGTAGGACTGTGGGGCCTGGCTATTTTCTTCCTGTTCTCCTTCTACAACCCCTCCAACCTGGTGCTGGACAAGTATTTCTGGTGGTGGACCGTGCATCTCTGGGTGGAAGGCGTGTGGGAATTGATCCTGGGCGCAATGCTGGCCTTTGTTCTGATCAAGGTGACGGGTGTTGACCGCGAAATTATCGAGAAGTGGCTCTACGTCATCATCGCCATGACCCTGATCACCGGCATCATCGGCACCGGCCACCACTACTTCTGGATCGGCACGCCGGAATACTGGCAGTGGTTTGGTTCCGTGTTCTCCGCCCTGGAACCCATCCCGTTCTTCATGATGACCGTATTTGCCTTCAACATGGTGAACCGTCGCCGTCGCGAGCATCCCAACAAGGCCGCCACCCTGTGGGCCCTGGGAACCGGTGTGATGGCTTTCCTCGGCGCCGGCGTGTGGGGCTTCATGCACACCCTGGCTCCGGTGAACTTCTTCACCCACGGCTCACAGATCACCGCGGCCCACGGCCACATGGCCTTTTACGGTGCCTACGTGATGGTGAACCTGACCATGATTTCCTACGCCATGCCGTTGCTGCGCGGTCGTAGCGCGAACTCCGGCCCGGCGCAGACCTTGGAAATGTGGTCGTTCTGGCTGATGACGGTGTCCATCGTGTTCATCACGCTGTTCCTCACCGCCGCCGGCATTCTGCAAATCTGGCTGCAACGCATGGGTACAGCGCCGCTGGGCTTCATGGCTGCGCAGGACCAGATCATGCTGTTCTACTGGTTGCGCGAGATCACCGGCTTCGTGTTCCTGCTGGGCTTGGTGCTCTACATCTGGAGCTTCTTCTGCAAGAAGGGTGAAGCTCAGGCCGCAGCTTAATTGTTCCTCCTGGGAGGGGCCTTCGGGCCCCTCTTTTTTTACCTCAATACCTTACTATTTTGATAAACAATACAAGCACTTCACACCAAATTCATGCCACACCGCCGGGCGACCTGGCGATCTGGTTTTTCATCTTCGCCGAATTGCTGGCTTTCGGCGTCTTCTTCGTCGCCTACGCCTTTGCGCGGGCGCACAACGTGGAGCTGTTCAACGAATCGCAACAGCACCTCAACCGCACTTCCGGCGCCATCAATACCCTGGTGCTGATTACCAGCAGCTATTTCATGGTGCGCGCGGTCGCGGCCATCAAACAGGGATTTTCGCGCGAATGCGTGCGCTGGATCGCCGCTGCCATCGCCATGGGCGGGGTATTCCTGGTCATCAAGGTGTTCGAGTTTCACGAAAAATTTTCCGCCGGCATCTCGCTCAGCACCAATACCTTTTACATGTTCTACCTGTCGCTGACGATCTTCCACTTCATGCACGTCATCCTCGGCATGGTGATCCTGGCGGCGGTGATGCTGAAAGCAAAAGGCGGTGGCTATAGCGCGGAAAATCATACCGGCGTGGAAACCGGCGCCTCCTACTGGCACATGGTCGATCTGTTGTGGATCATCCTGTTCCCGCTGGTTTATGTGATTCGTTAACGTGAAACAGTTTTGTGAAACGTGAAGTCACTCGCTACGCTTTGTTTGTGAAGCGTGAAATGTAAAAACAACCACTGATCCCAGATTATCCATTAGGGCCAAAACGCCGCTGTAGATACTCTGTTCAAGGTCAAGCATTGTTCTGCAATTTTTGCGCTTTCCGGCTCATGCTGGAATAGCGTAAAAGCGGGCGTTATCGAAGGGTTTGTCGTGCTTCAACATGCCGTGGATGGCATGCAGCAGTTTG
>JAUYFW010000097.1 GCA_030690835.1 Sulfurimicrobium sp. | reverse complement strand
ATGGTTCAGTTCGAACGCATGCGGCAGGATTTCGAGAAACACCGCGCCCAGCAAGGCGCCGATGGCATAGCTCACCAGCAGCGGCACCATCGAAGCCCGAGCGGAAAAAGCGAACAGCGCGGCAGTGGCAACGCTCAGTGCGCCACCGAGCAGGCTTGAAGCGATGATCCAGGCAAGTATGGACATGAAGATAAATAATCTTGAAAGCCGCCATTATACCGGGGCTGTCAAGCTCCGCCAGCAGCATCTCTCCCGGCGGCACGGCCCCTGTCTGGGCTCACCCCTCCCTGGGCTGCCAAATTGCCGCAACCACGTAGGTCGGTTCAAGCGCAGCGGAACCGACAAACCCAAGCCACAATAAGGAAGCCCTGATAACCGATTTTTCCAGCCAGGCCGGGCAAATCGAAGTGCGCCCTACAAACCCGATCAAGCGGGCATTTCCTTAAGGGAAAGTCGGCTCCGCTATCGCTTGAGCCGACCTACACGGCTCTGTTCCTCGCAGCCGTCGCAGGCGAGTTCCATCTTGGGGCTCATGCTGCTGCGGCATAGCTGGAAGGCGTTTAACGCCGCCAATTGGCTGGGCAGCAGGCGATGGCCCTGTTGCGCGATCAGCTCGGTCGCATGGGTTGCCACAATGTGCGCCAGCCGGATCATTTGATCTCGCCCCAGATGATCTGGATTTGCCCCATCAACTGGTTGATACGTGCGCCACTGGAGCGCTGCTGCTGTTCGGTGAGGTGGGTGTAACGGAGGGTGGTGAGGATGGATTGATGTCCGAGGATTCTTTGCACTTCCAGCAGGTCGACGCCCGCTTCGATCAGGTGAGTTGCATAGGAATGGCGCAAGCTGTGCGGCGTAATGCTTTTTTTAAACCGCACTCGCGGGTGACCTGGCGCAAGGTGGCCTGGACGCCGCCGCGATCCAGCGGGGTGGTGGCCAGATGCGCTTTTTTGAGCCCGCACTTCCGGTTGGGGAACAGCAACGCGGGGTTGCGGTGGGTCTGCCAGAAACGGCGCAGCACCTGCAAGGTGTTCTCCGGCAACGGGACAAAACGGTCGCGGTTGCCTTTGGCGTTGCGCACCCGCACACGCATCCGGTCAGCGTCGATGTCGCCGATTTGCAAGCACAACCCTTCGCCCAGCCGCAAACCCAGGCTATACAGCGTGAAGAAAAACACGCGATAACTGAGCACCCGCGTCGCCATGAAAATCTGTTGCGCCTGTTGCACGGTGAGAATATCCGGCAGTGTGTGCGACTTGGGTGGTTTGACCAGATCCGCGCCCGGCCAGGGTTTATCCAGCACCTTGGCATAATAGAATTTCAACCCGTACAGATCATGTTTGAGCGCGCTCCAGGACAGAGCATCGATGATAAACACGAAATAATCGGTCAACTGGGCTTTGGTCAAATCATCGATCCGATAGTCAAAATAAGCCCCCGCGCGACGCACGCCGTGCGAATACAACGCTATGGTTTTAGGCTGCAAGCCGGCGAGCTTCAGGCAGTTCAGCAAGCGCTGATGGTTTTGCTCGAAATGGGCTGGGAATTGTGGCGTCATCTGGTTCATCCTCATGGTAAAGTACAAGAAAATCCCTTTCGGGGTGAGGATGAATTATGTTATTGAATCAGGTTGCTGAGGGGTGTTTCTCCGCGATAGCGGCTTCGTTCAACTCTGCATTCGAGCGGGACTGGCCGATAAGCGTTCTTTCACTGCCTGCGGTTTATCAACTTCCGGGGGCTCCGTCCAAGTTCCGGGGCGGCCAGCCCCTCAATTTGAACGTTAGCCCTCACATACCCCATCATTGAAGGAGAGATCGATGAAATGTCTGAACAGCTTGATGTTGACCAGCGCCATGTTGGCTTTTTTCAGCCTTAACGCATGGGCGCAATCGCCCGAAGACAACCCTAAATGCGAACCCAATCCGGTGTTCAACCGTTTCGCAGGGGAAGTGATGCGCAGTTGCGAGCGAGCGCAATACACGAATCTCACCCTTTGGCGATGGAAGGCGTCTGGCGACTCAAAGTCCGGCAGCGAGGCGTTCAAGGTCGAGGGTGAATATTGGTATTACATCAACAAGATTGAAAGAGGCGCAAAAGGCCAACATCCCGGCAAGCTGGAGGTGGTGCGCAATTTTGAGAATGCCGTGCGCCAAGGTAGTGGCGAGGTGCTCTCTGTCAACGACAAAAAGGTGTACTACCGCTTGCGCAAAGGCAATGACGAGTTCTGGGGTGAGGCAGGCTGCGGGGAGGGGGACAGCGCAGGGACATGTTACGGAATCATGCACAAGATCATTCGCGTTGTCGGCATGGAGCAGTCCGTCGTGGTCTCGTCCGAGCAAATTGCCAAGGCGATGGGCGATGAGGGCAAGGTGGTTTTCTACGGCATTTACTTTGATACCGACAAGGCGACGCTTAAAACCGAATCGGCACCGACGCTGGCCGAGATGGCGAAGTGGCTCAAGACCAACGCCAGCGCGAAAGTCTTTATCGTCGGCCATACCGATATGCAGGGGCCGGTCGAACGCAACCAGAAGCTGTCGCGCGACCGGGCTGCCTCGGTGATCGCCGCATTGACCAAGGATCATGGCATCAAGGCCGACCGGCTGGGTGCCGAAGGTGTCGGGCCGCTGGCACCGGTGGCGAGCAATGCTGCTGACGCCGGGCGGGCGAAAAACCGTCGTGTCGAAATGGTGCTGCGTTGAGTTGCTGCAGCGGCTTTTTCCAGCAGGATTGGCGTAAGGGGAGGCTATGGAACACACCCTGACGGTGGTATTCGGCCCTTACTGGCCCATTCTGCTGTTCGTGCTATTCGGCGGCAGCGCTCTGGCGGGACTGTGGGGACGAAAAAAGCGTCAGGCCATCGTCGCCCGCAACACGGCGGATGCCCGACAACACGGAATGGATTACGTCCCGCCAAGCGGAGGCGGCGGCCTGCAAGGCACACATCGTTTCTGCGGCACAACCCGAGGCGTGGCATGGACCGCCGAGGTTGAGCTTCTCAGTGCCGAGGTGGATGACGGCATGGCCACCCGAAGCCATGTTTCGGTGCATTACACCCGGTGGACTGCACCCGAGGTAGGAACCGGTGGCGGCGCGCTATTACTGATGGCGCTTGCCGATGGCGTGCGTCCTCAACCGGCCAAAGCCAATCCAGGTGGCTTCTTCGGCGGGCTAATGGCCAAGGCGGCCTTGGCTGCGTTTCAGGTGTATATCCGGTCAAATTTTGGCAACGCCCGTGGTAATTCCCTATCGATCTCGCCCGAAAACCACCTGCCGCTTGCGGCTGATGCCTTTGGTCTGGCCTTCACTGCCTTTGGCGACCGACCGGAACTGTTTCAGCGCCTGTCGCCAAGCGCCCGCGACTGGCTACTCAAGGGATGCAATGGCAAAACAGCATTCTTGTGGGATCAGCAAGGACTTTCGCTAACCTGGCCAAACGCTCGAATAGCGCCAGAGGAAGTTGCCGCCTGCGCCGACTATGGTGCGGTGCTGGCGAGCTTGCTCGGCGTAACAGCTTTAGCGCCCGATGTCGGAGCCACGCCATAATCGGCGTTACAACGGGGTCACACAACGGGGTCACGATTTATGGCACGTCATGACCGAAGCCAACCACGTGATCACCGCTCAGGACGAGGTTAACATTCGCCCCGGCAGCTCGTTTGCCCTATTCATACGCACATAAAAGCAACGGCATCCATGGCCATGAACGCTTCGATACAGACTCAAACCCCCGGCTGGCCCCTGCTTTTCATCGCCTGGCTTGTCGCCTTTGTTGCCACACTACAAAGACGACCTGATTCGTGCGCTGTTTGCGCAGGTCAAATTTCTTACGGCGCAAGTAGCCGCGCTGACGGCCAAGGTCGCCGATCTCGAAGGTCGCTTGGCGCTTAACAGCCGCAACTCCAGCAAACCGCCCTCCACGGACGGGCTGAACAAGCCCAAACCGAAATCGCAGCGCCAAGCCGGCCAACACCCGACGGGAGGCCAAAAGGGGCATGACGGGCATACCCTGAAGAAAGTCGCGCAACCGGATCGCACCGAGACGCATCGTCCTGCTCACTGCGATGCCTGCCATCGTCCGCTGGGACGGTAGTCGAAACGCGCCAAGTGTTAGACATTCCTCCCTTGCACCACGAAGTCACCGAACATCAAGTGGTGGAAATCCGCTGCACCTGCGGCAAAATTTGCCGGGGTGCGTTTCCCGAAGGCGTCTCGGCACCGGTACAGTATGGCCCGCGCATCAAGGCGGCTGTCGTGCATCTGACGAACCACCACATGATGCCGATAGCGCGTACCGGTGCTTTGATGGGCGACTTCTTCGGCCTGCCCATGTCGGACGCCACGGTGCTTTCGGCAAACGAGGAGGCCAAAACCCGTCTGGCGGACACGGTGGCGGCTATCGGCAACGCGCTGCAAACGGCGCCGGTTGCCCACGCCGATGAAACCGGGATGCGTGTGGCGGGCAAGCTTCACTGGATGCATGTCCTGGCCACCTCCACACTGACCTGGATTGGGTGCCATCCGAACCGGGGCAAAAAAGCTTTTGAAGCCTTCGGCATTCTGACCGGGTTTCTCGGCACATTGATTCACGATGGCTGGAAACCTTACCGCGAATTGCCGTGCAAACATGGGTTGTGCAATGTCCACCACTTGCGGGAGCTGACCTACCTCTTCGAGGAAATGAGCCAGGCTTGGGCAAAACGCCTGATTGATCTGCTGGTCGATGTCTGCCATGAAGTGATGCTGCGGGTGAGCCGCTGTGCCCGGAGCGCATTGCCCACATCCGCGCCCTCTATGACGAGATTCTCAGCGAGGGCGAAGCCGCCAACCCCCGCGCGCCACCGTCGGGCGGACGCGGCCCTACCAAGCAAAGCAAGGCGACCAACCTGCTCAGTCGTCTGCGTATCCATGCCGACGATGTCTGGCGCTTTATGACCGATCACGGTGTTCCTTTCACCAACAACCTCGCCGAACAAGCGGTGCGCATGCAAAAGGTCAAACAGAAAATCTCCGGTTGCTTTCGCACCAAAAATGGCGTCGATACCTTTTGCGTGATCCGCTCCTACCTCGCTACCTTGCACAAGCAGGGCGACAATCTCTTCCACTCCCTCACCCTGACATTTCAGGGGTGCCCGCCTCAACCTCGCTTCGCTTGATCGCAACCTCAGTAATTAGGGCTGCACCACCTGAGTAGTTACCTACAATGTTTTACATAGGGTGACAAACCGGCCAGCGAAGTCTCAATCCCTTTGAAATCAGGGCGTTATTTCTACGCAAGAAGGACTCCAAGGGCTACGACATCAAGGGTCTCAATCCCTTTGAAATCAGGGCGTTATTTCTACCCATCAACACACAATACTGCATTGCCTCAAGGGTCTCAATCCCTTTGAAATCAGGGCGTTATTTCTACAAATTCCGTATGCTCATTGGTCGTGGTTCATAGTGTCTCAATCCCTTTGAAATCAGGGCGTTATTTCTACTCATCAGGAGCATGAAATGAAAAATCACTCGCCAAGTCTCAATCCCTTTGAAATCAGGGCGTTATTTCTACCTGGCTGATGGCGTAAAAATCAAATCCTGAAATGTCTCAATCCCTTTGAAATCAGGGCGTTATTTCTACCGCGATCTTCGAGTTTCCATTACACTTCAGGGTGTTGCATGCCCCTTTAGCGAAAATAACAAAAACAATGGAAGATGTCTCAAACATGATGCTCACCCGTTTATTACAGTCTCCATCATAGCCGTTCCGCGCAGGGTTCCGCAACTCGCTGGCCGGTGCCGCATGGCATGCAGCCCCCCCCCCCCCCCCCGCAGGAACCACAAAGCTCACGGCTCCATCCATTGCGTCGGCAGGCCTGTCCAGTAGATGCCCTCGGGCAGCGTGGCCTTGCCCAGTCTCCGCCTCATGCCTCGCTCTGGCAGGGCGTAGCAGCGCAGGTCGTCTTCCTTGGGGTCGATGAGCAAAACGGCTTCTGCCATGTAGCGATCCAGCGTGCGTTCGTCGAGCGTGACATAGAAAATGCTGTACTGGATGGGCGCGCCGATCTTGCTCAAATAGCGGTGCATACGCGCCAGCCGTTTGGGCGAGGTGATGTCGTAGGCGATCAGGTATTCGCTCATGGCGCGTCTCCCCCGGCTTGATCCATGCGAGTCAGCAGGTCTTTCAAGGCATCGTCGAGCATCTTCCTCACCGGCTCGGAAAAGGCTTCATAGTGGCGGTAAAAAATCTCACGCCCGGCCTTGCCGAGAAAACAGCCTTCGCTGCTGCTGGTGAAGTTTTCCGCACGCAGGTTCTGGCTGTTGAAGAGCTTGAGGGCGAAGCCGTCCGCTGCGGGGCGGAAGGGCTCGATCAGGTCGGAGGCGAGCGATTCGCGGCCAAAGTCGATGGCGTGAAAGAATCCGATATAGGGGTCCAGCCCGGCGCCATAGGCGGCGAGCACGGCTTCGGCATGCATCAGGGTATAGGTGAGGGAAAGCACGGCGTTGACCGGATCACGCGGCGGGCGCCGGTTGCGCCCGGAGAAGTGCAGGCTCTCCGGCACTATCGCGCTCAGGGCGGAGAAATAGGCGTTAGCCGCCGCGCCTTCCAGCCCACGCAACTGGGCGAGGCTTTCTTTTTCTCCTGCCTGGCGCAACATGCCCCCCAGTTGTTGCGACGCGCGGGTGAGCTGGTAACGTGCGGACAGGTAGCTGTCACGGCGGCATTCAAGAAAATTGGCCTGGGCGGCAATTTTTGCAGCCACCAGGGAGCGGGCATAGGTGAGGCAAAAATCCGCGTCCTGACTGAGGCGGTACTGATTGATCCGGCGCGCGGCATCGTTGTGAGGCTTGGCCATCAGCAGGGTGGGATCGGCTTTTTTGCCCGAAAGGATGATGACGCCGATGCCGGCCTGCCCCAGCTTGCCCAGCAGAGTGCTGGTGAGGGTGACCTCGCCGCGCAGGAATATGCGCGACAGGGGAGCAAGCGGCACGGTGCCAACCCGCTCGCCGTTTTCGTAAAACACCAGTGCTTCCCCATCCGATTGCAGCACCACGCCGCGCCGGTCTACATATAAACTGGTCATGGATTATCCTTTACATTGAGTCTGTCGGATCCGCTGCGCTTGATCCGACCTACATGGCCACACAAAAAAACTGTAGGTCGGATCAAGCGCAGCGGATCCGACAAGCTCATGTGATGGAAAAATACCGCCGCGCAAAACTTTCGGCCACGCCATAGCAGCGCACCGCCATGCGCTCGTCGAGCTGAAAAACGTGCGCTCTATCCTCGTCGCCGTCGATCAGGGCGCCCACTTCCCTCATCACCTGCTGGAGTTCCGTCGGCGTCACCCAGCATTCGAAAAACGATTTCTGCCCGGATACCTTGTAGCCGAGCAGATATTTGTGCACCCGGTACCAGCGCCGGTGGGAGGCGATGTCGTAGGCGACGAGGTAAAGGGTGCGGCTCATGAAACACCTTCCCTTGCCTTGCTGGCCATTACCGCTCGCGAACGAGGGAGCAAACGAAGATGAATGGAATAGTTTTGTACATGTCGAGCTCCCATTGGCGATGTAATGACGGAATGCAGTATGCGGCAGGAATGGCGCGAATCAGTGATTTGGCAAGCTTGTCAAAAAAGCTGTTTGTCGGTTCCGCTTTGCTCGAACCGACCTACCAAGAAAAACAGGAGGTAGGTGTAGGTCGGTTCAAGCGTAGCGGAACCGACAGCTTGGGGCGGAGCCGGCAACCTCACTCGCCAAACTCCCCTTCGATTTCCGGCACGGCAACACCCCAATCCGGCGGGTAATGGCCTTTTTCCAGGTAATGCGCAAATGAGCCGTGCGGCCAATCGCCGGGGGTTTTGGCATATCCGTGCCGCACCGGGTTGTAGTGGATGTAATCGAGGTGACGCTGATAGTCGTTTTCGTCCCGGATCAGGTGTTCCCAGAAACGGCCCTGCCAGAATGGCCTCGCCGTGGCGTGGATCGAGACAAAATGCTTGATGAGCCGCCAGCGCGTGGAGTAGTCATCATCTCCTTGCGGCAGCCGCCACAGGCAATGCCAATGGTCGGGGAGAATGACATGGGCGGTCATGGCGAAGGGGTGAGATGCCTTGACGTGGCGCACCGCCTGACGCAGGAGATCGAGATTTTCAGGCCGGGTCAGGAGCGGCTGGCGGTTGTGGGTGACCACGGTGAAGAAATATATTCCACCAGCCTGGCGCGCGCGGCGGTAGTCCATGGAGGGCTCCTGAGTTTGTTATTTTTGGGTTTGTCGGCTCCGCTGCGCTTGAGCCGTCCAACATGACTTCGGTTTTTCCGTGAATTGTCGTAATGATGTAGGTCGGCTCAAGCGCAGCGGAGCCGACATTCAATCACAATATTCCATGCGGAAAAATGGTGCGTATTTTGAAGTCCGTTCGGCTCTGGCCGTGGCGCCTAGAGCCTGATTGGCGGAAAGCTTGTTGTATTCGTCATGATCCTCGATACGCCATACCAGCAGCCGCCAGTTTTCCACCGAGACCAGATAACGGTCGGTGGTACGCCCTGGTTTGAGCCAGAATAATCCATCTCCCGCATTGCCGTGTTTATCGTTTTCCAACTTGGCATGGTCTGCTGCGATGCGCCGCAGGTATTGCGCCGGGTCCCGCCCTGCAAGCTGGCTGATTTTTCTGAGACCGTCCATTGCCGGACGCGAGAGATAAGGAACCAAGGCGCTCGGGCGATTGATTTCCTCCCAGAACATCAAACCAATGGCAGAGAGCGTAATCTGCCCGCCATCGGTTTCCTCGATAAGGGGGGCGAAGTATTCACGCTCTTCAACAGGTATCCGTTGGTGCCATTCCGCGAGAGAGATACCAGTTTCACGCTCGATGCGCTCCAGCAATTCGCGCACAGGTTCTATACGGTCACGTGCAAAATCCAGTGGCAAGGCCGGCAAGGTCATGAGGGCATTGGACTGCTCGAAAATATACCGCGCAGGCACACTTTTGAGCATACCCACAAGAACCGTATAAGGAACCAAGCTTTTGAAGCCACCCGTAGGGTTGAGCACGCATTGCGCAGCACCGTAGGCGTCGATCTCGCGTAGCGCCATTCGGACGAAGTTGACCACACCTTCGGTGCGGAATCGCCGCGAATCAGTCACCTGCAAACCGGGCACTTCCTTTACCGCGCATTGGATACCGGGGCACGATTGTTCCAGATACAGCCTGACGGCGTGCGCACAGGCTTGGCCGTCGGCGGTTTCGGAAGCAAACAGGATGACCCGGTCGCCTGCCTCGACTGGCATCCTCGCCAATGAATGGATTTCGGCGGACAGTTCCTTGTGCAGCGCTGCTTCGTCATCCATGCTGAAATCCCGGAATGTCGCATGAAGCAGTTTAGCTGCATTAGAAACTCCGCCGTTTTCATTCACCCATTTTTCGTCAAAGCGGGTTTGTCTTGATGCTGCTTTGGCCGCGCTGGTGCCGGTTGTGCATAGATAAATTTTCATTTTTGGCTCCCCATTTGAACGGAGTAATCTTCAACCCTCGCCCCACACCGGCGCATGTCCTCCGCCGTCAGCTCCCTGCCACGCAGTTCGAACGGCAGTTCCAGCGTGAGGTGCAGGTAGCGTGCGCCCATGGCGCAGACTTCGGCGGCGAGGTTGACGGGCAGCGAGCCGATCACGGTATCGCCGGACTGGATGGCCGAAACATCGAGGTGTTCGACCACGGCATCCACACTAATGCCTTCCAGCCGTACCCATTCCTTTGCGCCGGGGTGACGGGAGACAAAATACGTGGTCATTTTTGGTCGTCGGATCCGCTGCGCTTGATCCGACCTACGCCCGACAACATGTAGGTCGGATCAAGCGCAGCGGATCCGACATTCACGTTATATTTTCCCAGCCCGAAGGTGGCGTTCTTGCCCACGTGCAGCCATTGACCGAGGTGGAGAAATGGCAGGAATGGGCCAAGATCACCATACAAGACCCACTCTCCCACCACGCCGCCAAGCGCCATTTTCTGCTGCTGGCGCGAGGAATAGCGCGTCCAGTCGCGCCAGTGCAGCCGCATTTCGCTTTCGATGCTTTCCGCCTGTTGCGCCAGTTGCGCGAAATCAAGCGCCAGCGGCTGCGCGGTGTGGAATTCGGCCATCAGGGCGGTGCGCCGCACCAGGGCCATGAGCAGATCACGAGGGACGAGTTTGTCCGGGCCAAGCGGCGCGCCGTTGTGCTGCAAGCGCAGTGGGGTGTGAAAAGTCAGACGGATTTTTCCCTCTTCCAGATGCTTTGAGGAGAGCAAAATCGCCGCCTCATGCGCCCGGATCGCCCCCTCCTCCGCCACAAATACCGTGTCTTCCCCGGCCTGCCCAATCAACGCGATACATGCCAGCACCGCCGTGCCGTCCCCCTTGCCTATGCCATGCAAAAAAGCCCGCTGCCAGGCCAGTACGATGAAGGGAAACTGATCCAGCGCGCGGCCCGCCAGCACGAAATGAAAACTCAGCGTTTCACCCGGCTGATAAGTCCGTTCGCCCCATGGCGGCGGCTCGATCACGTAAGGGTTGGGCACCTGGGAAAATTTTTGCAGGCTGTGGTTTTCCGGTGGCGGGGTTTCGAATATCTGGGGATATGGACAAGTGCGATACAGAGCACAGGGCTTGCAGTCCTTTTCCCGCGTCATGCAGGTGATGCGCCGCAGCGCGTTGCCGAACGCGCCGCGCAGGGTGGAACCGGCGTAGTCGGGCAGACGCAGCGGAGTTTGTACCGTGAAGTCGAAACAGTAGCGGGCGAGGGGGAAGGTTTGATTCATCCGACAATTTCGATCGCTTCAAGCGGCAAATCAAACATTTCCACGCAGAGCGCCCAGTTTGAGCTTTTTCAACTGATCCTTGTCGATGCCTTTGACGACCTGGGGCAGGTATTCCGCAATGGCATCGGCGACAGCCCGCTTTTCTTCCGCCGTCCACGCACCATTTTCCAGTGCGGTAGCGGCGAACTTGCGCGCGCGATTGTGGAAATCGGCATTCAGGTTTTCCTTTACGCCGCGCAGTTGTTCCACGCGCCGCCTGGCTGACGCGATGAACTCCGCCACCTCGCGCAGAGCGGGGCTGAGGCTGGCGCGGCGTTCCGCTTCTACTTGTTCAGCGGCAAGCTGTTCGACTTCGCGGGCGGATTTTGCGGCGAGTTCGGCCTGGCGGGCCTCGACTTCTGCTCGCCACTGGTCGAGTTGCGCCAGGCGGGGTTGAAGCCAGCCATCGTCTTGCTGCGCGGCTTGGTCAAACCAGTTGCGCAAGCCGTTGATAGGATCGGCATTGGCCGGTTCAAGGAGCACCCAGCCGAAGGGAAGCATGTCACCGGTAGCATCCTTACGATCCGCTGCCAGCCAGATTTGACGCGTATCGTGTTCGTAAGTCGGCGGTGTTCCCCGTGCTTGCATGATCTTGATCTGTCGCATGCCATTCAAAGTCATGGCCACCGCCCCACTATGCCGCCCGACACGCAGCAGGCAGGCCTTGCCCGTCTCAAGCCTTTTGCCGAGATCCCCGCCTTGCAGTTCCCGGAGCAAGGTATCCGCCCAATCCGAATCCAGAAAGCCACGACCTTGCAACAGCGCAATCTCGTGCGTGAGCTGCGAGCGATAAAAGCGGTTGCAGATTTTAGCAAGCTCGCTGAAGTTGCGCAGCAGCACCTTGTCCGGCTTGGGCTGTTTGTCCGGCATTTGGGCAATCGGTTGCGCAAAATCGAGCGTCAGGGCAAAGGCATGATGCCTCCGTGCGGGCAGGCATTCCTTGTAGGTTGGAATGCCTTGTCCCTGATCGTCCGACCGGCCATTAAGAATTTTGGGCTTCTTGCGGCGGCTAACCGCAAACAGGATTTTGCTGCCAATGCGATCCGGCGTAAGGTAGCGCGCATCGCTTACCTTGAACAAGCGCAGTGGGTCGGTGTTGAAGCTGCCGCCCATCAATTCGCGCTGCATGCTGGCATGCTCCTTGGCTCTCCAGTTTCCGCCCTTGTATCCATTCAAGATATCCAGCACCGCCGTGCTGATGGCTCCCTTGATGCTGCTGCCGGGAATGACCGGTTGCCCGTCGAACGGATTATAAAAACCGCGGTCAATTTCGAGCTTGGCATCATTCCGCGCCTGCTGGTCGGTAAAGGACTTCTGGTAGGACGCTTCCACCGCTGAAGTGACGGGCACAATCCGGGTAGTGTGCGGCAAGAAATGCTGGCTACGGTCCTTGAAAAACTTGCGCAAGCCCGCCAGCGAAATTTGTGGCGCATCGACCAGATTCAGCAGGGCTTCGCGGTCCGGCTTGGGCAGCACTGCCTCGCTGGGCTCGAAGTGATAGAGCGCACCCTCCTGAATCACGAAACTGGTCGGTTCATAATCTTCCCCGCAACCGATATGCACGGGAGACAAAGTTGAGAGTCGAATTTCAACATGTTCGGTAAAGTTCATTGCAGCGCCCTCATGATGGCAGACAAATCCCGATCACCGGGGCATACCCCTGATGCACGGTTTGCGGCAGCGCATTGGACAGACTGCCATCGCCGCCCAGCCCTTGGCCGGTGAAAAGCGCCATCGTCCCCGGCTTTCCCATCGTGCGGGGGGAGAGAATGGCTGCAGTGTCGGCCAGCAACAACGGGGTTTTGTACGGCTGGCAGGAAATGGCTGCTGCGTCGCCATGGCGACCAAAGCGCGTAAAGGGTTTGTAGTAGCAGCGCGCGTTATCCCAGGCCAGCCCTTGCGGGGCGCAGGGTGCGAGGGTGAGCCAGGCGTTGGGCGCAAGCCCCTCGCCCCTTGGGAGAGGGGTTGGGGTGAGGGCCGCCAGCGTAAACTTGCCCAGCCCGGTGCTGGCGTCGCGGCCAAAGCCGGATGCGCCCACGAAGTTCAGCAGGCTTTCAAGTTCGCTTGCCGCCAGGCGGGTTTCGTCCAGCAACACATACAATTCCAATATCTGACCAGCCTGATACCAGGTCTGCTCCACGGTGTAGGGGGCAAATTCACCCGTGCCTGTGGTGTTGGTGGCGCGGTTGATGGTGTTGTGGGGCCGGCTGTCGCTGTGGAGGGTCATGACGTCAGCCCGTGCATGTTCCAACCATTTCCCCAAAGGTTCGGACAGTGCCGCCACGGGCAGCCATTGGCGCTTTTTCAGCGCCTTGCGGGCGGAAGGGTCCTGTTGTGCATCGTCAAATTGCCAGTAGTGCCGGGGCAATTTTGGCATGGGCAAAAAACCGGCGGGGAAGGCATCCGAGACGACCAGATACGGCTTGCCGTCCGTGTAGCCTTGCAGCACGTCGTTCAGCCGTGCCTCGCCAAGGATATGCCGGGCGGCCCAGCATAACTGGCCAAACAGGGTGTCGCCCTTGAGTGGCGTGGCGAAGGCGGTTTGCGGCGTGAGGGTGAACTTGAGCGGGGTCATGGGGTTTTCCGCCGCGCTGGCTGTCGGTTCCGCTGCGCTTGAACCGACCTACATTCGATTTTGTCGATGCTCATGGTTGGCTGGTTTTCTCGAAAGGCTTGATGGCGTCAAACTTGCCTTGTAGCCCGGTATCGTGGAAGTGAAACTTGATCTTGCCGTAGCCGCGCGAACCCGAACCGCCGATGCCGTCGAATTCCAGCAGCTTGAGGCCCGCCAGCACGGTATCCAGCAGATCTTCTTTATCGCCGTCGAGTTGCTTGAGGGTGAGGCGGAAATTGAATTTTGCGCCGGCGGGGACGCGCTCGGTGTTGCGCGGATTTGTCGCCTCGCCGGAAATACGGTTGATCGTGTTTTCCGACTTGGCTTCGGTGAGCAGCAGGTTCCGCTCCTTGATGCCTTTCATCCAATCCGGGTCCAGGGCGCAGTCCCAGAAGGATAGCCGGGTGGGGCCGATTTTTTCGCGCGCGGCGGCGGCTTCCGTGTCGTCGGCCTTGTCGCCGCCGGAAATGCCGAACAGCTTGAGAATGGCTTCCGCCTGGGATTTCTGCTCGCCGTTGAGTTTTTCCAGGTGCTTGAAACCAATCGGGCTGCCGTTGCTGACCGCCACCACTCCGGCGCGCCATTCCAGCAGGCTGCACATCTTGCCCTTGAGGCTGGAGCCGGGAATGTAGGGCTCGTTGGTGTGGGGGTGCTTGAGCACCGGGTTGTCGGTGCCGCCGATGTGCATTTCCGTGTCGCCAGAGCCGATGTGCAGGCCAGTGACGATCTCGATGGTAGCTTCCAGTTGCCGCATGTTGGTGAGTTGCATGGTGATCCCCTTTTACCCTTTCAATCCCTTGTAGAAGCCCATGAAGGCTTCCATGAACAATTTGCAGTGCCGCAAGGTTTCCGCATTGCTGACTTCCTTGAGGCAATCGCGGAATAGCTCCCTGAACTTGCTGCTGACGTGCTTGCGGCCTTCGGCGTAAGCCAGCTTGGCATTGAGCATTTTGATGTAGGGCGCCAGTTCGGCGTATTTTTCGTCACTCGTGCCGACCTTTTCCTGCCACATGCAGAGTTCGTCATAAAACCGCCGCAACTGGGTTGGTTTGTCCTTGTCTTTGTCCGGGCTGCCCTGAGCACTGTTGTTGGCGATCAGCTTTGCGGCATCTTCCGCGTAATCGTTAAAGGTGTCAGGGTGTAGCTCCTTGCCAAACTTGATCATGCGCCCTCCTTGATTGGGTTATTTTCGCGAGCAAGCTCGCTCCTACAGTGGCTGGTAGCGCGTAGGTCGGCTCAAGCGAAGCGGAGCCGACATCAGCCTAATCCCGATATTGATACAAATGCGTGAACAGCGCGATTTTGTACGCGCCCTTGAATTTTGCTATGCCTTTTTCTCTAATTTCCGTGATCAGTTCGGTTTGCACGCGCTGCGCGCTGCCCTTGTCCCGAAGTTTATCCACCAAGCGCCGCGTACGGTAGGCCAGTTGAGAGCACCAGATGGCGTCTTCCGGCTTGTTGCTGGCGGCTCGGTCGGCCAGGTGCAACAGGCCGTAGCGGTAGCCCATGCTGAGATTGTGGTCGGCCAGCAGGCGGTCGAGGTTTTCGCTCGCGGCCAGCAGGCTGGAGAAATCGTCCCAACTGACGGTATGGCCGTAGGCACAGACGGCGTTCTTGGCTGCGGCTGTACCCATAGCCTCGGCATGGTAGGTCGGCTCAAGCGCAGCGGAGCCGACAATCGCAGGCTTGGTGCGAGGGAAGGCTTTGGCGGCTGCCAAAGCGGCTTCGGCGCTATCCGCCAAGTGTCGGATGGGCTTGCCGGGTTTGCTCATCACCAGGCCGGCTGAATAGGTGATGTCCGCGTTGCCGGCAACGTAGTGGGTGAATTTCTCGCGCATGGCTTGGGCCAGTTTGAGCGTGCTGTGCCAGGGTCCGATAAGAAAAAAATCGTCGCCACCCGCGAACACGGTATAGGTGTTGGGGTATTTTTCCGCGCAGTACCACGGCAGCCACACGGCGAAGAAGGCATTGATCTGGCGCGACAGCGCGGCCATTTTGGCGAAAGTGGGCTCGGCATAGCCTTGCTGGAACAGGGTACCGAGATTGTCGATGTCGCCTTTCAGCGTCATCAGCGCGGCCTGCCCTTGCCATTTGTTCAAATCGCCTTCCAGTGATTTCCGGTCTTCGCAGGCAATATGATTGAGCGTCTTGAGCGTGTTCCGGATCGGGTCGAAGTCGATTTCGGCTTCGAACTTGCCATATTTCCTGCTTTCCCATTCCAATGCCTGCGCATCGAATCTGGGGGCATAGCCATTGATATTGCGCCGGGCATAACCGTTCCACAGCATTGAATCCCCCTTACCGCGCTCTGCCATGGAAAAATCCCACGCACGCAGCAGGTTGCCGCTCTCTGCGTCCTTGCCGAATTTTCCGGTTTCTTCCTCGTCCGCCGTGAACTGGGCGTGGTAGCCGAAAATATCCAGTTTCAGCGTGTTGTGGTTGAGGGTTTTGCGCGTCACCAGCAAGCGCGTCTGCTTGGTCAGGGTTTCGCCAATTTTGACCTGGTCGGCGGAGAGGTTGCTGCGACCGTCGGCATCAGCGGGCAGCTTGCCGTTCAGTTCACAGGCGCCATTGGCGTAGCGCTCAAGCGCGCCGGCAAACACGGCAGCCGGCGCTTCGGCGCCGCACAGGTTCATGCGTTGCAGCTTGGCCAGTTCCAGTTGCTCGAACAGGTCTTTCATCAGGCCGGTAAAGTTGCGCTTGCCGCTTTCCTTGTGCCGTTTCAGGAAGTCGTTGCAGCAGGCAGGGAGCAGCGCCAGGCCGATGCCCGCTTCGCCAAAGCTGTGTTTCAGGAACCAGGCGTTAATCTCGCGCTCCACTTGCTCCAGTTTAACGCGGGCATCTTCCGTGGCGGGGGCGACGATGAGGAACTTGCCGGCCGCGTTGACGATCTGGCTGGTGGGCGGCAGGTCGAGCGCGTCCAATATTTTTAGCGCGGCCATTTCGGTCAGCAGCGACACATAAAACGAGCGCCCGCGCATCAGTTTGGCGGCGTGCTTGTTGGTCTGCCTGCCAGCGGCAAAAATGAAATCCTGAATGCCGAAGAAGTCGCCCTGCACCAGCATGAATTTCTTTTCATCCCAGTCGGAGCGGTCTTTCAGGGCGCTAGTTGCGGCAGCATCACAGCGGTCATTGGCGTCGTGCCAGCGCCACAGCGCGGTCGCCAGCGCGGCAACAGCCTTGCTGTGGTCATAAAGCGATACGTCGGGTTTGGCGCCAAATGCGGTGGCGGAGGGTATGGCATGCGTGAAGGTCAACCACAAGCTGTCGAAGTGGTCGAGCCACAGCGGCCAGTTTTTGCGATGACTAAGATGGATGTCTTCCAGGTCTTCCAGGCCCGCCACGAACTGTTCCCACAGGGCGGCATATTCAGCCTTGGCCGGGCCGTTTTCGCCAGGCTCATAGCCATCGCGCAACACCGGGAAAATGGACTCCGGCGAGAGCGGCTTGAGCGGGTAGCGATATTTCAGGCTTTCCGGCGTGACATGCTTGAGCGCGGCGGGGTCAAAACGCATCTGCTCGAACAGCGTCAACTGCCGCGCCTGGTAATGATTTTTGCCGGTGGCGGTTTTTTCTTCCCCTTCATTGTATTGGTCAAAATCCTCGCGCTCGAAGCCGGATGCCACCCGGTCAGCGGTGGCGATAATCCATTGCAGGAAGGTGCCTGGTTTGTGGTGCATGGCTGCGGCATTGATGAGCGAATCGGTGATTTCACCGCCTTGCCCTCGGCTGGCAAAGGGTGTCATGTCGCCGCGAATCAGGTCTGGCAGCCATTCTTCAATCGAGTCAATTGCCAGTGCCGAATGCGCTGCGTGATGGTGGCTAAACCGGCCAACCGCATCGGTAAACGCCTTGCGGTGTGGGCAGTAGGTTTGCAGGTGGGCTTCCCAATCCGGGTGTTTGGCGAAAACCCCGGCCCGTTCCGCGAATTTTCCCAGATCGTGCAGCAGCGCGGCCAGCGCCACGCGGCTGGATGCGTCAAGCAGTGAAGCAGACATTTACGCCCCTTTTAGATAATTCTTGTCCACGCCGGGCAAATATCCGCCCTCGCCATGGCCGATTTTCAGTTGCCGGTAAAGTGCCAGATTGGCTTGCCTGCGGATGTTGGTATTTATTTTGCTGACATATTCCGCCACGCGTTGGGGAAAGTCCAGCGCATCGATGGATTTGACGTAGCCGGGCTTGTGGCTGGAGCGCGCATAAAATGCGCGGAAGTCGTCGCTCAGGACGGATAAATGTTTGGCCGGCAGCGCGCACGCGTAGCAGCTATCGCAATTGCCCAACTGGGGGCGACAGCAGGCGAATTTGGTTTGAGAGAGCAGCCAGCGGTAGAAGGCGAGTTGCAGCGGCGGCAGCCTGACGCTTTGCCCCATGAAAAGGATGGCATGGTCGTTGAACGCCACGCTTTCAAGGTTCTGGGTAGCGCCGCTGCGAGTGGCGCCGACCAGCAACACACGTTGCAGATAGCTTTCGTGCGACGGGCCTTCGATCAATCTGGCATCGGGGCCAAAGACCCTGGCCTGGGCGCCGGGTTTCGAGTAGCCGGGATGATGCTCGAAAGCGGGCGCGGTTTTCAGCACCCACAGGCCATCGCCCGCGCTTTCTCTCAGGCTGAAGGCGGCGAGCTGCGAGGCGATGCTGATCATCCAGTTGACGCCGCCGCCCAGCACCATGTGCAGGGGAATATTCAGCGCCCGGTTGTCCAGCAATCCACCCACAATACGCTGAAACTGAATTTGCGAGGGCTCGCCATCGGTGCCGTCCACTTCCTCGCCGTGCCAGAACACCTGCTCGCAAGCGGGCAGGCCAGTGCGTTCGGCAAATTCCTTGAGCGCGAGCAATCCCTGCGTGCTGCTTACAACGTGCAAATGGCGTATTGGGAATTTTTCGTGAATCAGCCAGGCAGCCAGGCTCATCACGGGCGGCGACAAGCCGACGATTACAACTGCATCTGCCGGGAGCGAAGGAATGTTGTTCATGCCGGCAAGGATACCCGCATATCCGTCGCATACGATGGTTTGGCAAGCTTGCCAAATCCGGATGAAGCTTATTATGTAGGTCGGCTCAAGCGATAGCGGAGCCGACTTTCTCTTGAGGTTTGGGTTTGTCGGTTCCGCTGCGCTTGAACCGACCTACATCTACAGGGGCTCGAGCCAAACCAGTGAAGCCATGCGCCCGGTCGCGCCATCGCGGCGGTAGGAGAAAAAGCGCTCCATTTCGGCAAAGGTGCAATATTCTCCGCCATACACCTGCTTCACCCCGATACGCGCCAAGCGCTGCCGTGCCAGCAGATAGATATCCGCCAGCCATTTCCCCTCGCTGGCTGAAGGCATAAAAGCCAGTTCGGCTGCGGGATCGTGCGCCATGAATATTTGCCGCACCTCTCCGCCCACCTCGAATGCCCGAGGGCCGATGGCGGGACCGAGCCAGGCGAGGATTTCTCCTGCTTCGACCGCCAACTCCTTCACTGCAGCTTCAATCACGCCATCGGCCAAACCACGCCAACCGGCGTGCACCGCGGCCACTACCGTGCCGGCACGATCGCACAGCAGAACGGGCAGGCAATCGGCGGTCAGCACGGCACAGACAACACCGGGCTGACGCGCCACGCTGCCATCGGCTTCCGGCACGCCCAGAGCATGGTCGGCATCCGCGATGCCG
>JAUYFW010000059.1 GCA_030690835.1 Sulfurimicrobium sp. | reverse complement strand
CAAAATCATTCTCGTCGTTGCCAGACGTTGCTAGAACAAACCAGACAAAAGCAAAAAAGCCCATGAAATACATGGGCTTAATTGGCGTTTGTTGCTAGACGTTGCTAGTGCTTGCTGGTCTCCGAATCATTCCCACTCGATCGTCGCCGGCGGCTTGCCAGAGATATCGAAGACGACGCGGTTGATGCCGCGCACTTCGTTGATGATGCGGTTCGAGACCTTGCCCAGCAGATCGTAGGGCAGTTGCGCCCAGCGCGCGGTCATGAAGTCCTGGGTCTCGACGGCGCGCAGCGCCACCACGTACTCGTAGGTGCGGCCGTCGCCCATCACGCCCACGCTCTTCACCGGCAGGAAGACGGCGAAGGCCTGGCTGGTCTTGTCGTACCAGTCGGCTGCGCGCAGCTCGTCGATGAAAATGGCGTCGGCGCGACGCAGGAGATCCGCGTATTCCTTCTTCACCTCGCCGAGGATGCGCACGCCCAGGCCGGGGCCGGGGAACGGGTGACGATAGACCATCTCGTGCGGCAGGCCGAGCGCGACGCCCAGTTCGCGCACCTCGTCCTTGAACAACTCGCGCAGCGGCTCGCACAGCTTGAGGTTCAGCGTCTCCGGCAGGCCGCCGACGTTGTGGTGGCTCTTGATGGTGTGCGCCTTCTTGGTCTTGGCGCCGGCCGACTCGATCACATCCGGGTAAATCGTGCCCTGCGCGAGCCAGCGCGCGTTGGGCAGTTTCTGCGCCTCGGACTGAAAAACATCGACAAAGTCAGCGCCGATGAGACGGCGCTTCTGCTCGGGATCGGTGACGCCGGCCAGATGGCCCATGAACTGCGTCGAGGCATCGACATGGATCACCTTGACGCCGAGGTTTCGGGCGAAGGTCTGCATCACCTGCTCCGCCTCGTTGAGGCGCAAGAGGCCATTATCAACGAAGACGCAGGTCAGCCGGTCGCCGATGGCCTTGTGCAGCAGCGCGGCAACCACGGAGGAATCGACGCCGCCCGATAGGCCGAGGATCACCTCGTCCTGGCCGACCTGATCCTTGACCCTGGCGATAGCCTCAGATACATAGTCCGGCATGTTCCAGTCGCCGCGGCAGCCGCAGATGTCGCGCACGAATCGGGTGAACAGGTCGCGGCCGCGGAGGGTGTGGGTGACTTCCGGGTGGAACTGCACACCATAGAAGCATTTTTCGTCGTCCCCCATGCCGGCGATCGGCGTCGCATCGTTACCGGCAATCACCTTGAAGCCGGCTGGCAGCTCGGTGACCTTATCGCCGTGCGACATCCAGACGTCGAGCAGTCCGTGGCCCCCCGCGTTCACGCTGTCCTGGATGTCCTTGAGCAACGCCGAATGACCCCGGGCGCGCACCTCGGCGTAGCCGAACTCGCGCTTGTGGGCGTTCTCGACCTTGCCGCCGAGCTGCGCCGCCATGGTCTGCATGCCGTAGCAGATGCCCAGTACCGGCACGCCGAGCTGGAACACGACGTCGGGCGCGCGCGGCGTCTCGTCTTCATAGACCGAGTTCGGCCCGCCCGAAAGGATGATGCCCTGTGGGTTGAACTCCCGGATGAATGCATCGGAGACGTCGTTGGGATGCAGTTCGCAATAAACCTGCTGTTCGCGCACGCGGCGCGCGATGAGCTGGGTGTATTGGGAACCGAAGTCGAGGATGAGGATTTTCTGGTGGGACATGGTATTTAGACCGAGTGAACACGCTTGGTTAAAGTTTATGCCGGGCATCTTCAATGAGAAGGCCGGCCTGTTTGATCACCGCTGTCAACAGGGATTCGAGTTCTTCCCGCGAAATTGTCGGGATTATTTCGTCGTCGTAGCGGAATTCGACTGCAAAGGGGTTGATGCGGCGCAATTCATCGATGGGTAAGTATAGTTCGCCGCCGCTTTCCAAAATTGACTGCGCCAAAGCAGCCAGATCATGTGTGCGCTGAAATTCAATGCCGCGCAGGACTGCGATGGCCTTCAACGCTTTTTCCGCTGCCTGTTGCGCGTGGAAGCCGATGGCGGCAAGGCTCGCACGGCGCAGAGGAAGCAACAGCGCGAATGTTTCCTGGTCGCGCAAGGCAAGACGAAATAATCGGTGTGCCTCCTCAAGCTGCGGCGTCATACAGCAACTTGCCTTCTTTTTTGGCCCAATAGGGCACGGTGCCAGGAACCTGGCAGCGCCGCTCAAACTCGTGTTGCGAATATACCAGGACGTCGACTCCCACTCCGATTGCGCCGATGGCGCGGTGAAGTTTGAGATATTCCGCTGCCTTGTCTGCTACTTCCCGCTCCACCACCAACAAGTCAAGGTCAGACCCTTCGTCCGCGTCTCCGCGTGCGTATGATCCGAAAACCATCACCCTGGCCGGGCTGCTGGCGGCTGCAGCAGCCCTTCGGGCGGCTTCAAGAATGTGCTGGGCGGATAACATGGGATCCGATCACAGATCAATCAACGTGATAATTCGGCGCTTCCTTGGTGATCTGCACATCATGGACGTGAGATTCGCGGATGCCGGCGTTGCTGATTTCGACGAACTCGGCCTTGGCGTGCATTTCGGCGATGTTTTTGCAGCCCAGGTAACCCATGCTGGAGCGCAAACCGCCCATGAGCTGGTGGATTACCGAGAGCACGCTACCCTTGTAAGGCACGCGGCCTTCGATGCCTTCCGGCACCAGCTTGTCGGCGTTGGCTTCGTTGTCCTGGAAATAACGGTCCTTGGAACCCTGCTGCATCGCACCGAGGGAGCCCATGCCGCGATAGGATTTGTAGGAACGCCCCTGGAACAGTTCGATTTCGCCCGGCGCTTCCTCGGTCCCGGCGAAAAGACCACCCAGCATCACCACATTGGCGCCAGCCGCAATCGCCTTGGAAATGTCGCCGGAGTAGCGGATGCCGCCGTCGGCGATAAGCGGTACACCGCAATCTCGCAAGGCGTTGGCCACGTTGTCCACGGCCGTGATTTGCGGCACACCCACGCCTGCGACGATGCGGGTGGTGCAGATGGAGCCGGGGCCGATGCCAACCTTGACCGCATCCGCACCGTGATCCACCAACGCCAAAGCCGCGGAGGCGGTAGCAATGTTGCCGCCGATGACCTGCACTTGAGGGAAGTTTTTCTTTACCCATTTGACGCGGTCGAGCACGCCCTGGGAGTGGCCATGAGCGGTGTCCACCACGATGACGTCCACCCCGGCTGCCGCCAGCAGTTCGACGCGCTCTTCGGTACCAGCACCGACGCCCACTGCGGCGCCGACGCGCAAACGGCCGAGGTTGTCCTTGCAGGCCAGAGGATGTTCAGTGGATTTCTGGATGTCCTTGACGGTCACCAGGCCACACAGTTCAAATTTGTCGTTGACCACCAGCACGCGCTCCAGACGGTACTGGTGCATCAATTTCAGCGCTTCCTCGCGAGATGCACCTTCTTTCACGGTGATGAGACGTTCGCGCGGGGTCATGATGTTCTTGATCGGCTGATCGAGATTGGTCTCGAAGCGCAGATCGCGGTTGGTGATGATGCCAACCACGAGGCCATTATCCACTACCGGCAAGCCGGAAATCTTGTGCTGGCGGGTGATTGCCAGCACGTCCCGCACCGTCATGACAGGAGAAATGGTAATGGGGTCCTTGACCACGCCGCTCTCGAAGCGCTTGACCATGGCGACCTGGGCGGCCTGCTGCTGGGGTGTAAGGTTCTTGTGGACG
Organism: Sulfurimicrobium sp.; assembly: GCA_030690835.1. Taxonomy (GTDB): domain Bacteria; phylum Pseudomonadota; class Gammaproteobacteria; order Burkholderiales; family Sulfuricellaceae; genus Sulfurimicrobium. The sequence goes on along the minus strand of JAUYFW010000059.1, from coordinate 1,105 downwards.
ATGCCGATACCCCCTTCCTGAGCCAGCGCGATTGCCAATCGCCCCTCCGTCACCGTGTCCATGGCCGCAGATAGCAAAGGCAGATTGAGGGTGATTTCCTTGGTCAGCTGGGTGCTCAGGCTTACATCGCGGGGAAGAACTGCGGAATGGGCGGGAATCAGCAGGACATCGTCAAAGGTGAGCGCTTTTTGAACGACACGCATGATTTATTATCCTTATATTACAAAGGCGCCATTATACGTGTTTGACCCAAGGCGGTAAACCGGCGGGGCAAAGGACGCATCCCGGCCAAGGCTAAAGTACAGTATCAAACTGCTTGCACTCCCCCGGCGTCTCGGTTATGTTGATAACTATTCTCAACGCATCGCCAAACCTGATCACGATGAAATTGCTCCTGGCCCGATGAAAAAAGCACTCAGTATTTTCATCGCCGCCATTGCCCTGCTGACCTCCGTTTCCGCTCTTCATGCCGCCGATGCGGCGAGCGGCAAAGGCACGGTCAACAAGGTCGACAATGCCAACGGAATCGTAAACATCACCCACGAGGCCATCCCGGCGCTCAAATAGCCAGCCATGACCATGGACTTCAAGGTCGCCGACAAAAAATTACTGTCAAGCGTCAAGACCGGCCAAGCGGTCAGCTTCGGCTTGAGCAAGGATCCACAGGCCGGTTATGTGATTTCGCATATCGAAGCCGCCAAATAAACCGGCCCCCGGGGAGCCCCATGGCTTTCCGGGTAGTTGCTGAAACCTTTTGGAGGACCGAAGTCCATGAAATCCCATCGCCATGTCATCGTGCCGGGAAAACCGCGCTTGATCGCCTTGCTGCTGGCGTTGTTCAGCGTACCCGCGCTGGCCAGTCCCGCCCCCCTCTGCCCGGCGCCAACGTGGAAAGCCTGCTTGAATTGGCGCGCAATCAGAACCCCGCTTTCGCCACCGCAAACCACGAAGCGCAAGCTGCGGTGGAGCGCGTTTACCCGGCCGGGGCATTACCCGACCCCACGCTGCGCACCGAGCTGCGCAATTTCACCAACCAAGGCTCGGACGCCGCTCCCAACCTGCTTCCCAGCCGGATAGTCAGCACTAAATACACCCTCATCCAGCC
>JAUYFW010000056.1 GCA_030690835.1 Sulfurimicrobium sp. | reverse complement strand
GCGCTGTCACCAGTCGCGGCAAACGAAATCCCCGTGGCGTGAAACGAAAAATGAGCAAATTCAATCTCCGAAAACGAGGCGATCCGATCAATACGCCTTGCGAGCCAATGCCTCGAATTTTATCTATCTAAACAGTATTGGTTTTAATCTGTAGAAATTCTGACTTGATCTGACAGGCAGTGCCCGATTTGCCTGAGCCTACGACGGTAAAGTGCCATGAGCCGGCGCTCAGGTTGGCCATTGGGGATGTCTGCTCATCGGTGCGGCCATTCGACCAGCGATACAAATAGCGCGATCTGAATGACCGCTTTCGCAAAACGCAAACTCACCCTTTTGACCCTGAGCCGACATTGATGTGGCTAGCGCCGAGCATCCGCTCTTCGACCGAAGTGGCCCCTCGGGAGCATCTACCGCAGCGTGAGTGATTCAGTCTTGTTATTGATTTCAACTTTCGACGTTCATGGTGGGAGGCAACACCTGTTCCTCGATCTTCGGCGTTTTCTCCTCTTCCTTGACGGCATCCTTGAAACTCTTCAGTGCGCCGCCAAGATCACTACCAACATTGCGCAGTTTTTTAGTACCGAAAAGCACAAGTACGGCGACCAGCACAATCAGCCAATGCCAGATACTGAACGAACCCATTCCTTAACTCCTCTCAAATTTTTCCCCTGCATTTTAACCGTGGCCTCGCTGGCGATTTCGACAGACCTATGGCTACGGTATCAGCCTGAGCGTACGACGGTGTCGCTGAATCCGACCATTGGCGGTCATATTCTTCAATAGACGACAAAGCGTTCATCCAAACTCTTTTCAGACTTTCCAGGCCAGGATAATCTGGGTCAAATCGCATAAAACCAATATCAAGATTCCAGAAGAATTATCCACCGATTGCCGCCATAACGCGGTTCTCACGGGAATGCGACATACCGAAGTCATGCCGGACCGGCTTGGATAGCAGGGCATCCGTCAAGGCAGACATTAATTCCATCTCGGAAGCTCCAGATCGGATTAATGCGCCAACGTCCATGGATGCCAGTCCATCCAGGCAGGTATACAGTTTGCCATCCGCCGACAGGCGGATACGGTTGCAAGATGCGCAGAAATGCTGCGACAGCGGCGTGATGAAACCGACATTTAAGTGGCCATCGGGTGACACCAGATACTTGGCCGGGCCACCGCCTGGAACTGCACCGTCGATCAGACCGTAGCGGCTTTGCAGCCGCTGTTTCACCGGTTGCAGGTTGACATGTTGAACTGACGAGCCGGCCACACCCAGCGGCATGGTCTCAATCAGGCGCAAGATGAAACCGCGTTCCGCGCAATACTCGACCATGGCATCGACCTCGTCGTCGTTGACGCCACCCATCACCACCATGTTGATCTTGACCAGCGAAAACCCAGTGTCCCTGGCTGTTTCCAACCCATTCAAGACGTTTGCCAGCGCATCGCGGCCGGTAATTTTCATGAACCGCCCGGCATCCAGTGTATCCAGGCTTACATTGATGCGCGCGATTCCGGCCTGCCTGAGGGTACCCGCCAGTTCAGCAAGGCGAGTGCCGTTAGTGCTGAGAGACAAGTCGGCAATGCCCGGAATCTGCCGTAGCCGCCGCGCCAGATCGCCCAAGCCAGGCCGTGTCAGCGGTTCGCCGCCTGTTAACCTAACCTTTTTCAGGCCAGCACGCGCCAGCAAACCGACAACCTGCTCGATTTCGTCGAACGTGAGCCAGTGTGAAGGCGTGACAAAATCCCTGAAACCCGGCGGAATGCAATAGGTACAGCGCAGGTCGCAACGATCCGTCACGGACAGCCGCAGGTACTCGATGGCTCTGCCGCAACCATCCAGCAGTTTTGTGTGAGTGGTCATATCATGGCACTAGGCTCGGATGGCAGCCGATACACCGGCTGCCTGGAGACTTTGTGCTATTTCAGTGTCAAAACGAATTCAACCAACGTTTTGATGTCTTCATTTTTAACGGTGGCATTGGGTGGCATTGGCACTGGGCCCCATGTGCCCTTGGTTCCTTTCTTGACCTTGAGCGCGAGTTGTTCTGCGGCGGCGGGGTCACCTGCATATTTTTTGCCGACTTCATTCCATGCCGGGCCAACCAGTTTCTTGTCGAGACTGTGGCAGGCGAGGCAGCCATTTTTCTTGGCGAGATCCATGGCTGCGGTAGCATCGGCGGCAAGCGCTGGGGCTGGAAGGGTAGCCAGGGCGGCCAGAACGAGGATTTTTTTCACGAATTTCTCCTAAATTGAGGCGGCACTCCGAGAGCGCCGCCCTGACACGGGTTAAACGATATTGCGCGGCTTCAGGCTCATCTGCGTGAAGCTGTGCTTGTAGGGCGACTCGCCAACCTTGGTCAACACGCCGCGTCCGAGTTTGTAGCGGTAATTGTTGGTCATCGGGTCGGGCACGGCTGAAACTACTGCGTTGGCAGGCGATTTCGGGAAGTTGAAATTGGCCTTGCAAACGCCCGGACGCATTTCGTCGGAAACAATGGCGACAGCACGAAATTTTCCGGTGGTCGTGGCAATATGCCCATCCTTCATCAACTGGTTGAAAGTCAGGTCGGCATCCATCACGCCTTGCGGCTGACCTGTCTGGATATAGACCGTATCATTCGACACTTCGACGTAATCGCCCGATTCGATGCCCTTTTTCTTCGCATCGTCAGGATGAATGAACAGGAATGCTTCCGGCCAGCGCTGGGAGAGGTAGGGTTTGCGCAGGTCGTCGAAGCCGGATTGCCAGGTTTCGTTGACGCGCCCATTGGTGACCCACACCTCGCCCTTTTCCGCGCGCGGCTTGATTGCATCGTAGAACTGGATCCAGCCTGCGTATTTCCAAGGGGATTTGAGCAAGATGGCCTTGCCGCTGTGGGTGTTGAATGCGTACAAGGCAGCAATCTGCACTTCGGCTTGTTCCATTTCGCCCCAGTTGTTATTCGGGTCATGCAGACGTTTTGTACCTACCAATTTCCCATCTCGGACACGAATCGGTGTCTGGATACCGGTCGTGCCATAGGTACGCAACAGTTCCTGGGCCTTGATGCCTTTTTCCTTGGCCTGGACAGCGAGCGGATGGTAATTGAGCACGCCGCCCCGTGAGAAGCGCGCCGCCTCCTCGAATACGTCATTGGAATCTTTCCACTGGTAGCCGCCATCCTTGTCGAAGCCCATTTTTTGGGCAAATTTCTGGACGATCCACCAGTCGGGTTTGGATTCGCCCGGCGCATCGTAGAACTTGCTGTAGAGGCGCAGGCGGCGTTCCGAATTGCAGCGGGTGAAGTTGTCTTCGCCCCAGGAGGAAACCGGGAACACGATGTCGGCAAGATCCGTTCCGACCGGGATGACCGGGTAGAGGTCGGAGTTGGCCATTACCATGCCACCGGAGTCCACGCGCTTTTTCAATGTTTCGAAGATGGCGGCGCGATCCAGACTGGAAATCTGGTTTGGATTTTCGACCGTCAATTCGCGCATTTTCTTTTCCAGCGCGTTCGAGCCCATCATCGCGGCCACCCAAGTCGTTCCAATCACCCAGGAAAAACGGATGTTGCCCTGCATCATCCAGAGGTCGAGATTGAAGTCCTTCTTGCGTCGTCCCGGATGTTTTTCCGGGGAGAGCCAGCCAGAACCGCCGCCTGCCGAGAGACCGCCGCGCTGGTGACCGCCGCCGCGTGAAATCATCCGTCCAGGCCGGTTGCCAGCGCCGCAAATCAGGCCGAGCGAGGCAAAGGACGTGGTGTTCATGTAGTTGTTGGACCAGTAATTACCCTTCTCGCACATGAACGAGGTCTTGGGTGGCGTGCCGTCGGCTTTGGGCTTGGCGATCCACTCGGCAGCCTTCCTGATATCGTCGGGGTTCAGGCCGGTAATTTTTGCCGCGATATCCAGCTTGGATTCTTCCTGTGACAGAATGAATTTCTTGTAGTCATCCCAGTCGCTCTGCCAGGTTCCCCAAGTGGTGCGCCACTGCCAGCCGGTGTTGCGGGTGCCGCGACCATAGCCTTCATCGACTTCCCACGGCTTGGCGACCCATTTGTCGATAAATGCCTGATCCTGCCAATTATTCTCGATGATGATACGCGCCATCGCCATATGCAGCACGGTATCCGTACCGGGGATGATGGGCAGCCACATACCGCGCCCCTCCTTGACCGACCAGGCCACGCCCATGGTCTTGTGCGGGGTGACAAAAATGAATTTCTTGTCGCCTGGCATCATGTGGGAGGTGAACAGCGTGGTCTTGGTTTCGTAAGGATCGACACCGGAGAGGAAAGCCACTTCGCAACTGGCCCAATCTTCATAGCTCGAAGCAAAGGAGTCGATCCCCGCATCGTCCAGGCCGGTGGCATCGTTGGTGGCCGAGCACTTGTCGTGCCAGGCAAAGGCGGGCGTGCCGATGGTGGTCATGGCCAGCTTGGTGATCGCGTAGACGTTCTCGAAATACTGGTAGGAGTGCGATTTGACCGCCCAGGCATGTTCACCGTACTTGGCGAGGATGTAGGTCGAAATATCGGCCATGACTTCGGTGGCCAGATCCCAACTGACCGGCGTCAGTTTGCCGTTCACCCGTAGCATCGGGTGCTGCAGACGTTCACGAGTACGGTTGCTAGGGTTGTAGCATTTCTCGGCCAGCGTACCGCCACGGATGGAGTGGTTGCCTCCAACGTTGACTACGGTCGCATCTTTGTCCGGCACAACCACGACGTGATGCGGTTTACCCTTGAAGGTGACCACGTTGTGCTGTACGGGGCTAACCCAGGCGCCCATCATTGTTTGGTGCGGGAAATCCACTTTTAGCGCGTTCTGCGAAGCCTTGGCTCCGCCTTCCTTACCGACCGGCCAGCGATACACCTTGTAGCCGCAGGCCACGGTGCAATAATCGCAGGCCGTGGTCAGGACATCAGCGTCCTTCGGGGGTAGCGGGACAAAATCCTTGGCTGTGTAGTTATCTTGATTGCTCATGCTTTTCTCCTTACGCGTTGCGCTTGGTGGTCATGGCGCTGTAGCCATAAACGAGGCCCATCACGCCAGTGGCGTAGATGTCGTCTCCCCGCACTTCCAGTACGATCTGCGGCAGGCTTTCGGTGGCGTGCCCGGAGGCGACCATGCCGTGGCGAGTCAGATCGAAAGTGGTGAGGTGCAGCGGGCAGGGGCCAAGCACCTGATGTTCGGCCTTGTACGTGCCATCTAGCGGACCACCCATATGCGTGCATTGCTGGTTGAAGGCAACGATGTCCTTGCCTGCGCCAATACCGCCGCCTGCCGGAACGCCCATCTTGACCAGGATGTTGCGCACATCCGGGTAGGGGTAGCTGAACTCGATGGGGACACCGTTTTTCAGGGCAGACAGGCTGCCAATTTTCTGGCGAGGATAATCGGCCTTCACGGCTTGCGCAGCTTCCGCCAATCCTGGCAGGCCGCCGAGGCTGATCATCGCAACGCTTGCGCCGCCGAAGAGCAGGAACTGGCGACGGCTCATGCACAGCCGTTCGCCTTCGCCCTCGTGGGAATGCTCATGCGTAGCATGAACTTGAATGGTTTTCTGGGTCATCTTCGCTACTCCTTATTTCACTGGTGCTGGTAGCGGCTGATAGTCGCCAGGCAGCTTGGGATCGTCGTGGATCAGGGGCTCGGTCATCGACAGGGCTTCGATGAAGGAGACCAGATCCTTTTTTTCCTGTGCCGACAGATTCAGTGGCTTGATCCGCGAGCTCTTGTTGCTGCCCTTGCCGCCACCCTGGTCATAGAAATCGACCACTTCCTGCAAGGTGGCAAAGACACCGTTGTGCATGTAGGGCGCGGTGTATTTCACCTCGCGCAGGGAAGGCGTGCGGAATTTGCCTATGTCCTTCGGGTTCTTGGTGATGTAGTAAAGGCCGTAGTCCTTGTCGGCATTACGGTAGAAATCTTCGCTCACCCCCTTCTGGTAGTGCTCCCAGCGATGGGTGACCTGATACAGCGGGTCATCCTTGAAGCCGGGGAAATCAGGCAACCCGGTATCGTAGAATTTCTGATCCGAGGCCAGCGGGCCGTTGTGGCACTGGATGCAGTTGGCCTTGCCGTTGAACAACTTCATGCCGGCCATTTGCGAAGCGTTAAGCGCCGTTTTTTCACCCTTGACGTAGCGGTCGAATGGCACCTTGCTGGCATCCGTTACGACTGTCCGCTCATAGGAGGCGATAGCGCGGTAGGCATCGTTCATGCGGGGCCACTCGCTACCAAACACTTTTTTGAAGGCCGCCACATACTCTGGGATAAAACGCAGCCGCATCTCCATCACCGACGGATCGCCGTTGCCGGCTACGCCGCCTTCGGCTGCAGATGGGGCCTGCCCTTCGAGACTGGTCACGCTGCCTTCCCAGAAAATCTTGTTGTAGTAGGCGGAATTCAGTACCGTCTGCGAGTTGCGCCAGTGTTTTGTGCCTGGGTAGCCACGGGAAATCTGGCCACCATCACCCCAGCCCAATCCGGGCATGTGGCAGGAAACACAAGGCATGGAGCCATCACCCGAGAGGCGGTTTTCCCAGAACAATTGCTTGCCGAGAGCAATTTTCTCCGGTGACTGCGGGTTATCCTTTGGAATCGGAGCGGGTGGGAGCGGAGCCAGGGGCGGATAGGCTTCCTTTCCAGCGGCCGAGGCCGTCATGACCACCGCAAAAGAAGCCGCGATGGCCGAGAGCTTGAGTGCGTTGCTGTTTTTCATGGTTCCTCCCTCAGTTCTTGCCGAATGTGCGGATTTGCATATCGGGTTGCCCCGGGTCCTTGACGGTGATGGGGTCACCAGACAGGGTCAGCAGGAAGGCCACAAGAGCTTTCTGTTCGCTGGCCGACAGGTTCAATGGCTTGAGTTCCGAGCCTTTGCCGCCACCCTGGTTGTAGAAGGCCACGACTTCATCGAGCGTATTGAACATGCCGTTATGCATGTAGGGCGCGGTGTACTTCAGGTCGCGCAACTGGGCGGTCTGGAATTTTCCGATGTCTCTGGTCTTCTTGGTAATGGCATAAGCGCCAACGTCGGTGCGAGCATTCATATAGTTGGGCATGCCGCTGGTCGCGTAGTGGCGCAGCATGGTGATGGTGCGCAACGGGTTCTTTAGCACATCAGGATTTTCAGGAACGCCGGTATTGTGCAGATTGCCGTCGGAGCCGATGGGGCCGTTATGGCAGGAGACGCAATTGGCCTTGCCCTTGAACAAGGCATAGCCCGCTTTGGCATCACTGCTGATAGCGGCGCTGTCGCCCTTGGCAAACTTGTCGAACGGCGCGTTGGTGGTTACCAGGCTGAGGATGAATTCGCCGATCACGTTGAATACCCTCATGCCATTGATGTCGTCATTGGGTCGCCACTTCTTCCACAGGGCGTCATATTCCGGCACCTGCTTCAAGCGCTCCTGCATCAGGCGCCCATCCATGTTCATGGTATGAGTTTCGGTGATCATGTCGCGCACCAGAGTGCTTGCATCGGAGCCATCTAGGCGGCCGTCCCACAGGAAGCGCTTGCGATACTTGGCGTTCAGTACCGTCGGCGAGTTGCGGAAATATTCCATGGACGGATAGCCGGTAGAAAGTGCCTGACCATCCCCCCAGCCTTTCTTGGGATCATGACAAGAGGCGCAGGAGACACCCCAGTCGCCTGAGAGGCGGTTATCGAAGAAAAAATTGCGGCCCAGTTCGATCATGATCGCGTTGCCCGGTTTGACTTCGGGCATGGGTGCAAGATCAGGAGTGTGGTTCTCGGCAATGACTGGTTGCACGCCGACTGACAACGTTACCGCTGTTGCCAGCCCAATGGCCCCCAGTGCTTGCGTGAAACGCTTGCGATGCTGGTTTTTCATAGTCCCCCCTTGTGTGATGGAGATCTGTGGGAAAAGCCCCACGACACCAAGGGATAAGCAGCATCTGTGCCAGAGTTGTAACTAACTGATTAATATTAAATCACAACAGGGAGTGGGATTATTGCCGGTTAGAAATTAACCGCCCGGTTGATTTCTAACCGTGATCACGCAGTTTGTTGCGCAGGGTCAGGCGGGTAATGCCAAGCAGCTCGGCCGCTTGTGTTTTGTTGCCTTGGCAGAGTCGTAGGGCATGGCGGATGTAGTCAGCCTCGATTTCAGACAGAAGCCGAATCGTTGTCCCGGTTTTTTGATTTTCCGGCATTTTCAGAAGTGGGGCGTCACCAATAATTTCTTTCGGCAAGTGTTGAACCGAGATGGTTTGCCCTCTGGAGAGAATCGCGGCGCGCTCCATGACATTGCGCAGTTCCCGCACGTTGCCCGGCCAGCGATAGGCTTTCAGAAGCGGTTCAACCGTAACATCGATACCAGGGGAGTCAATGCCAATGACAGGCGCTGTTTTTTCCAGAAAATGCTGGGCCAGGGGCAAAATATCCTCCTGGCGCTCCCGCAACGCCGGAAGGTCGATGGCGCCAACATTCAGGCGGTAATAGAGATCTTCACGGAACTGACCGGCTTGCACCATGGCCGGCAAATCGCGATGTGTTGCCGAGACAAAGCGCACATCGACACGGATTTCCTTCTGCCCCCCCAGGCGGCGGAATGTCTGTGTTTCAAGAACCCGCAGCAGCTTGGGTTGCAGGGCAAGTGCCAGATCGCCGATTTCGTCGAGAAAAAGTGTGCCGCCGTCCGCCAGTTCAAGGAGTCCGCGCTTCATCTGCTTTGCGTCGGTAAAAGCGCCCCGCTCATGGCCAAACATCTCGGATTCCAGCAGACCTTCCGGCAAGGCGGAACAATTGAGTGTCACCCAAGGGCCATCGGCACGTGGGGAGCGGCAATGAATGGCTTGTGCCACCCGCTCCTTGCCTGTCCCCGACTCGCCACGAATGAGCACCGGTATTTTTCCCGCTGAGGCAATCTTGGCGGTCATATCGAGCATGTTATTGAAAGGCACGCTAGACCCGATCAAACCTTCGATCACGCAGGTTTCCGATTGAGCGCGTCGCCACTCAACCTCGCGCCGCAGCCGCTGTGTTTCAATAGCACGCCGGATCAACTCCAACAGGTCTTCCAAGTCGAAGGGTTTGTTGATGTAGTCGTAGGCTCCCGCCTTCAGAGCTGCCACAGCCGTTCGCACTTCGGGGTAGGCGGTCATGACGACGACCAAGGGCTGGTCATCCGATTCCCTGACCTTGGCCAGGATGTCCAGGCCGTTCATGTCCGGCAAACGCAAGTCGAGCAGGATCAAACTGAATGCGTGCCCCTTCAGCAAGGCCAGTGCTTGTTCTCCATTTTCAGCCACATCGACATCGAACCCCTGACGAGCCAAAAAATTGCCCACCGTTACCCGGATGGTATTGTCGTCTTCAATGATGAGTATGGGTTCAGGCATTTTATTTTCCAGCTAGGGGCCACGTAATCGAAAAGCAGGTTCCATGCCCAAGCGTACTGCTCGCTTCGATTGTGCCCCCATGTTGTTCGACAATCTTGTGCACGATGGCGAGGCCAAGACCGGTACCTTCCGGGCGTGTGGTGAAAAATGGCTCGAATATCCTGTTCAGAACCGTCGGTTCAATACCAATGCCAGTATCGCAGACGTGAACTTTGGCCGACGTGGCCGTTTCAGTTGCATTGACTGTAATCGTGCCGCCTTGCGGCATTGCATGCACCGCATTCATCAGCAAGTTGAGAAAGACCTGTTGGAGCTGATGGGGGTCGGCCGACAGTGCGTGCAAGGTATCAACACCATTCAACTCGATGGAGATTCCTCTGCTTATGGCATCCTTGCGTGTCCAGAACAATACATCATCAAGAACCTGGCCAAGATCGCATGGCTTGGAGAGTATCGCCAGAGGAGCAGCAAAGCCATGGAAACTGCGCAGGAAACCTGAAAGACGATCTACTTCAGCTTCCAGCCGTTTGAGTGCTTCAATCAGGCCGGGCGGGATGTCTTCTTCATACTGCATAGCCTGTGCCACGGCCTTCATGCCGGCCAGGGGGTTACCGATTTCATGAGCCAGACCCATGGCCAGTTCACCCAGTGTAGTGAGCTTTTCCATCTGGAACATCTGGCGGTCGAGTTCTCTTCTTTCGTCCTGAATTTCCCGCTCGCGGCTAACATCGCGGGCAACGACAATAAAGCCTGCGGAGGTTGGCGTAATGGCCAGGGAAATGACCTGCTCCGGCAATTGCACATCACAACGAATAGGACCGTTACTGGCATCATGCGCAATGTCTGGCCACTGTGGCCAGAATAGTTCGATCTGGGTGCCGAGTGGGACGGTCCGGCCGCCAAGCAGGCAGGTAGCCGCAGGGTTGAGCAGATGAATATCTCCTTGGTGGTCGATGGCGAGAATGCCATCTGCCGTGTGCTCGATCACCGCCTCGAGAGAGGCACGCTCCTGTTCAAGTTCTCGCGTTCGTGCACGAACTTCTTCTTCGAGCCGGTCACGATGGGCATTGATGGCCTGTGACGATTCCTGCAAACGGTTGGCCATACTGTTGAATTTGTTACCCAGTGCCGCGATTTCGTCGCTGCCGGTGACGGAAACTCTGCGGGTGAAATCACCACTAGCTATAGCGTCCGTTTCTTGGGATAGATCCTCAAGCGGTCGAAGCAGTCGCCGGGAGAGGGCGTATCCGCTGATGGCGGTAACGACCAGCGCGGCCAATAGAACAGCGTATAGGAGATATAAATTGATGACCGCTAGAAACAGTTCACGTTCTGGAAATGCCAGCACGATACGCCACTTGCCTTTTGAGTTTTCCGCAAGAGCCTGTGGCGCATAATCGATTGGCGCATGGGCAACAATCCAGCCCTCGCCAAGGGTTGGAGAAGCACCTCTTTCGATCAGGTTCCTGGCGATGCTCGCTGGAAAGATGTTGCTTAGTTTTGCAACCGGTTCCATCGAGAAGGCGCTAGGTCCACCACCGGCCGAGCGACTGACGTAGTGCCCCTGATTGTCCAGCAGATAGGCCGTTCCTTGGCGGGCATTGGCCATTTGCTGGATTTGCTCGAGCAGAATGTCCGCGTGAAGATTGATGATCAAGACGCCAATCTTGCTTCCATTGGGTCCCGCCACGGGTGTAGCGACCCGAATGACTGGCCGCTCGGGCTTTTCCACCTTGCCGAACTCGACATTCAGGTCCAACGGTGAAACATAGATTTGTCCGGGTTTGGCATCCATGGCATCGCGGAAATAGTAGCGATCCCCCTTGGATTGAAGTTCATGACGCGGCACAACATAAACGCCCTGTGGTTTGCGGTCAACGCGGACCCATTCCTGGCCGTCTGCAGTAATCAGGCGAATCTGGTAGATGTGAGGATAAAGACTGGCCAGCGCCGCATAGTCACGCTCCAAGCGTGTCGTGGCAGTTTTGAGCAGCCAGGCATCATTCGATTGTTTGGCAGCAACCACATCGACCAGTCCTCGAGCATTGGCCAGATAAAGCAACTCGGATGACAACTGATCAAAAAAACGGCCTATCCCTTGCGACCGAACAGTGACTTCCTGATTGAGGTTGTGCAGAGTCTCGTTTTTCAGAGCTTGTAGCGAGAGGTAGGCGCCAATGGCGCCGGCCAGCGCGGTAGGAATTACCGCAGCGAGGAGAAAAGCCACGTAAATCCGGCGGGAGAGGCCGCCAAGTGCGCTAAAATTGGGGAAGTTCATGGTTTATTCTATCAGATGGAGCCACCAGTTTAAGGTCAATACTGTTTAGATAGATAAAATTCGAGGCATTGGCTCGCAAGGCGTATTGATCGGATCGCCTCGTTTTCGGAGATTGAATTTGCTCATTTTTCGTTTCACGCCACGGGGATTTCGCTTGCCGCGACTGGTGACAGCGC
>JAUYFW010000046.1 GCA_030690835.1 Sulfurimicrobium sp. | reverse complement strand
GACCATGTCGGGATTGCTGGGCAGCGCGGGCCGGCTGACCTTTTACGGCTCGGTGGGCGTGGAGGCCGAGGATTACAAGTACGATTCGGACTACGGATCTCGCGACCGCATGCGGCTGCGCACGCGTTTCGACCTCAATGGCCGCGGGTTTATCTGGGACCCGCGCTTTGCGACGTTCGACGCGGGGGTGACCTTGCAAAGGGAAAGTTTGCAGACCGTCGAGAATGATGTCAGTGGAAATTCCAGTAACAACATGCTCGGCTATCGACTCAACACCACCTGGTTTGCCAACAAGCCCTATCCCCTGAATATTTACGCCAACCGCAATCAGACCACCGTATCCGACTTCTGGAGCCCTTCCTACGAACTTACCAGCAGCAATCTGGGGGCGCGCTGGGGCATGCAAAATCGCTGGCTGGGGCGGAGCAGTTTTTATCTCAACCGCACCAGTTCGGAGTCCGGCAGCGCGCTGGTGCCGCGCTCGGATCAGAGCCTGTCGTTCGGCATGGACGCGAACCAGAAACTGCGGCCCAAGCAGTGGGGGGAATCCGATTTGTCCTACGGCTACCGGCACACGGCGTGGGACGAGCAGGTGTACGGCGGTAGCCAGCGCCAGGACTACTTTTACCTCAACGACCGCTCCCTCCTTGGCGACAAGGCGAACCTGACGGCCAATCTGACCTATTACAACCGCAGCGACCAGTGGAGCTTTGCGGGTTCAGGTAGTAATATGATGGAGTCAAGATTTCTGGGTTTCAATAGCATGTTCACCGTGCAGCAAACGGAGAATTTCCGCCATTTTTACGGCCTGGGTCTGAGCATGAATGAATCCGGGAGTAGCCAAGGTCTTTCCCACAATCTGTCGGGCGGGGCGAATTACCGCTTCAACCAGCAATGGCAGGTGACCGGGATGCTGGGTTTGAGCGGCACCAGCACTGAGACGTCCGCCGCAAGCCAGAGTGGCTTCAGCCAGAATCAGGAAAGTACCGCGCTTTCCGGCAGCGCCGCGGTCATGTACTCGGACACCTTCCTGGGGAACTACCTGGTTAATGGCGGCTATACCCTGGCGCTGATGCAGACCGATACCACGATGGCAGGCGGCATGCCCACGCGGCAGAGCGCCACGCACACGGCCAATCTCGGTTATACCCGGATGAATTCGCCGCTCTATGCCGATTCGCTGCAACTACGCATGAGTCAGACCGTGGGCGAGCCGAGTGGCAGCGAACTCAATGTACGTTACAGTGTGAACAGCATGCTGACGCAAAGCGACATGCTGCAGGGAACCGCTGAATACCGCCGCTACCAGCAGGCATACGCGGTGTGGAACAGCACGCCGCTCGCGCCGGGCGACGATTACTACTACTACGACCTGGATTCGCGCAGTTCGCGCCTCGATTTCGGCTGGCAGCACCGCTTTTCGGACGCCGGCAGCCTGATGCTGTCCGCCGGCGCCACCAGCGGGCAGAACCAGGGCGTCGCCCTCGATACGCGCTATGTGCAGGCGCGCGCCGCCATGCGCCTGCGCAGCGCGCTGCAATGGACGGCGCTGGCGCGCGCGGAACAGATCGAGGGTTTGGAATATGTCGCCGGGCGGAAAGTGACGGTCGAATCGGATCTGAATTACCGTATCGGAAAATGGCAGGCGACCGCGCGCTATCGCTACCGGGATGCCCAGCAGGAGCTTGCGCCGTTCAAGGAGCAGTCGATAACCTTGTTGCTGAAGCGGGATTATGGCTTCCGCCTGTGATTCGTTTCGCGTGGCCCTTGCTTTAGCGCTTGCCGCCTGGCAACTGCCCGCGTTGGCCGCGAACTGGCCGATGCTGGGCGGTGGGCCGGATCACGCGCACCAGAGCACGGATGCGCTGCCCGCCAGAGCCGTGGCGCGGCAGTGGGAGGCCGCAACGGGCGGCAAGGTGTACGCCGGTCCCATCGCCGATGCCGGCATGGTATTTGTTGCCGGCAACGACCGGCGCCTGAGCGCGCTGGACGCGAAAAAGGGCGGCGTATTGTGGCGCTTCGAGGCGGGCGGGCCGATTTCCGCCGCGCCGGCGCTGGCGGAGGGCCTGGTGGTGGTCGCCACCAAGGATGGCGAGGTGACCGCGCTGGCGGCCTTTGACGGCAAGCGCCGCTGGCAGGTCAAGGTCGGGGGCGGGATCGTGGCATCGCCGGTGGTGCGCGACGGCATGGTGTATCTGGGCAGCGTGGACCAGTTTCTCTACGCCCTGGATGTGAAAACCGGCCGTGAGATTTGGCGCTACCGGGCCAAGGATTACAAATACGGCGGCATCTACGCCTCCCCGGCGGCGGATGCCGCGCTGGTTTATGTGGGCGCCAAGAACGGCGTGTTGCACGCTATTTTTCGCGATACCGGGAAACCCGCCTGGCAGGCCGAGCTGGGTTCGTCGCTCTACGGCGCGCCAGCGCTGGCGGAGGGCCGGGTGTATCAGGGTTCGTATGACCGCAATGTTTACGCGCTCCAGGCGGACGGCGGAAAAATTCTCTGGCGCACGGAATTGGACGACTGGCCACAGGGCACGCCAGTGCCGGTTGGCGACATGCTGTATGTATGTAGCCGCAGCGGGATGCTGTACGGCTTAAGTGCGGCGGATGGCCGGATTGTCTGGCAGATGCCGCTGGGCGGAGAGGTGCGGCACTCGCCCAGCATCGGACGCAACCACATCGGCGTCGTGGCCACCCTGGATGGCCGCCTGGTCGGCGTGGATCTGGAGCGGCGGCGGATTGCCTGGGAGCAGAAACTGGGCGGAGGCGCCTTCGGCGGCCCGGCGATCGTTGATGGAGGCGTGCTGGTGGTGACCCAGGAGGGCGTGGTGAGCGCGTGGCGGTAGCAGGTCTGGGTCGTAAACTTCATGGTCGTAGGTCGGGTTTCAACCCGACATGTCGGGTTAAAACCCGACCTACGTTGGTTGACAGGCTCCTGGACGTGCGATGGTGGGCGTGGTGCTTGCTTACACTGCTCTCCAACTCCCTGAATGCCGCGCCGCCGGAAAACGCGAAGCTGAAAAGCGCGTGGGATGAGAGCAGCCTGTTTGAACATGCGGACGAGATCCCGCAACTACTGCGGCAGGGCAAGATCGGCGCGGAACGCATACCTGATCCTCATTGGCGCGAGGACGGGTGCAGCGCCTGTCATCGCGGCACGCCTCAGGGCAATGACGCTAAGCTGCGCACCAAGGACATCAACGGCCTGTGCAACAACTGCCATGACACGGTTTCGGTGCACAACTATATCCACGCGGTGGGCATGGTGCCTTCCGCCGAGAAGCGCGAGCGCATGTCCGAGGATTTCCGCCAGGCGGTCAAGCGCGGCGGGGGCGTGGTGACCTGCATCGCCTGCCATGATCTGCCGATGCAGTGCAAAAAGGAGCGCTTTGGTGAAAAGGGGCTCAACCCGAGGTTTTTCCGTGGCGGGCCATACCAGGCGCGCACCGATCTGTGCTTCAACTGCCATAACCCGACGCACTACGAGCGCCTCAATCCGCACGACCAGATCAGCGACGAGGGCGAACTGAATACCCAGCGCTGCCTGGTGTGCCACAGCGTGACGCCCAACCGGCGCGAGGCGAAAAGCATAGACGACGTGAACTTCAACGTCACCGACGACCTGACCAAGCTATGCACCGGCTGCCATCCGTGGAAGCCCCACCCCGGCGGGGCCTGGGCCACGTTCTCGCAGGGCTCGGATCGCAGCGGGCCAAACCATCTGGTCAAGCCGCCCGCCCCGATTCTCAAGAACCTCAAGGAAGCCGAGCTGAAGTGGGATATTGTCCTGCCGCTGGAGCCATCGAGCGGCAAAATCTTTTGCGCCACCTGCCATAACCCGCATGAGCGGGGAGTCCAGCGCCATGCGCGCGCCGATCGGGGGGCGGATGGGTACAAGAGGTTGCGCATTACAGCGGGTGTGCTGATTTGTAACAACTGTCACAACAAGTAGGTCGGAAATTATCACGCTATTTCAAATTGACTGACTGGTAGGTCAGGCTTTCTCGCCGGAACGAGATGCGAAGCATCCATTCCCGGCGGGGATGCCATTCGCGTGTGTTGTTCCGCTTCAGCGGAATACAACCACGGGGAAGGCCCCTGCGGTCTTAACGGGTACAGCCCGAAAATCAGTAGCCGACTTTCTCTTGAGGGAAATACGTTTGGGTTTGTCGGTTCCGCTATGCTTGAACCGACCTACATAAAGCCCATATCGGGAAGTTATTTCGTAGGCGTCCTTACCGCTCTCTCCGGCTGCTACGTTCAAGCGAAGGCAGATAAAAATCCTTGTACTGCTTGATGACATTCGCCCCTTCGCCGAATGTCAGGCGCTGTGCCCTTTGCGGTGAATACATGAGATGCGCGAAATCAAGTGGCCCTTCTTCCCTGTGGCATTCGTCACAAAAAATGGGTTTCGGCGAGAATTCCTTGTGAATGTCCGCGTTAAGTCGCATCTTGCGCTTTTGCAAGTCTCCGTCGCTGTCCTTGGCCGCGGATTCATCCAGAAGTTGCTGCGCTTCCTGGTTTTCGTCCATACGCCTGGAAACGCCTTTTCCGGTTCTGAACGGAACGATCGTTCCGCCATAATCACCCGGCGGGCCTTTCAGGTCGGTCAGGGGAATATCGGTGCCGCGCTGCAGCCATTTGTATTCGAACCGTTCGCCTTCCTTGGGGGCGATGTGGCAAACCTCGCAAGCCATGAAGAACGAGTGGGCGTTGAGCATCCCCCGCACTTCCTTGGATTTCGAGTGCGACAAATCTTCATGGCACTTCAGGCACCACGATTTCGATTTGCCCCCCGCGAGCACGGACGCGTCGACGCCGTGAAAAGGCTCATAAATCATCTCCTGCCGAGGGACGGCTCTCTTCGCCAGAGCTTCCCCGGTGCGATAGGCGCTCTTGAAATAAGTCAGATAGAGCAGCCAAATGGAGAAGGCCACCAGTAGAATGCCTATCGTCAGCATCACAAAATGGATGAGGAGCCTTTTCGGAGCGCTTGCGCCGCTACCCTTATGCATTGCCGTGCCCTCCTTCTGTGCTTTTCGCGGATTTCGAGGCCTCTTCCGCAATTAACCGTTCATACCAAAGTGAATGTTCTTCCTTCATCAGCGTCTCGGAAATATTTCCGTCGATGAAAGCCTTGTTCATCGGATAGACGTGCGGGTTGTAATGAACCGCGAAAATATGTCCAACGATAATGGCCAGTGCGGCCAGTGTCGCCTCTCCCAAATGTAGTGCATCGGCCACGTCGAGATAGAATTTAGGCCAATACGACTGCGTCCACATCATGGTGCCGGTGGTGATCACGATGAACATGCCGAAATAGACGGAGAAATATTCAAGTTTTTCAATATAGGTGAACCGATCCAGCTTGGGCCGCTCTTCCCGCTTTCCCAGCATGTACATGACATTCTGGTAAGCGTCCACCCCATCCTTCAGCCTCGGCAGCATGTCGCGGATCCAGCTTCTGCCATCGGCCTTGAACAGTACGTAATAGAGGTGGTAGGAACATACCGCGATAACTGCCACGGCCGCGATGCGATGAACGATTCCGCGCCAGTAGAAAAGGCTTTTCCCGGCTGAGCCGAACAGCTTGATGGCCCAATCCTCGCCCATCAGCATGAAGCCCGTGAAGATCAGCAAACCTGTTGAAACGAAGAGAATGACGTGCTGAATTCTCTCGCTCTTCGTGAGCCGAACGAAGGCCCTTTCGTTATTGCCGTGCCCGCCCATCTCAATGCCCTCCTTTTTTACCGTCACGGTACGTCGCATAAAGATCCAGCAGTCTGTGGCCGCCGAGTCCGGCGACTACAGCCGCGATGAGAAGCTGATAGAACAGGTTGATCCAGTACAATATTCTGGCCTGGAAAGCCTCGTCCTGCAGCACGGCGCCAGCACCGGCGCCACCATCCTTCGTCACGAGCGCCGACCTGAACTGGGACTGGTGTGCCTTGCTACCCGTGGCAAACTCCTTCGTCGCAGCGGCGTGGCAGCCCGCCTGAGCGCAGGTTTCACGCTTGTTGGCGGCATTGACCGGCGAGTCCTTCTTCTTCTGTGAAGTGATCCGGTGAGGCGAAAAACCCAGCGCATAGGGCGCATGGCAGTTCAGGCAGTTCGCCACTTCCTCGTCTCCATACTGAATCGCCTTGCCATGGAAGGTGTCCTGAAATCCTACCACCACATCGAGTTTGTGCCTCGCCATCATGTCCGAATTCGCGTGGCATTTGCTGCAAAGCCTGACCACTTCCGATGAAGGCCTGCGCATCGAAAGCCGGTAATTGATGTGGCTCAGAAAGCGTTCGGTCCACGCTTTCTCTTCGTGGCATTGTTGGCAAATGTCCAGGGATGCCTTCGATTTGATCTGCTGCTGAACGTTGAGCAGATAAGGCTTGTTCGTATGGCAGTCCCTGCACGCGGGTAAATCGGCCTGGTCCTCGGTGCCGACGCCTTTGGCGCCATGGGCGCTTTTCTCCAGATCCTCCACGATAGCCTTGTGCGAGAACTTCTTGCCGGTGGACGGTTCGTTGATGTGACAGGTTTTCCCGCAATCAACTTTTTTCGCGTCCGTATGGGGGATCTTGTCCACGCCTTCGTGGCAGTCCGAGCAGTTGAACCTTCCGTGGTACGAGGCTTTGTGGATATCCTCATTCACGTAAAAAACCCGCTTCACGATCCGGTTCTTCGCATCTGTGTCATAGCGCCCCAAGCCCGCATACTTGTGGCATAGGAGACAGCCGTCCTGACCCTTGGGGACGTCCACCTGGATTTTGGCCGCAGGTGCGGCCTCGTCCGGGGTCAGGAAGCCTGGAGAGGCCGCGAAGACATGAGAGGGCGCCATGACCATCGCCGCGGCAACGGCAATGCCCGAAAGATACGCCCACACTCTCCCGTGCCCGCGCGGGGTCATGGCGGGCTGGTGTTCATTTGATTGATGCTTCATCCGTTCTTCCTTCATGTCATCAGGCGGGTTTGGCGGACCAAACCTGGGATGGGCCCATCCCCCGTTCCTGCTCTTCAGTCGCCCAGGCTATAGACGGAGACCTTGTTGCGCAATATCTCGGCGGTATAAAGCCGGTTGTCGCGGCCGATCGCGATTCCACCCGCCGACACGAATCGCTGCGGCTTGCCGCCATGGCCCAGAACGTGCAGGAATCGTCCTTCGCCGTCATAAACCTGAATCACGTCCATGTAGCTGTCGCTGATATAGATGTTTTGTTTCCCGTCGACGGCGACGCCTTTCGGACGGAAGAGCTGCCCCGGGAGAACACCCCAGGTTCCGACCTGAATAAGCAATGCGCCCTCCTCATCGAATCCCTGTACGCGGGAATTAAGTGCGTCCGCTATATACACATCTTCTTCCGCGGATACCACAACAGATGCCGGATAGCGGAATAGCCCGCCACTCTCGCCGTTTCCGCCCCACTGGCGCACAAGCCTGCCCGGTGCCGCGTATGCCATGATTTTGTGGTTGTTGTTGCCGCTAACGTAGATTTTGGTGCCCGATGCATCCGTCGCCACATCTATGGGACGTATCGCCAGGCCGCTATCGACAACCGGGAATGCATATTGGAAGCGCCCATCGGTGCCGAATACCTGGATGCGGTGGTTACTCGTGTCGGCCACATAGACGCGCCCCTTGCCATCGGTTCCGACGCCGACCGGGTCCTTGAACTGCCCTTCGCCCGACCCTTTGTGGCCGATGGTGAGGAGGTGTTTGCCGTTGCGATCAAAGGCAACAATACGATGGTTGCCGCCGTCGACTACAAATATGCGTCCATCGCTGCTGACCGCCACGTCGGTAGGCAGCGAGAGGCCGCCGGCGCCCTGGCCGGTAATGTCGAACAAATGGCGAACACCCGCGGTGGGAATGCCGGCGGCAAACGATACGGTCATGCAGCCAGCAAGCAGGGCGG
>JAUYFW010000043.1 GCA_030690835.1 Sulfurimicrobium sp. | reverse complement strand
TCATCTGGATTGACTGCAACCCTCAGGTTGGGCGGGAAATGCGGGATGTTCATCCTTTTCTGGTGCTCTCACCGCGCGCCTTCAATGCCAAAACCTCGCTGGCAATCGGACTGCCCATGACCACGGCGGAATACAATGCCGACAACCCTTTTGCTGTAGCTGTCGGCCAAACCAGAGGGCGCAAGGCGGAGCAGACCAGCTATGTACTCTGCCATCAGCCCAAGTCTTTCGACTGGCGCTTGCGCGGCGCCACACCTCACCCCATGAAACGCCTGTCAGATGCACTGTTCACCCAAGTGTGCGAGCGGCTGAACCAGATTATTCAAGTGGGGTAAGGTAGAGTGCTATGCACCGCACAGCGGCACGGACGAGTCTGGGCAGAATGGCTGAGGTTGGGGGCTAATCAAGTAAGGTAGTGCCATCGTGGCTGACCCCATTGATTACTTACTAATTCGAGTCTATTTCAAAACACCAATAATTATGTAGGGTGCGTCCCACGCACCACAATCATTGGTGCGTGGGACGCACCCTACAACAACCCACTATTGATTTAAAAGTGTAGTAACCCCTACACGCTAACGACTAACCGCTTTATTATGGATAGAAGTGAACAATGAAAAACTTACCAGCCTCAAGCAGACGGCACTGGACGACATCGCCACAGGAACGGCCTCAGTTTTGAACGCTTTTTGTGGAGCAGCTTTAGCCGCGAAAACCGAGAACCGGCCATGGTGCAAACATGAACCCCATCGTCATAATCTACATCGTCGGCCACCGAACCTCGGCGGACGGGACTTAAGGAGAAACGACCATGCTACAGAGCTATGAAGCGATCTATGATCACGGGCAGATAAGGTGGCTGACTGACAAGCCCCCTGTGGAAGAGGCTCGTGTCATCGTTACCATGCTTCCATCGCAAGCCAGTGCAGCAACCCAACCTTGGCGGGTGCCATCGGCCCGTATTGCGGGAAAGGGCAGAATCCTTGGCGATATTGTGGCGCCAGTGGTGCCCGAAGGCGATTGGGACGCGCTCAAGTGATCATTCTAGACACTCACGTCTGGGTGAATTGGATTCTTCTGGGCGAGCCTGGGCTAACCAAGCCCATTATGGCTGCAATCAATTCGCAGTCATTAATGGCGGTTTCGGCCATCTCCTGTTTTGAGGTGTCGCTGCTCGTCAAACAACGCAAACTGGAGTTGCCATTGCCCGTTGGTGAATGGCTGGTTGAAGCGCTCTCAGCGTCTGGGGTCGATTGCTTGCCGGTTACCTGCGAGATTTCGCGCTTGTCCGTCGCGCTCCAGGACGTACACAAAGACCCGGCGGATCGCATCATCATTGCCACCGCCATCACTCACGACGCCTTGCTGGCCAGTGTCGATTCCGTTTTTCCAGAATACTCGGAACTCACGGGGCGTCTGATTTCCCGCTGATTCACTTAACGGACTCATGACTGCAAAGGAGATCAAGCATGGACTACAGAGACCGTATCACCATCGAGCCAGGCAAGCGCGGCGGCAAACCATGCATCCGTGGCATGCGCATGACGGTATATGACATTCTGGACTATCTGGCCTCTGGCATGACGCCTGGTGAAATCCTGGCCGACTTTTCCTTCCTCACTGCGGAAGATATCCAGGCCTGCCTTGCCTACGCAGCCGACCGCGAAAGACACCAGATCGCCATTGCGGCATGAAGCTGTTGTTCGACCAAAATCTCTCCCCACGTCTGGTAACAAAGCTGGCGGATCATTACCCGGACTTCGTTCACGTCATGACACATGCCATGGATCACGCATCGGACGAGACAGTTTGGGCGTTTGCGCGAGAGCACGGTTACACCTTGGTCACCAAGGATTCCGATTTCCATGAACTGAGTCTGTTGCGCGGAGCATCGCCCAAAGTTGTATGGATACGGCGAGGGAATTGCACCGAGAATTGGTGTCTGTCCCTCATGGCACTCGGAACTTTTAAGGGGTCGAATTCGACACCTTAAAGAATGCAGCAGGCTCTA
Organism: Sulfurimicrobium sp.; assembly: GCA_030690835.1. Classification (GTDB taxonomy): domain Bacteria; phylum Pseudomonadota; class Gammaproteobacteria; order Burkholderiales; family Sulfuricellaceae; genus Sulfurimicrobium. The sequence continues at coordinate 3,308 of JAUYFW010000043.1, read as the reverse complement.
ACAGCTTCACGCTTTCGCCTAACAAGTGCGGTATTATTCGCTCAACCTCACAATGACGCAGTGTTTGTTCCGCTTGAACCCAGGAGATCGACCATGCACACTTTATCCCTGCCATACCCTGATGATTTGCTGGTGACATCCGGCAAAGCCCCACAAGCTTTGGAAGAAGAGCTGGTATTTCTGCTGGCAGCCAAGTTGTTTGAGGTTCACCGCCTTTCATTGGGCAAGGCGGCTGAGTTTTGCCGCATGAGCAAGCTGCGCTTCATGTTTGAGCTGGGGCGTTTGCAAATACCGGTGATGAATCTGGATGATGATCAAATTGCCGATGAGTTGCGTGATGACTAATCAAACTATTGTGGGTGACAGCAGCCCACTGATTGCCTTGGCGATTATTGGCCAACTTGAACTCCTGCCCAAGCTATATCAGCGGGTGATGGTGCCGACGATGGTATGGGAAGAGGTGACTGTTCATGGCGCTGGATTACCCGGTGCGTTGGCAGTGAGCCAGCTTGCCTGGTTGGAAATTCAAGCCCCGACTCCCGAATTGTTGCAACCTTTGACAATTCTGGTAGATCGCGGCGAGGCGCAGGTTATTGCCTTGGCTCTCGGTATGCCTGGAAGTACGGTGCTGTTGGATGATGCGCAGGCACGGCGCGTGGCGGAACGTTTCGGCGTGATTCGGATTGGCACTTTAGGTATATTGCGCCGAGCCAAAAAAACCGGCTTGATCGGAGCGATCAAGCCCTATCTCATACAATTGCAGGACAATGGAATATACATTCGTAAAAACCTGATCGATGCGGTTTTGCGTGATGTGGGCGAATTAGCTTGATGCGCAGCAACCCGCATAAGACGCTACGCTTTTCCGCCCTACAATACTGGAAATTTACTTAAGGTAGTGCCATGATGCCTAGCCCCATTGATTACCCACTAACCCCTATACGCAAATAACTAACCGCTATGCCCATCATCGAAGTCAACCACGTCACCAAGGAATACAAGCTCGGCCAGTTGCAGAGCCTGAAAACCACCGCGCTCAACCAGTGGCGGCGGCTCGTCGGCCAGCCGGTTGAAGAGCGCGTTCCATTCAGGGCGCTGGATGACGTCACTTTTTCCGTCTAGCAAGGCGAGGATGTTGGTATCATTGGCGCCAACGGGTGCCGGCAAGAGCACGATGCTCAAGTGCACACCAACACTCGAAACCGACGTCAGGCACCATCAAGCTTAAGGTGGCGCCGCATGTCGCAGTGAGATGCAGGCGATCCCGCACTTAATACATTGAGTGTAGATTCTGCGGAATACAAAGGAGATCAAGCATGGACTACAGAGACCGCATCACCATCGAGCCAGGCAAGCGCGGCAAACCATGCATCCGCGGCATGCGCATGACGGTATGCGAGAATTGTATTTTGGTTTAAGTAAGTGCCATTCGGGTAAGGTGCCTGCCCCATTGACCTTGGATTCCGCCCCTGACCACCATGAGTGAGGACAACCGTATGGAAGCGCTACGTTTCATTACCGAACCAATTAATCACCAGCTTATTATCGATCTTCCGCCCGGTCTGGACAGCAGGCGGTTAGAAGTGATCGTGTTCCCGACGAATGACCAGCTTGCGGCGCCTGAAACGGTCGCGCGCCTCAAACCCAGCCCCCGTCTCGCCGGCACAGTTATCTTGCACGACGACCTCATTACACCAGCATGTCCTGAGGAAGACTGGGAAGCGTTGCGATGATCCTGCTAGACACCCATGTTTGGGTAAGGTGGCTGGATCCTGACGTCAAGCCACTACCGAGAGGCATGATTGACCGTATCGAGACGGCAGGCCAATTGGCGGTCAGCGCCATTTCATGCTGGGAGGTCGCATGGCTTCTTCGGCGGGGGCGTCTTGATTTGACGCTTCCACTGGAACAATGGACAGATTGGGCTTTGGCTGACTCCGGAGTGGTCTGTCTGCCTGTACAACGGGAAATTGCCATACGCGCCGCAAATTTGCCAGAGCATCACCGCGATCCTGCCGATCGCATGATCATCGCAACCGCGCTGCACCATGGCATTCAGTTGGCTAGCCTGGATGGCAGCTTTCCTGCGTATCAAGAAGTCGCGGCCTATCTGATCAACTCGTAAGAAAATTTTTGTGTCTGCCCCATAACCATGAATCGTGACCTACTCTCCCTGATCGCAGCCCTAAACAAAGCCCTCGTCCTATCCCATGACTTGGGGGGAGTACACTGAATGCCCATCATCGAAGTCAACCACGTCACCAAGGAATACCAGCTCGGCCAGTTGCAGAGCCTGAAAACCACTGCGCTCAACCAGTGGCGGCGGTTCGCCGGAAAGCCGGTTGAAGAGCGCGCCCCATTCAAGGCCCTCGATGATGTCGATTTCAAGGTCGAAGAAGGCGAAGTGCTGGGCATCATCGACACCAACGGCGCCGGCAAGAGTAACGAGAATTGGTATTTGACCCCATTGATTTGTTTTCATCACCCCGATGCGCCTTCACGAAACTGAACGACACGCCATCATTCAATCCATCCGATCGGTGGATCCGGATGCGGCTGTCTACCTTTTTGGCTCGCGTGCGGACGATACCGCCAAGGGTGGCGATATCGACCTTCTGGTATTATCCAGGAAAATAAACCTGATGACGAAATTAGCCATCCTTGCCCAACTCCATCAACAATTGGGTGAGCAGAAAATTGATCTTGCCGTCTACGCTGATCTTTCCAGGCCATTCGCTCGTCTGGCTGTAAAAGAAGGGAAACTGCTATGAATGTGGATAAACTGCTCCTACTGCAAGAAGAGCTGCGCGGCCTGGAAAACGCCGCTACTCATTTGCGCTTTTCCATCAACCGAACGCAAAACCTGCTCAACCAGCAAGACTGGCAACCGGAAGAGCTGGAACGCCTGGAATCATTAGCCAGCAGGTTTGCCCGTCTATCCGATCTGCTCATGCAAAGAGTGATGCGACTGATTGACGATCTGGAGCTCACGGCTACAGGCACGCTGTTGGATCGCATTCATCGTGCTGAAAAGCGCGGGTGGGTAGATGACGCCATAAAGCTTGTACGAATTCGTGAACTTAGAAATCTGATCGCACATGAATACGCGGCGGACAAGATGGCCGAAATTTATACCGCTGTCGTGGCCCTCGCTCCAGAGCTTCTTGCTGTGGTGCCAAAGGTCACTGCCTATGCTCACGAGCTAGAAAAAAAGTACCCCGTTCGCTGATAGTAATATCGCGTTACCACACTCCAACTGATATCGCCCCATGCCCATCATCGAAGTCAACCACGTCACCAAGGAATAC
>JAUYFW010000037.1 GCA_030690835.1 Sulfurimicrobium sp. | reverse complement strand
CAGACGGCAGAAGCCATCCAGCCGCTGAATCTGAACGAAGTGCTGCGCGATGTACTGAAGATGAGCACCGCCGCCCTGCTTGGCGCCGGGATCGTTGTCGAATGGCATCCGGCGCCGGAACTGCCGGCGGTGCATGGCGGCGCCACCCAGTTGGCCGCGCTGTTCCGGCAATTGCTGGCGAATGCCATCGAAGCGATAAACGAGCAACGCAGCGCCGATCACGCCAATGAGCGCGTCGTGCGCCTGTTTACGCTGCCCCGCGCCGACCATGTCGAAGTCATTCTGGAAGACAGCGGCCCAGGTGTACCGGTGGAATGGCGCTACAAGGTATTCGAGCCGTTTTTCACCACCAAGGGCGCAGAGCGCGGGCATCTCGGCATGGGTTTGAGCATGGCGCAGGCCACCGTGGCCCGCCACGGCGGCCTGATCGACATCGACCCGGAATACCGCGACGGCTGCCGGGTGCGCGTGCAACTTCCGAGAAAGGTTGCTGCCCCCGCCGGGGAGCCGACATGAGCCTCGAACTCGAACACGAGCTCCTGCGCACCGAACTGGAAACCCTCTACCAGGTCAGCCAGGTTCTCTCGCGCTCCCTCGACCTGAAAGAAACCCTCACCGCCGTATTGCGCGTGCTGCATGACGGCGTCGGCATGGAGCGTGGCATGGTCAGCCTGGTGGAGCCGGAAAGCGGCGAACTCCAGGTCTCCGTCGCGCATGGCCTGGCCGGCATCTTCACCGAGGATGTGCGCTACCGCCCCGGCGAGGGCGTGGTCGGCCTGATCCTGGAAGAAGGTGAACCGATCGCCGTCGAGCGCATCGGCGACGAACCGCGTTTCTTGGGCAAGCTGGGCCTCTACGACCCGGAGCGCGGCTTCGTCGGCGTACCCATCCGCATCGGCCGCCGCGTCGTCGGCGTGCTCGCGGCACAAACGGCGGAAGGCGCTGCCATCCTGCTCGACGAATACACCCAGTTCATGGAAATGGTCGCCAACCTGATCGGCCAGGCCGTGCGCCTGTCCGCCGACATCCAGAAGGAACGCCAGGAACTCACCGAGGAACGCGACACCCTGCGCCGCACCGTGCGCGGGCAATACGGCTTCGACAACATCATCGGCCACTCCCAGCCAATGCGGCGGGTGTTCGAACAGGCGCGCCTGGTCGCCAAATGGAACACCACCGTGCTGATCCGTGGCGAAACCGGCACCGGCAAAGAACTCATCGCCAACGCCATCCACTACAACTCGCCGCGCGCACGCGCGCCCTTCGTCAAACTCAACTGCGCCGCCCTGCCGGAAAACCTGCTGGAATCGGAACTGTTCGGCCACGAAAAAGGCGCCTTCACCGGCGCCATGGCCCAGCGCAAGGGCCGCTTCGAACAGGCCGACGGCGGCACCCTGTTCCTCGATGAAGTCGGCGAAGTCTCCGCCGCCTTCCAGTCGAAATTGCTGCGGGTGTTGCAGGAAGGCGAGATGGAACGGGTCGGCGGCAACCGCACCATCAAGGTGGACGTGCGCGTCATCGCCGCCACCCACCGCGACCTGGAAGGCGAAGTCGAAGCCGGCCGCTTTCGCGAGGACTTGTACTACCGCCTCAACGTCATGCCGATCACCCTGCCCAGCTTGCGCGAGCGCCTGGAAGACATCCCCGACATCGCCCGCTTCCTGGTGGAAAAGATCGCCGACAAGCAAGGCCGCCACCTGGAACTGACCGACGCGGCGCTACGCGTGCTGATGCACCACGCCTGGCCCGGCAACGTGCGCGAACTGGAAAACTGCCTGGAACGCGCCGCCGTGCTGACCGAAGCCGAGGTCATCGACCGCGACGCCATCCTGCTCACCGGCATCGAAGAACAAGTCAGCCTGAGCCGGGGCGCCATGCAAGCCGTCGACCTCGACGACCCCAACCTGGACGAACGGGAACGGGTCATCGCCGCCCTGGAGCAAGCCGGCTGGGTGCAAGCCAAAGCGGCAAGATTGCTGGACATGACGCCGAGGCAGATCGCCTACCGAATCCAGACACTGAACATCAAGGTGAGGCAGATTTAGCCCGCCCTGGCGCAAGCCCGGCAAGCCCGGCACGGTGGAAGCCACCACATTCCGCACCACCGCCAGCGCTGTCAGAAATGCCTCTATTTCCACTTTTCCCATCTCATCGGGGTGGCGTAAGCCGTGGAAAGCGAGGTATCGTTTCACCCACTGCACATAGGCCTGTTCCGTGCGAATACTGTAGTGTTTTACACGGATATGGCCACGAAGCTGATCCAACGACTTCGGCGGGCGGGAAGAAGAATCAGAAGTAGCGGCGTCGTCGGGAAGCATCGGTGTTACCGGACAGAATGAACCATAGGAATCAATAGGTGTAACTACTCAGGTAGGGGCAACTTTGTAGAAATCCAATGAATTCAATATGTTGCATGTTGAAGCAACTTTCTGACCATGCCGATATTCAATAAGAATGCCAATTTTTCGCTCCAATCACCAGCGCAAATCACTACATGCAGTGTGTCATGTGTTTACAGACACTACGGGTAGTACCTGAGTAGTTACAATTGAAAAAGTATTGCGTAGAAACAACGACGGCGATGGCGTACATCGCTGCGATCAAGTCGTCTGCCATGACGCCCAAACCGTTTTACATGTTGTTGTCGGCCCAGGATGCCGGCCACAACTTGAAGATATCGAAGAACCTGAAAGTCATGAAAGCCGCCAACCACCACAAAAACGTCATGGGTGTGAAAGCCAGAACCATCGCAAAACAGACGATCTCGTCCAAAACAATGCCGGAATGGTCAGCTTCGCCGACCGCTTTGCCAGTCAGATCACATATCCAGACGCCGATTAGAAACAGCACGGCAAGGATGGCCATCTGGGTTGCTGTATCCAATGGCGTAAGCAAAAATAAAAGTGGAAAACCAACCAGCGTGCCGACTATTCCCGGCGCAAATGGACTCAACCCCGTGCCAAAAACCAAATGCCGCCAGGTGAACGGGATTCGATAGGGCAAGTCCTCGGGGGATTTTGAGTTCCAATTTGTACTGCTTTAGTTCACATTGACACCGTGCTGGAGGCAAAGCGCGTGTAATCCACCTGCATAGCCCTGTCCAACTGCCCTGAACTTCCATTCACCGTTGTAACGATAAATTTCCCCGAAGATCATTGCGGTTTCCGTCGAGTAATCCTCCGACAAGTCGAAGCGTGCGACCTCGACATCATCTTCAAGATTGGCCAGTCGCATGAACGCACCCGACACCATGCCAAAGTTTTGTTTGCGCGCTTCAGCGTCATGGATCGTGACGGCAATAACCAAGCGATGAATACTGGTTGGTATCTTGCCGAGATCCACTTTCATTGATTCGTCATCCCCCTCACCGGCACCCGTCCGGTTATCTCCGGTATGTTCAACGGAACCACAAGCCGAAAGGGTTTGGTTGTAGAAGATGAAATCCGCATCTGAACGGACTTTTCCACTCTCCCCCACCATGAACAGGCTGGCATCAAGGTCAAATTCAGCGCCGCTGGTCGAGCGAGCGTCCCACCCCAACCCAATGAGTATTTTTTTTAGCGTCGGCGCGACCTTGGTGAGACTGACATTGCCGCCTTTTTGAAGAGTGACTCCCACAACTTTCTCCTTAACGTCAGTTATGACCCATCATGCGCAGCCAATTTTTCGGTCTTTCTGAACTGAATAGAAGACCAGAGTGCAACCAGGATAAACCCTACACCGATCATGCCAGTTACAACCTCGGGAATGTGATATTTCATGCTGACCAACATGATGACCGCAAGCGCCCCGATTGCGTAATGGGCGCCATGTTCAAGGTAGACGAATTCATCGAGCGTACCTTTTCGTACCAGATACACGGTCATCGAACGAACGAACACAGCGCCAATTGCCAAGCCCAGCATGATGATGACGATGTCTTTGGTGATTGCAAATGCGCCGATCACGCCGTCAAAGGAGAACGAAGCATCCAGGACTTCAAGGTAGAGGAAGGCCCCAATGCTGCCTCGCTTCACCAGTTTGCCCACATCTGGATCATTTTCTTCTTCGGACTCAAGGAAGTTACTGATCACATCCACGCCAAGGTAAACCAGAATGCCCCAGACGCCTGCGACCAGAACGGCGAATTGTTTTTCTGCGGGTACCAGCGAGATGGAGCCAATCAGCACAAGTAGCGCGAAGAACACAGAAACTGCGTTGATCTTGCCCAGGGCGGACAGTTTTTCCTCGATCCAGCCGATCCAGTGCAACTCTTTGCCCTCATCCAGCACAAAATTCAGGAAGACCAGCAACAGAAACATGCCACCAAAGGCAGAAATCTCTCCGTGGTGCGCCATCAGGTTGCTTGAATAGACATCTGGCGTCTTGATCGCCATGTCCCAGACTTCAAGCAACCCCATGTCTGTCGTCTGAGACACGATCACCAGCGGGAAAAGCAAACGCATACCGAATACCGCAATCAGAATCCCGACTGTTAAGAATAGCTTTTGCCAGAATGCGTTCCAGGTTTTAAGCACGGATGCGTTAACAACAGCATTGTCAAATGAAAGAGAAACCTCCATCACACCAAGGATCGCCGCAATCCAAACGGCTTGAATGGCTCCATTCGTACCGGCAATCGAATTGCCCCACCAACCCGCAACTGTAAGGCACACCAACGTAAATATAATTGAAAATCCGAAGTGACCCATTAAAACACTCTCCAGTTGATAATCATGTATCTTCATGCTAACGCATATGTGTGGCCATGGCTACAGCTGCATCTCCGTCAATCACCTGAAACGATAAGCTGTCCAGTCCCGCCTGTTTATATGTTGCATCCCGTGTGATTATGTCCCCGTCCGTAGCTGCCGAACTCGGTTGCTTATACCTTTCGGTAACCCTGAAGAGTGAAACCGGTCCCCCTGTATCGCCGACACTACAGGGGGACGCGAGCTTGTTTCAAGTCAACCCGACCTACGCGTGCCCCCGCTTGAAATCCAGATGGCCGTCGATGATCGTGTAGCGCACCTGGCCGATCATCTCCAGGCCGAGATAAGGGCTGTTCTTGCCCAGGCTGGCGAGGTTGGAGGGGCTGACCAGCCAGGCGGCCTCGGGATCGAATACGCACAGGTCGGCCGGGGCGCCGACGCTGATGTGGCCGGCGTTCACCCCCATGATGGCGGCCGGGCGATGGGTGATGTAGCCCAACGCCTGGGATAACGGCAGGCCGGTTTCGCTCGCCCATTTCAAGGTCAGCGGCAGCAGCAGTTCGACGCCGGTAGCGCCCGGTTCGGCTTCCTGGAACGGCAACTCCTTGGCGTCGTCGTCCACCGGCGCGTGGTCGGAACAGATCGCATCGATCACGCCCTCGGCCAGCGCCTGGCGAATGGCATCACGATCGCGCTGGCTGCGCAGGGGCGGCACCAGGTGGCAGTTGGAATTGAAATCCGCCGTATCCATCTCGGAAAGATGCACATGGTGGATGTTCACGTCGCAAGTGATGCGCAGGCCGTCGTGTTTGGCCCGGCGCACCATTTCCACCCCGGCGCGGCTGGATAGCCGGCATAGATGCACGCGGGCGCCGGTTTCCCGGGTCAGCAGCAGGATGGTCGCCAGCGCCACGGTTTCCGCCGGCACCGGGATCGGATGCAGCCCCAGGCGCGCGGCCACCACGCCGTCATGGGCGACGCCGTTGCGCGCCAGATGCGGGTCTTGCGGGCGCAGCCACACCGGCAGATCGAAGGTGGTGGCGTATTCCAGCGCGCGCAGCAGCACCTGGGTGTCCAGCAGCGGCGCATCGGCCTGGCTGAAGGCCACGCAACCGGCTTCGTTGAGTTCCGCCATCTCGGTAAGGCGCTCGCCCTTGAGTTCGCGGGTCAGCGCGCCCACCGGATAGACCCGTGGCCCCGGCATGTTGCGGGCGCGGAACTTGAGCATTTCCACCAGGCCCGGCTCGTCCAGGGGCGGGTCGGTATCCGGCGGACAGGCCAGCGAAGTCACCCCGCCCACCGCCGCCGCGTGCATCTCCGATTCCAGCCCGGCGATGTATTCCAGCCCCGGCTCGCGCAGACGCAGGGACAGATCGACCAGGCCGGGACAGACGATCAGCCCGGTCGCGTCGATTACCTGATTGGCATGGAAATCGGCGGGCGCCTGGCCCAGAGCCTGGATGTGCCCGGCGGCGACGAAGACGTCCTGAATGCTGTCCAGGCCGCTGGCGGGGTCGATGACACGGCCATTCTTGATGTGGATTTTCATGGTTCGATCCCCACCAGAATGAGCGGTACTGCAGGTACTCCGCGTCCTTGCCTGACTACGTTATAAAGCTCTCCCTCGTAATACGGCACGCCGGAACTCATCTGTGCCTGCAACGATTTCATGGGGAGTATTTCGATACCGACATCAATTTGATCGCCAATATAGAAGGCGAGGTGTTTGACGAAGAGATCGTAGGCCACGAAAGAATATTTTCCGAATTGGATTTCTACCGCTACGCGGTCTTTAACGAAATCCGTCTGGTTGTAACTAAAGATTGCTGCGGCCCCAGATGCTTCAATTTCGCGTTTTTGCTCTTCAGGCGGCATTGTCAATGTCTTTCGTATAAGACGCGCGTCTTTAGTAACCCAATAACTCACCCGGCTCTCGTGCCAGTGCTTCTCCCCGAGCAGAGTCTTGAAGGTCCGATTCATCTCGACCGGACTGTAAAATACCTTGCCCTCTGTACGTTTCTCTTTGGATACCTTGTTTTTGCACGCCTGACCATCCACGGCGGCAATCACCTCTTGAATTTCTTGCCACAGCAACGGCTGGTGAACTAGAAGAAATTCCAGGCCGTTGAGATGCGAATAGGTTTCAACTATTTTCATGGTTGTAGCGTGCCCTGTTTTGCATTAAACGGAGCTGCTTATCCTCCGCGCTTTCGTGTTCTTCCCAAGGGGCTTTGGTCAGACTGTTACCGGCGGCCAGCGGGTCATATTTCGGGCGCCCCATTGGGCGAACTCGCAGTGTCCCTTCCATAGCGGAGGCGACACGCTCTCGTGCGATAGCGACATAGCGCCCGACGATTTCGGCTCCGGCACCCCGTCGCCCGTGGCGTACCGCTGAGGCAATTGTGGTTCCCGTCCCAAGGAAGGGATCGAATACCCAATCTCCAGGATTGGTCATGGAGAGCACCAATCGGTCAGTCAACTCTGTTGGAAACTGGCAAGGATGCTCGGTTTTTTCGACGTGATTGCTTTTGACATTTGGAATATCCCAAACGTCGCCCGGATTCTTTCCTAATGGATTACAGGAATATTCCCCAGCTTTCGGCCCCTTAAAATGTTTTTTACCAGGATATTTTTGTGGGACGCGCACAGGATCGAGATTAAAAACGTAATCCTTTCCCGGTCTTGTAAGCCACATGATGGTTTCATATCTCCCGGAAAAACGTTTCGAGCAATGCAGGCCATGCTCGAAATGCCAGACGATACGATTACGCATGACCAATCCGGTTTCACGGAAAATTGGATAAAGCACCGTGTCCAGCGGCACGATGGCGCCGTCATGGACATAATTTCCCACCTGCCAACAGATGCTGCCCCGTTCCGAGAGGACTCGCGCGCATTCACGAATCACCTCCGCTTGCTGAGCCAGATAGGCATCCAGATTCAACCGCCGTTCGTATTCCTTGCCGATGTTATAGGGAGGGGAAGTCACAACGAGTTGCATGCTCTTGTCGGGTATCTCCCCCAGCAATTTCAGGCAACTGCCGAGGAACACGACGGCCTCGGCATCCCTCTTGAAATGATCCGAGATCAAGGGCGTCGTTGCGTTCGAAAACAGGCTACCGGGCTGTGCCATATCCATGATGTTCAATTCCCCGCCAGAATGCTCATGACCGCCATGCGCACCGCAATCCCGAAGGTGACTTGCGCGAGGATGACCGACTGCGGGCCGTCGGCGACTTCGGAGTCGATTTCCACGCCGCGATTCATCGGGCCGGGGTGCATGACGATGGCGTCGGGCTTGGCGTGGCGCAGTTTCTCGGTGGTGAGGCCCCAGTGTTTGTAGAACTCGCCGGCGGAGGGCAGGCGGGCGCCCTGCATCCGTTCGTTCTGCAGGCGCAGCATCATCACCACGTCGACATCCTTCAGGCCCTGGTCCATGCGGTGATAGACATGCACGCCGAGGTTGCTGACATCGCGCGGCAACAGGGTCTTGGGCGCGATCACGCGCACTTCCGGGCAGCCCAGGGTGGTGAGCGCATGGATTTGCGAGCGCGCCACGCGTGAGTGCAGCACGTCGCCGACGATGGCCACGCGCAGGTTGTGGAAGCCGCCCTTGAAGTGGCGGATGGTGAACATGTCGAGCAGGCCCTGGGTGGGGTGACTGCTGCGGCCGTCGCCGGCATTCACCACGCTGATGTGCGGCGCCACATGGCGGGCGATCAGATGGGCGGCACCGGCGGCGGCGTGGCGCACCACAAACATGTCGGCGTGCATGGCCGAGAGGTTGGCCACGGTATCGAGCAGGGTCTCGCCCTTGCTCTGCGAGGAGGCGTTGATGTTGAGGTTGACCACGTCCGCCGACAGCCGCTTGGCGGCGATCTCGAAGGTGGTGCGGGTGCGCGTGCTGGGTTCGAAGAACAGGTTGAAAATCGCCTTACCGCGCAGCAGCGGCACTTTCTTCACATCTCGTTCCGACACGCCGACGAATGACTCCGCCGTATCGAGGATATGCCGCAACATTCCCGCACTCAAACCTTCTATCGTCAACAGATGCTGCAGCTCGCCATTCAGGTTGAGCTGCGGGTTGTTACTCAGAAATGCCATGGGCGTGCTCCAGTGTTACAGAATCGCGGAGCGATTCCGCGTCCCCCTCTCCCGTGAACGGGAGAGGGCAGGGGTGAGGGAAGGGGCGGGGTACGCAGCACCATGACTATCAAGCCGCTTTTTCATGCAGGCTGAGACCAAGCGTTCCCTGCCCATCGCGGTTCAACTGGATATTCTGCCGCGCTTCCAGGCCAAGCGTCACGCCGACCACTTGGGCGGCGATCGGCAGCTCGCGCCCGCCGCGATCGACCAGCACGGCCAGAATGATGCTGGCGGGGCGCCCGTAGTCGAACAGCTCGTTCATCGCCGCGCGCACGCTGCGCCCGGTGTAGAGGACATCATCGACCAGGATGATATTGCGCCCTTCCACGTCGAAAGGAATGGAGGAAGGCTCGATATTGGGGTGCAATCCCGCCTGGCCAAAATCGTCGCGGTAGAAGGAAACATCCAGCGCCCCCATGGGCATGGCCTGATCCAGCAAGGGGTGAAGCTTTTCCGCCAGCCACACGCCGCCGGTATGAATCCCGACCAGGGCGCTGCGCTCGGTGATAAAGGGTTTAAGCTGTTGCGCCATGTGCTGCAGCAGCACTTCGGCGTCAGGTAGTTGCATGTTGGAACCTCTAAATTTTGTTCTCATCCAGATAAGTTTGCAAAATCAACTGCGCGGCGACCTGGTCCAGCATGGCTTTCTGCTTTCGTCCGCCTATGCCCATTTCGCGCAAATCCTGGCTGGCGGCCTCGGAAGTCAGGCGCTCGTCCACCAGCGCGACGGGCAAATTAAAGCGCCCTTCCAGTTGCCGGGAGAACTTGCGGCAGCGCAGCGTCATGTCATGCTCCGTACCATCGAGGTGCAGCGGCAGGCCCACTACCAGCGCCCCCGGCTGCCATTCCCGGATCAGCCCGGCAATCGCGCCGAATTTCTGCTCGTTGCTCTCGCCGTGCAGGGTTTCCAGCGGATGGGCCACGCCTATCGTCACATCCCCCACCGCCACGCCGATGCGCTTGAGGCCGAAATCGAAGGCGAGCACAGTAGTGCTTCGAGGCAACCCCTCCCGGCCTCCCCTTATCAGGGGAGGAGACTCTTCTCCCCCCTGATAAGGGGGGGTGGGGGGGTTAGGCATGCCCCGCCACATCGGCCAGGCTGGCGAAATCCACACCGAGCATTTGCATTGCCGCAACGAGACGGGTTTCCTCCGGCTCGTCGAAAATGAGGCTTGGTTCGGCGGGCACGGTGAGCCAGGCGTTTTGAGCCAGCTCATGCTCCAGTTGACCGGCTTCCCATCCGGCGTAGCCGAGCGAGACAAAGAGCTTGGCCGGTCCCTCGCCGCGCCCCACCGCCTCGAGAATGTCTTTCGAAGTGGTCAGCGCAATACCGTCGGACACTTTCAGGCTCGACTGCCAGTCTCCCGCCGGCTGATGCAGCACGAAGCCCCGGTCCATCTGCACCGGACCGCCGTAGTGTATCGGCATCGCGGCCAGCGCCTGATTTTCGAGCGGGATCTTGATCTGCGCAAACAGAGCCTCGAAGTCCAGGTCGATGCGGCGATTAATCACAATGCCCAGCGCGCCCTGCTCGTTGTGCTCGCAGATATAGGTCAGAGTCTTGGAGAAATACGGGTCCGTCATCGCCGGCATGGCGATGAGGAAATGGTGGGTGAGATCGACGCTTTTCATGGGTGTTATTATGGCATATTCGCCAGTGAGTGCTCAGAGCCTCGTCATCATCAGGCGCCTGAGGACTCCTCCCAAAGGGCGCGTCCAAATGACTTCCATGCCGGGCCACCGTGCGCCAAAACGCCATCGTCGGCACTCTTCTCCATGATCCTGAGCATCAGGGCGGCCAAGCCAAACAATTCGGCCTTGGCGCGCAGCCGGTAATCGCCGACATGATTTGCCGATGCCCTTAGTTCCCTGGCGCCATGAGACAGGGCTTCGCGTGCCAATGCCCTGACCTGGACATCGTCGGACCAGTCGATACCCAGCGCCAGGCCCAGA
>JAUYFW010000015.1 GCA_030690835.1 Sulfurimicrobium sp. | reverse complement strand
AAGAATTCCAGTTGGTGCCAGTTGGCTTCCGCTTTAGCGACATGCTCCCGGGCACTTTTCATGGCGCGCAAATGGCGCTCGCGCGCCATGAACGCCCCCTCGCCGGTTTGCTCCCAGCCTGCCAGCGCGAGCAGGCTGTGGCGTAGCGTGTCCATTCCCGCTCCGGTTTTTGCGGAGGCGAATACTGTCGTACCATCCTCCTGAGAGCCCATTACAATCGGCTCAGGCAATAGATCGATTTTGTTGAAAACCTTAACCACCGGAAGCTGTGTTGGCAGTCGCGCCAGAATCGCCCGGTCCGGCTCGCTTTCGCCCTCTCTTGCATCGAGCAATAGCAGCACCAATGAGGCTTTTTCCACTGCGGCCCAGGTGCGTGAAATACCGATTCGCTCGACCTCACAGGCCGTGTCGCGCAGGCCCGCAGTATCAATGATGTGAAAGGGTATGCCCTGAATGTCGATTTCTTCGCGCACGGTGTCGCGTGTCGTGCCGGCGATAGGGGTGACAATGGCAACTTCGTCGCCAGCCAATTGATTAAGCAGGCTGGACTTGCCCACATTTGGCTGGCCGACCAGCACCACATGGACCCCCTCGCGCAGCAGGCTGCCCTGCTTGGCGCTGGCAAAAAGGTGTTGTTGCAGTTGCTTGATTTGCGCGAGCTTGCCCAGGGCATCCGCTGCTTCAAGAAAATCGATATCTTCGTCCGGGAAATCGATACAGGCTTCCACCAACATCCGCAGATCGATCAAGCGCGCCACGATTTCATGTACGGCGCGAGAAAATTCTCCCTGCAGGGAGCGCATGGCGCTTTTGGCCGCCTCCTCGCTGGCGGCATCTATCAGGTCCGCGACACTTTCGGCCTGTGCCAGATCGAGCTTGTCGTTGAGGAAGGCACGCCTGGTGAACTCACCTGGTTCCGCCAGGCGGGCGCCAAGTGTCAGACAACGCTTGAGCAGGCGCTGCATCACGGCATTGCCGCCATGTCCCTGCAATTCAAGCACGTCTTCGCCGGTAAATGAGTGCGGGGCGGGGAAAAACAGTGCGATGCCCTGATCTATGACCGACCCGTCGCTATCGTGAAAATCGCTCAGGGTCGCATATCGCGCTCGCGGGCTTTTGCCCAGAAGCGCTAGGGCAAAAGCGCCCAATCCTTTCCCCGACACCCGCACCACGCCAATGCCACCCCGCCCAGGGGCGGTGGCGACAGCGGCGATGGTATCAGCGTTTGCCATGCCCCTTGGCGGCCTGTTCCTGTTCTGCTTTGCGCGTGATCTGCCACTGCTGGGCGATCGAGAGCGTGTTGTTCACGACCCAATACAGCACCAGACCGGCGGGGAAGAAAAAGAAGAAAATACTGAAGGCAAACGGCATCACCATCATGACCTTGGCCTGAATAGGGTCCGGCGGCGTCGGATTAAGCTTGGTCTGAATCAGCATGGTTACACCCATGATGATGGGCAGGACGTAATAGGGATCGGTGGCCGAAAGATCCTGAATCCACAGCATGAAAGGTGCATGACGCATCTCCACGCTTGCCAGCAGCACCCAGTACAGCGAAATGAACACGGGGATCTGCACCACGACAGGCAGACAGCCCCCTAAGGGGTTGACCTTCTCGGTCTTGTACAGATCCATCATGGCCTGATGCAGGCGCTGACGGTCATCTCCATACTGTTCCTTGAGCTTTTGCAGTTTTGGTCCCAGCACACGCATGTGCGCCATGGAACGGTAGCTTTTTGCGGAAAGCGGATAAAACACCAGCTTGATCAATACCGTGAGCAAGATGATGGCGCCCCCCCAGTTGCCGACCCCCTTATGGATCATGGACAGAACCCAGAACAGCGGTGCGGCGATCACGGTCAGCCAGCCATAGTCCACGGTCAAATCCAGACCGGGGGCGAGCTCGCTGAGTTTTTCCTGTTCCTGCGGTCCGGCATAGAGCGGGACCGAAATGCTACCGTCCGCACCGGGAGCAATCGTGCCCAGGGGCAGAATTACCCCTGCTGCATACAACTTATCGGCCAATTTCTTGGTATAAAACTCGCGCGCCAAGCCATTGTTCGGCAACCAGGCGCTAAGAAAATAGTGCTGCAGCATGGCAATCCAACCATCTTTGCTCTGCTTCTCGAAACTGGCCTTGTCTTTCTCGATGTCGGAGAAAGCCACCTTCTGAAATTTTCCCTTGTCCGTATATACAGCTGGGCCGGTATAGGATTGGACGAACATGGAATCACCAGCAGGCGTGGAATCGTCGCGCACCAGTTGATAATAAGCATTGGGTGCCATGGCAACAGCGCTGCCATTGTGAATTTTATATTCCACATCGATTACGTAACTGTCACGGTGGAAAGTAAAAATCTTTTCCACCCTGATGCCTGCGCTCTCGGGCGCGGTCAGAGTAACCCTCAGATCCTGGGCGCCATCCGCCAATCGGTAGTCGCTTGCTTGCGCCGTGAATCTGGTTTTATGACTGGGAAGGCCATTACCTATCAGGCCCGATTGGGCAACATAAATATGCGGTTTCTGGTCGGCCAGCAAAACAAAGTTCTTGTTTTTGTCCACGGCATCGTGATGTTTAAGCAATTCCAGATGGCGGATGTCGCCGCCTGCCGTATCGATTACCACGTTCAGGGTGTCAGTGCTTACTCGCAGCCTCTCTCCCTTATCCATCTGGGGCAGTAACCCAGGCGTTGTGGCAGGGGACGTTGCGCTCAAGGCGGAACTGGGTACCGGAGTCATGGATGCGACCTGAGCCGGAACGGTTTGCGCGGGTATGGGGTGCTGTTCCTTCTGCCATGAATCCCACAGCAACAGGATCGAGAAAGAAAACACGACAAACAATATAAGTCTTTGGGTATCCATGGTTTACCTAAGGTAAGGGATCATAGCCGCCATCATGCCAGGGATGGCAGCGGCCTACGCGTTTGATGCTCAGCCACAGCCCCTTGATGGCGCCGTATTTTTTGACAGCTTGAGCCGCATATTCTGAGCAGGTGGGCGTGTAACGGCAAGAAGGGCCAAGCATGGGGCTGATTAAATATTGATAAGCCTTGATGATAATTAACAGTATTCGATTCATGGCTCATCTGCTGGCCGGGATGCCGGAAATTTCTGCCGCACCCGCGTAAATTGCAACTGCAGTTCCAGAGCAATGGCAGCATAATCAGAATGTGTGAAACTTTTTCGCGCTCTCACGACAATATCCAGACCACTCAACTCGGATTGCTGCAAACGGAAGACTTCTCGCGCTATGCGCTTGATGTAATTCCGTGACGTTGCCAGACGTGCTGATTTCTTGCTGACAATTACTGCCAAGCGCGCAAAATCCTGGTTTCCCGGTTTGGCAAGAACTTGAAAATGCTCGCTGGAAAAGCGGCAATTGAAACTAAAAACGGATGAAATTTCATCCGTTTTTACTAAATGCTTAGGCCTGGAAAATCCAAAGCCGTTCACTGCATAAAGCCTGGCTCAGACAGCCAGACGTGTCCTGCCACTAGCGCGACGAGCATTGATGATGGCCCGGCCAGCAGGCGTTTTCATCCTGGCGCGAAAACCGTGGGTGCGTTTGCGTTTGACCACGGATGGCTGAAAAGTGCGTTTCATAATTCTTCCTCTTGCTTTTACCGAGACTGTGAACCAGCAATTAGACTACTTTTGCCAATCACCTGTCAACCTTAATTAATCAGTCAGTCTGTGGATAAGTCCAACCATTCGGACTACAATATCAAGTCATTAACCGTTTTTTTCCCTAAAAACCGGCTTTAACTGTTTCAGCGTCAAGGCAATCAATGGAAACTTTCTGGCAAGCTTGTCTGAGCCGTTTTGAGCAAGAGCTTACCCCACAGCAGTTCAATAATTGGATTAAACCCCTCCGCTTCGCCTCCGGCGCTGATTTCATGCGAATCGAGGCCCCCAACCGATTTATTCTGCAATGGGTAAAGGACAAATTTCTCAGCCGCTTCGAGGAAATGGGTGAAGCGCATTTTTCCCGGCCGGTGCAATTGACCTTGGTCGTTGCGGAAAATAATACAGTTAAGGAAAGCAAGGTTCCGGCTGTAAAAGCCATACCTACACCCGCAGCACGCTCAGGCAGAAGTGAAAAATCGGGTCTCAATCCTTCTTTTACCTTTGCCAACTTCGTCACGGGAAAAGCCAACCAACTTGCCCGAGCCGCGGCTTTACAAGTGGCTGAAAACCCGGGAACCGCATATAACCCCCTGTTCGTCTATGGCGGCGTCGGATTGGGAAAAACCCACCTGATTCAGGCCATCGGAAACTATGTCCAGGAACAGAACAGCAACGCAAAAATAAGTTATCTCCACGCTGAGCGTTATGTCTCCGACGTTGTGAGGGCTTACCAGCATAAAGCTTTTGACGATTTCAAGCGCTACTACCACTCCCTCGATTTATTGTTGATCGACGATATCCAGTTTTTTAGCGGGAAAGCACGCACACAGGAAGAGTTTTTCTATGCGTTCAACGCTCTCATCGAAAGCAAAAAGCAGGTAATCATTACCTGCGATACCTACCCCAAGCAGATTTCAGGCATGGAAGATCGCTTGATTTCGCGCTTCGGATGGGGCCTTACGGTTGCTATCGAGCCACCAGAACTGGAAATGCGCGTGGCCATTCTGCTTAAAAAGGCAGAAATGGAAGGTTTTCATCTGGACGATGATGTCGCATTTTTCATTGCCAAACAGATTCGTTCAAATGTGCGTGAACTGGAAGGCGCTCTCAAAAAAGTGATTGCCTATTCCAGATTTACCGGCCATGCGATTGGACTGGAACTCACCAAGGAAGCTCTGAAAGACTTGCTCGCCGTACAGAACCGTCAGATTTCGATTGAAAATATCCAGAAAACGGTCGCTGATTATTACAAGATCAAAGTTGCCGAGATGTACTCGAAAAAGCGCACACGTAATGTTGCCCGACCTCGTCAGGTAGCAATGGCACTAGCCAAGGAGTTAACCCATTTAAGCTTTCCTGAAATAGGTGATGCTTTCGGTGGGCGCGATCATACAACTGTCATGTATGCTTGTCGGAAAATTGAGGAATTGAAAATAAGTGAATCAGGAATTACACGAGATATCAGTGTGTTATTACAAGTTTTAAGAAGTTGAACAAGCTGTGTGTGGATTGTGCATAAGCACGCGGTTTTATGAAAACAAAAAAACCATCCCCAAACTGCACACAAGCCATACAACGCTTTATACAGACTTTTCAATCCGACTTATCGTATTGAAAATTATAATAAATACTAAGTTATACAAAAAACAGTCAGTACTTATCTATTAGTATCAGGATATATATATATGTTATTAATGAAAATACATAAGGAAGAATTCCTTAAACCGCTGCAAGCTGTTGCAGGTATCGTTGAACGTCGACATACACTACCCATTCTGTCTAATGTGTTAATTCAGATAGGCGAAACGAGACTTTCATTTATTGCAACCGATCTGGAAATTCAGATTACTGCAACCGCCCTTAATAAGGGCAACCCTGAAGAAAGTGCCATAACTGTTTCTGCCAAAAAACTGCAGGATATTGTGCGTGCTCTGCCTGACAATGCAGAGATTACGTTCGATAGCAAAGACAGTCGCTTGCAATTGAAGGCGGGAAAAAGCCAATTCAATCTGCAAACACTACCAGCCGACGACTTCCCAAAACTGGCTCTTTCGGACGAAGAGGTATCAGAAATCTCGCTGCCTCAATCCACCCTGAGGCATTTATTTAATCAAGTGCAATACGCCATGGCCCAACAGGACATCCGTTATTATCTGAATGGCCTGCTGATGGTACTGGAACCAGGCATGATCAAGGTTGTGGCCACGGATGGTCACCGTCTGAGTTTTGCTGGCATGGAAGTCCCATCGATTCAACAAATGGCCGAGGCAATTCTGCCGCGCAAGACGGTGACTGAATTAATCAAGCTGCTAGCAGATGTTGATGATGAAGTTAAAGTGCGCTTGGGGAAAAACCTGGTGACTTTCAGTTTTGGTAATATCAATCTGGTTTCGAAGGTGATTGAAGGAAAATTCCCGGATTACAACAAGGTTGTGCCGGCCAATTATCAAAATCATGTGTTGTTGGATCGAGTCACCCTGCTCCGTGCCATGCAGCGGGCAGCTATTCTTTCCAACGAAAAGTTTCGTGGTGTACGCCTGGTTCTGACGCAAAACAGCTTGCGGGTCATCTGCAACAACACCGAACAGGAAGAAGCCGAGGAAGAAATCGAAATTAATTACACCAATGAACCCCTGGATATAGGTTTTAACGTGACGTATTTGCTGGATGTGTTGAACAACATCGATACCAGCGAAGTGGAATGTTCCTTTGGCGATCCGAACAGCAGCTGTCTGATAACCGTACCAGGCGATGACCGTTTCAAGTATGTCGTGATGCCGATGCGAATTTGATGCGGCAAGAAATAGCACATGCCGGTAGTTTTCGGTTCCACGTGAAACCATGAGAAAAAAATGAGCGATTACAATTCTGACAGCATCAAGATACTGAAAGGCCTGGATGCGGTGCGCAAGCGTCCAGGCATGTACATTGGCGATACCAGTGATGGCACCGGGCTGCACCACATGGTGTTCGAGGTCGTGGATAATGCCATCGACGAAGCGTTGGCGGGTCACTGTGACGATATCCATATCATTATCCATGCCGACAGCTCGATTAGTGTGGTGGATAACGGCCGAGGTATTCCGACCGATATCAAGAATGATGACGAATTCAAGCGCTCCGCCGCAGAAATCGTGATGACCGAACTGCACGCCGGAGGGAAATTCGACGCCAATTCCTACAAGGTATCCGGCGGGCTTCACGGGGTTGGTGTTTCCGTGGTCAATGCATTGTCGGAATGGCTCAAGCTCAGGATCTGGCGCAATGGCAAGTCTCACCAGATGGAATTCCGCCACGGTGTGGCGGTTGAACCGTTGAAAGTGATTGGCGATAGCGAACGCAAGGGTACCGAAGTACATTTCATGCCCAGCGCGGAAACCTTCGGCAACATCGAGTACCACTTCGACATTCTGGCGAAGCGCTTACGCGAACTTTCCTTCCTCAATAACGGCGTCAAAATAGAACTCATCGACCAGCGTGACGGCAGAAGTGAAAACTTCGCATTTTGCGGTGGCGTAAAGGGTTTCGTGGAGTATGTAAACCGGACCAAAACGGTTCTGCACCCCAAGGTATTTCACGCTATTGGTGAAAAGGATGGCATCACGGTGGAAGTGGCCATGCAGTGGAACGACTCCTATGCGGAAACCGTGCAGTGCTTTACCAACAATATTCCACAGCGAGACGGCGGCACCCACCTGACCGGCCTGCGTAGTGCCCTGACGCGAACGCTCAATAACTACATTGAGCAGAACGACATCGCCAAGAAGGCCAAGGTGGAAACCAGCGGCGATGATATGCGCGAAGGGCTGACCTGCGTTTTGTCCATCAAGGTGTATGAACCAAAATTTTCTTCGCAGACCAAGGACAAACTCGTGTCGGGTGAAGTCCAACCCGTGGTGCAGGAGATTGTAGCGAGCAAGCTGGCGGAATTTCTGCTGGAAAATCCCGCTGACGCCAAGATTATTACCGGCAAGATCGTGGAAGCGGCCCGTGCGCGCGAAGCAGCGCGCAAGGCACGGGACATGACACGCCGCAAGGGAGTTCTCGATGGCATGGGCCTGCCCGGAAAACTGGCGGATTGCCAGGAAAAAGACCCTGCCCTGTCCGAGTTATACCTGGTCGAGGGCGACTCCGCAGGTGGTTCCGCCAAGCAGGGGCGTGATCGAAAGTTTCAGGCCATTTTGCCGCTCAAGGGCAAGATTCTGAACGTGGAGCGCGCACGCTTCGACCGCCTGATTTCCTCCCAGGAAATTGCAACCTTGATCACCGCCTTGGGAACCAGCATCGGCAAGGATGAATACAACCCGGAAAAGCTTCGCTATCATCGCATCATCATCATGACCGACGCGGACGTCGACGGCTCGCATATTCGCACCCTGCTGCTGACTTTCTTCTACCGTCAGATGCCCGAGCTGGTGGAGCGTGGTCATATCTATATCGCTCAGCCTCCCTTGTACAAGATCAAGCACGGCAAACAGGAGCGTTACCTCAAGGACGAGCACGACCTGAAGCATTATCTGTTGCAACAGGCCATGGCCGATGCGAAGCTGGTTACGCAATCAGGTAGCGAACCGTTAAGCAAGGAAGCTTTTGAAGAAATCGCCAAGGAATATCTGCTGTCGGAAGCCGTCGTCGATCGCCTGGCACGGGTAATCGACCGTGAAATATTGCAGGCCTTGCTCAAGAATGTCCAGCTTGACCTTTCCAGTGTAGCTGCCGCCGAGAAAAGCGCACAGGATCTGGCGATGCTTCTACCGGTGCCGGAGTACGAAGTTAGCAGCCAATATGACGAACGTACCGAAACCTACCGGCTGGTGGTTCGCAAGCAGGTTCACGGCAATATACAGGTGAGCGTGATTGATCAGGATTTCGTCGAGGGGGGGAATTACGCCCAGTTGCGCAAAACCGGACAGGTGTTGCAAGGCTTGCTGGGTTCAGGCGCCCACGTCAGGCGCGGAGAGCAGCAGCAACCCGTCACGGAGTTCAAGCAAGCCCTGGACTGGCTTCTGGATCAGGTTAAAAGTGGGGTTTCCATCCAGCGCTATAAGGGTTTGGGTGAAATGAACCCGGAACAATTGTGGGAAACCACGATGGACCCGACTGTGCGCCGCTTGCTCAAGGTACAGATTGACGATGCCATCGGTGCCGATGAGATTTTCACCACCCTGATGGGAGACCAAGTGGAACCACGCAGGGCATTTATCGAAACGAATGCTCTAATCGCAAGAAATATTGATATCTAAGCGTTGTCGTAGCAAACAATATCTCCGGCGCAGCCAGGGAAGCAAAAATGCAGAAGGCCCCGTTTAGGGGCCTTCTGCATTTTAGCGGGAATAACAAATTATTCGGGTGCGGCGACCTGTTCAACAAAACCGCACTCTTTTTGCGGGCATACCTTTTCCGTACCCCGCCGCTTGGTGATCTTGATGGTCAGAATAGGCCAGCCGCACTTGGGGCAAGGTTCATTGATGGGCGGGTTCCAGGTGGCATATTTGCACTTCGGGTAGCTGTTGCAGGAATAGAACAATTTGCCATAACGGCTCTTGCGCTCGATCAACGACCCTTCCTTGCATTCCGGGCAAGTCACCCCCGTGTCCCTGGGTTTTTCCAGCGGCTCGATGAATTTGCACTTGGGGTAACTGGTGCAGCCGATGAATTTGCCATACGGCCCGGCCTTGATGACTAGCTGGCTGCTACACTGCGGGCAGACGCGGTCCTCGACGATGACTGGCTGTGTGGTTTCGCCTGGCTCGCCATCGACGTTGCGCGTGTAGTCGCATTCCGGGTAGCCGGAGCAGCCGATGAATTTGCCGCGCTTGCCGAGGCGGCTGGTGAGCGGCTTGCCGCATTTCGGGCAAGCCTCGTCCAGTATTTCCACGCCGGGACGATCAACGTCCTTTTTTTCCGCGATCTGTTGGCTGAAACCCTTCCAGAATTCATCCAGAACAGGAATCCATTCGCGCTTGCCGGCGGAGATCAAATCCAGTTCATCTTCCAGCTTGGCGGTGAAATCGTAATCCACATAACGGGTGAAGTGTTCGGTGAGGAATTTGTTCACCACCCTGCCCACGTCCGTCGGAATGAAGCGTTTCTTGTCCAGTAGCGCGTATTCGCGCGCAATCAGGGTGCTGATAATGCTGGCGTAGGTCGAGGGACGGCCGATGCCGAATTCTTCCAGGGCCTTTACCAGGCTTGCTTCGGAGTAGCGCGGCGGGGGCTGGGTAAAGTGTTGTTCTCCGGCGATCTGGTCGATGGCGACTTGCTCGCCCTTCTCCAGTGGCGGCAGCTTGCTTTCCCCTTCTTCCTCGCTGTCGTCCGCGCCTTCCTGATATACCGCAATATAGCCTGGAAATACCATGGTCTGGCCGGTGGCGCGGAACAGGTTTTCCTCGCCGCCAACAGCAAGATCAAGGCTGACGGTGTCGAACTTGGCTGGGCTCATCTGGCATGACAGGGTGCGCTTCCAGATCATTTCATACAGCTTGGCCTGGTCAGCGGTAAGGAACGGCTTCATTTCCTGCGGGGTACGCAGGATCGAGGTCGGACGCACGGCTTCATGCGCTTCCTGGGCATTCTTGGACTTGTTTTTGTAGCTGACGGGCGCTTTTGGCAGATACTCGGCGCTAAAATTACTGCCGATATAAGCGCGGATTTCTTCCAGCGCTTCGTTGGCGAGGGTGACCGAGTCGGTACGCATGTAGGTGATCAAACCCACAGTACCGCCGCCAATGTCGATACCTTCATACAGTTGCTGCGCCACTTTCATGGCGCGGTCGGTGGAAAAGCCCAGCTTGCGCACAGCTTCCTGTTGTAGCGTCGAGGTCGTGAAAGGTGCGGTGGCCTGGCGTTGCTTACGTTTCTTTTCTACCTGGGTAACGGTAGCCTTGTCGTTGTTCGCAATGAGATGCGCGACGATGGCAGCTTGCTGCTCGGCGTTGGTAACGCTGAACTGGGTCAGTTTTTCGCCTTTGTACTGGAACAGCTTGGCGTTGAATTTCTGACGTCCTTTGTGGCTGTCCAGGTGGATGCTCCAGTATTCCTGGGTCTGGAATTTCTCGATTTCCAGTTCGCGCTCGACAATCAGGCGCAGCGCCGGACTCTGCACCCGTCCGGCGGACAGGCCGCGACGGATCTTGCGCCACAACAGCGGGGAGAGATTGAAACCCACGAGATAATCCAGTGCACGCCGTGCCTGCTGGGCATTGACCATGTCCATGTCGATGTCGCGCGGTTCCGCCACCGCAGCCTGGACCGCGGACTGAGTGATTTCGTGGAACACCACACGCTTCAGAATCTTGTTTTTGAGCAATTTCTTGCTTTTTAGAATCTCCGCCAAATGCCAGGCGATGGCTTCCCCTTCGCGGTCCGGGTCGGTCGCGAGGTAGATGGCATCGGCTTCTTTTACCGCCTTGGCAATGGCATCCACGTGCTTGACGTTGCGCGCGATGAGTTCGTATTTCATGGTGAAATCGTGAGCGGTGTCTACCGCTCCCTGCTTCGGCACAAGGTCGCGCACGTGGCCATAGGAGGCGAGTACCTCGAAATCCTTGCCCAGATATTTCTTCAGGGTTTTGCCCTTGGAGGGCGATTCGACGATCAGGAGAGTAGATGACATAAGGGGGAATGGCGCCGAATGGGGCTGCAGCTCGGGTTAGAGGTTAGGGAGTTAGGGGTTAGTGCATTTGCGGCGTATTGTCGCCGAACAGCAGGTCTTCGATGAACAGGTAATCCTCCGCGGCGCCTTGGCTCCACAGCACGATGAGAACGATCCATTTCACTTGTTCGAGATCGACATCGCGGTCATTCAGAGCCAGAATACGGTCGATTACCCACTCGCGCTGTACCGGATTGAGAATGTTGGAAACCTCGAGAAAGGTGAGGAACCCGCGACTTTCGGCATCGATTTTTTCCTGCTCGACGTCGGCGTAAATCCGTGCCGATTTGCTGTCGACCAGGCTATCCGGATAGGGTGAGCTGGCAAGCGTTTCCAGCCCGTTAAGCCAGTCGAAGGCAAGATTGATTTCCGTGCTGTCGAAACCCGCGGCCGACAACTCCTGCTCCAGCGTATTGTGGTCAGGGTGGAGGTCTGCTTCGAAATAATTTTCGAACAGGTAGACGAGAATGTCGAACATCATTTTTGGGGTTGGCCTTTTAATCTGGCGTACTAGTTTTTGTTGCTGCGCTGGAACAAGCCACCCGGCAGGCTGCTTATGTGGCCGGCCAATTCCATTGACAACAGGATGGCGCAAACGCTATCACTCGTCAAGCCGCTACAGGCCACCAGTGCATCGATGCCGACCGGGTCGAAGCCGAGGCAATGCGTGAGTCGCTTCTCGTCCGCTGAGGCTGCGCTGGGCTCGCAAGGCGATGTCAGGGCGGCTGCGGCAGGGTAGCCGAATTCTTCGAGAATATCCTGGGCACTTTCCACCAGCTTGGCGCCCTGTTTGATCAGGTAATGGCACCCCTTGGCCAGGGGAGAGTGTATCGAGCCGGGGATGGCGAACACTTCCCGCCCCTGCTCCGCGGCCAGTCGCGCGGTGATCAGGGAGCCGCTCCGCAGTGCGGCCTCAACCACCAGGCATCCCTGGGAAAGGCCGCTGATAATGCGGTTGCGGCGCGGAAAGTTCTGCGCCTTGGAGGGCGTGCCGATCGGGAATTCCGATACCAGAGCGCCGCGTTGCGCCAACTCATGGGCTAAATCGCGGTGGCGTGCGGGATAGACGATGTCGAGCCCTGTTCCCACCACTGCGATGCTGCTTGCCGCGCCTTGCAGGGCGCCGCAGTGAGCTGCGCCGTCGATGCCAAGCGCCATGCCGCTGACGATGCAAAGGCCGCTGTCGCTGAGAAAATGCGCGAAATGTTCCGCATTGATGAGACCCTGAGGCGTGGCGTTGCGGCTGCCGACGATGGCCAGGGCGGGCCGATTGAGCAACTCGCGCCGTCCCTTGACATAAAGCAGGGGTGGCGGGTCGGGCATTTCCAGCAAGCCGCGCGGGTAATCCGTGTCGGCCAGGGTGACAATGTGGTTGAGCGGTTCTTCCAGCCACTTCAGGGTCGCGGCGAGGGCATCCCTATCCGGCCCGGCAGCGATGGCGCGGGCGATGGGCGCGCGCACCACCTTTTCCAGAGCACCGAGTCCGGCCGCAAAGATATTCGCCGGCTCGCCGAAGCTCTGCAGCAGGCGCCGGAAAGTTTCACCCCCCAAGCCCGGGATAAGGCTCAAGGCAACCCACAACGAAGAGTCTTGGGCGCTACTCAAGGATTCTTGACGACATCCAGCAG
Organism: Sulfurimicrobium sp.; assembly: GCA_030690835.1. Taxonomy (GTDB): domain Bacteria; phylum Pseudomonadota; class Gammaproteobacteria; order Burkholderiales; family Sulfuricellaceae; genus Sulfurimicrobium. Next base: position 49,228 of record JAUYFW010000015.1, on the reverse strand, counting down.
GTAGACTGGCCGGCTGGAGCTCATGACCATGGCGTAGGAAACCCGGTCAAACACCCGATAGACAACAAGCAGGCCGGTGCGTGAGTCCGGCAGGTTAATAGCGGCATCGGTCTTTGCGCTGCGACAATGCAGTTTGTACACGTCCTTGGGATTGAAGAACTGGTCAAAGCTGATCTTCGCGCCCGGCTTCAGGCAGCCGATGTCGGAGTAAACCACTGCTCTGGACGCGGAGTCGGATGGGGCCTTGCAGGGTTCGAGCGTGTCCTTGGGATCGTAAAACTGGTCGTAGCTGATGGATTTGCCCTCTTTTACACATTCCCTGTCCATGTAACGCCAGGCGTTCTTGCGCGGCTTGCCCGGGGCCGGCTCGATGCTGCGTCCCTTGCGGTAAACCGCCAGGACATGGCCTTCTTCAAGGCCATCCTTGCCGCCCTTGTTGATAACCACGGTTTGGTACTTTGTCGCTTCGGTATTCGGGCCGTAAGCCGAAATGATGCTGCCACTGATGGATTTTTCCGGCGCGTGCGGTACAGACAGGAAGGGCCGGTTGCTCGCGCTTGGCATCAGCCGGTCGTCGCGGCGCGCTTCCTGAACGGAGCGGGTGATTTCCAGCGTCATGACGTCGTCAGACTGCACTGTCCTGGCTTCGCCGACATACTCCGTTTCATTGCCGAGCGCTTCCTTGGTGTCCGGGTCGAGCAGCGCCTTGCCCTTGCGGAAGATGCTCCAGTCCTTGGTGCCGCTGTCCCTTGTGGTGCCTTTGGCATAAATCCTGTCGCCTTTCCCCATGATGACGCGATCATCCTCCGCGCCGACAATATAAGGGGCGTCGTCCAGCGCATCGCCGTCAAGAACCAGTGCCTGGGTCAGGAACGGCCCAATGGCGGAAGGAGGAATGGCCGGTATGGCCTGCGCGTCGACTGATTCGGAGCGGATACGCGGGCTGAGTTTTTCGGGCTGTCCGGGTTTGGCCAGGCGTAGCCGGGGGGAGTCGCCAGTCATGTCGAGGACGACCATATCGCCAGGATAGATCCAGTGAGGATTTTTGATCTGCTCGCGGTTCATTCTCCACAGATCGGGCCAGCGCCACGGATCCTTGAGAAAGCGCGATGAAATCCCCCACAGGGTATCGCCTTTCACCACCACGTATTGCTGGGGCGGATTGTCCTGAAGTTTGATTTCATCGGCCCCAACCAGGGAGGAAATGAAGCCGGAAAGGGAAAGCACAGCTATAATGATGGGCTTACGCATAGGGCGCCTCGTTCTTGTGAAGAACTTTTCTGCTTGATTCATAATCAGAAGTTCTGTGTGGCCAGCCTGGCTGGCTGGCTGGTTTAAGGTTTAAGTTAAATTCTGCATGTAATTAATTAAATAGGCAAGCATTTATGGCCCTTTTATCGATCCTGCATTATCCCGATCAGCGACTGCATAGCGTGGCGTCTCCGGTGCGGCAGGTCAATGCCGAAATCCGCAAGCTGGTTGATGACATGGCCCAGACCATGTACGCCGCGCCGGGTATCGGCCTTGCCGCGACCCAGGTGAATGTGCATAAACAGGTGATCGTGATTGACATTTCGGAAAACCACGATCAGTTGATGGCCCTGATCAATCCCCAAATCCTTGCTCGTGATGGCGTGGCGGAGCGTGAGGAAGGCTGCCTGTCGGTACCGGGAATTTATGAAAAGGTCAGCCGCGCGGAGCACATTTCGGTGGCGGCGCTGGATCGCGATGGCAAGCCGTTCACGCTGGATGCCGAGGGTTTGCTGGCGGTATGCATACAGCATGAAATTGATCATCTGCAGGGTAAAGTGTTTGTGGAATATCTTTCCCGTCTCAAGCAGACGCGGATCAAAATGAAAATGCAGAAATTGCAGCGCGAGACCATGTAATGCGGCTGATTTTTGCCGGCACGCCGGTGTTTGCCGCGCAGGCGCTGGATGCACTGATCCGTGCCGGGCATGATGTGGTGTTAGTGCTCACTCAGCCGGACCGCCCTGCCGGCCGGGGTTTGAGCCTTGCCATGAGCCCGGTGAAACAGCTGGCGCTGACGCATGGCTTAAACGTACTCCAGCCCGCCAATCTGAGACATCCCGAAATTCAGGCACAGCTTGCCGCCGCGGGTACGGAAATCATGATCGTGGCGGCCTACGGCTTGATTTTGCCGAGGGTTGTGCTGGATATACCGCCGCGCGGTTGTCTCAACATTCATGCTTCCCTGCTGCCGCGCTGGCGCGGGGCGGCGCCGATCCAGCGCGCGATTCTGGCGGGGGACGCGGAAACGGGCATCACCATCATGCAGATGGACGAGGGGCTGGATACCGGGCCGATGTTGCTCAAATTTCCCCTGCCCATCACGGCGGGTGACAGCGCCCAGGTCTTGCACGACAAACTCGCGGCCCTGGGTGCCGAAGCCATCGTTGCTGCCCTGGCACAGTTGCAACGCGGTGCTTTGAGCGGCCAGCCTCAGGACGATGGTTTTGCCACTTACGCCGCCAAATTGAGCAAGTCGGAGGCCCGACTTGACTGGCGCCTCCCGGCGAGCGAACTGGAGCGCGCGGTGCGCGCCTACAATCCGTTCCCGGTGGCCCAGGTGGCGTTCAGGGGCGTGATCTGGCGTATCTGGCAGGCGGAGTTGTCGAGCGAGAGCGGGACGCCGGGGGAAATTCTGCGCGCCGACAAGGATGGCGTGCTGGTGGCCTGTGGCGAAGGTGCGCTGTTGCTGCGGGAGGTTCAGAAAGCCGGGGGCAAGCGTTTGCCGCTGGCGCAGTTTTTGCCGGGCAACCCGGTCAAAACGGGCGAATGTTTCGATGCTTGACGCACAACGCCTCGCCGCCCTAGCGGTCGCCCAGGTATTGGCCGGGCGCAATCTTAATCAGGTGCTACAGAAGGAACTGTCGCGCCATCCTCAACTGACGCCGCAGCAGCGCGCACTGCTGCAGGACCTGAGCTACGGCACGCTGCGCCATTACGGCGCTTTGCGGGCCATCCTCGGCGCCCTGCTGCAAAAGCCGCTGCAGGACGAGAATATTCGCTGCCTGCTGCTGGTGGCGCTATACCAGCTTGCCTATACCCGCACGCCGTCCCATGCCGTGGTGGACCATGCGGTGCGGGTGACCGTACAGGCGCTGCGCAAAACCTCGGCCAAGGGACTGGTCAACGCCATCCTGCGCAATTTCCTGCGGCGGCGGGAGGCGTTGCTGGCCGATGCCGCTTGCGCCAGCGAGGAAGCGCGTTATGGGCACCCCCAGTGGTGGGTAGATAAATTGCGCCTGCAGTATCCGGATCACTGGGAAGACATTCTCGCCCGCGGCAACCAGCACCCCCCCATGGCGTTGCGCGTGAACCGTCGCTTGAACAGTGTGGAAGCCTACCTGGATGAGCTTTCCCAGGCTGGCATCGCCGGGCGTGTTCTGGGCCAGAGCGGCATTTTGCTGCAGCAGCCGGTAGCCGTGGACAGATTGCCGGGCTTTTCCGCCGGCCACGTCTCGGTGCAGGATGGCGGCGCGCAGCTTGCCGCAAGCCTGCTCGATGTGACTGATGGCATGCGGGTGCTGGATGCCTGTTCCGCGCCGGGCGGCAAGACCGCGCACCTGCTGGAACTGGCCGAACTCGACTTGACTGCACTGGATCACGACAGCAAGCGCCTGCGGAAAGTGGAACAGAATCTGCGCCGCCTCGGATTAAAGGCCGCATGCCTGGTCGGCGACGCGGCCGATCCAGAGCCATGGTGGGATGGCAAGCCCTTCCAGCGTATCCTTGCCGATGTGCCGTGCAGCGCTTCCGGCGTGGTGCGCCGTCACCCCGACATCAAATGGCTGCGGCGCGAAAGCGACATCGCCCAGTTCGCGGCGCAACAGGCCGTCATTCTGGATGCGCTGTGGCGTTGCCTGGAGCAAGGTGGTAAATTGCTCTACGTCACCTGTTCCGTATTTGCCGAAGAAAACAGCCGGCAAGTCGCGAGCTTTCTGCAACGTCATGCCGATGCGGAATTGCTGCCCTTGCCAGGCCGTGTGGAACGGGACCTGCAACTCTTACCTGATCAAGAACATGATGGCTTTTATTACGCCCTTCTCGCCAAACTTTAGAGTTTTTTTCGCCGTGTTACTGCTGGCCCTTGCCGGCGGGGCGCACGCCGAAAGCGGGATTCAGGTCAAGGTGGCCGAACTGAACCTGGTGGACGAGGTTTACCAGCTCAAGGGCGAATTCGAGGTGAATTTCAGCCAGGCGCTGGAAGATGCCCTGAACAAGGGGGTTCCGCTCAATTTTACGGTCGAATTCGAACTCAACCGGCCGCGCTGGTACTGGCTCGATGAAAGCATTGCCAGCGCCCAGCAGCAGATCCGCATCAGCTATCATGCCTTGACCAAGCAATACCGCTTGCAGGTACAAGAGCAGCAGAAGTCTTTTGTCACCCTGGCGGAGCTGAAGACGGAACTGGGCCATTTACAGGATTGGAAGGTGGTGGAGCGCGCCCTGCTCAGGAAGCGCTACAGCTATGAAGCGCGTTTACGCATCAAGCTGGACCTGTCCCAATTGCCTAAACCATTGCAGGTGAACGCACTGACCTCCAAAGACTGGAACATGGAGTCCGAGTGGTATCGCTGGACATTGACGCCCTGATCTACCAATGAGACATGTGGTTTTTCTGGCGGTTGCGCTAGGCACGGTACTGCTCTTCCTGCTGTCCCGCGCCAGCAGCAACACGGCCGCCTTCTCTCAGAATTACACCCTGTTGCTGGTGCTTAACCTCGCTGTGGCCGTGTCGCTGATGGGCTTGATCGGTTACCAGCTATGGGTGCTGTGGAAGAAGCTCAGGGCGCGGGTGTTCGGCACCAAGCTCACGCTGCGCATGTTGTGGATGTTCGCGCTCATGGCGCTGCTGCCAGGCACGCTGGTGTACGGCGTGTCGGTGCAGTTCCTCAACAAGAGCATCGAATCCTGGTTTGACGTGCGTGTCGACAATGCGCTGGAAGGCGGCTTGAGCCTGGGCCAGAGCATGCTCGACAACCTGCTGCAGGACCTGGTGAAAAAAGGCGAGGTGATGGCGCTGGCCTTGGCGGACAACCCTACCTCCAGCGAGCACTTGACCCAGCTCAACCGTTTGCGCGAACAGGTCGGCGTGCAGGAGGCAACGCTGTTCAGCGGACGCGGCAAGATGCTGGCGGTCGCCAGCAGCGAACCCGGCAGTTTCCTGCCGGAGCTGCCCACTGCGGCGATCCTGCGTCAGGTGCGGCAGCAGCAGCCATATACGGAGATCAAGACGCTTCCCGGCAAAGGGATGTACTTGCATGTCGTGGTGCCCGTCAACGTGCTTACCCTGAGCGAGGACATGCGCATTCTGCAGTTGATGCAACCGGTCCCCGAGCGTCTCTCCAGGGATGCCGAAACGGTACAGGCGGTGTACCGCGATTATCAGGAACTTTCATTTTCGCGCCAGGGACTCAAGCGTATTTATGGCATGACCCTGACCCTGACCCTGTTGCTGGCGCTGTTGTCGGCAATCGCCCTGGCCTTCGTGCTGTCGGAAAAGCTTTCTGCCCCGCTCGGCTTGCTGGCGCAAAGCACGCGCGCCATCGCCAAGGGAGACTTTACCCAGATAAATCCGGTGCAAAGCCGCGACGAACTGGGCGCGCTGACCCTTTCCTTCAACCGCATGACGCGCCAGCTGGCGGATGCCAGCGCGGCGGTGGAGAAAAAACAGCAGCAACTGGAGGGCGCCAAGATTTATCTCGAAAGCATCCTGGCCCACCTTTCCTCCGGCGTGCTGACGTTCGATGAGCGATTCCACCTGCGCGCCGCCAATCCGCGTGCCGGGGAGATTCTGGGCGCGGACTTGAGCGCCCTGCGCGGCTTGCCCCTGCCGGCCTGGGGTAGCCGCGATATTGCCTTGCAGCCCCTGGCTCATGCCGTGGCGGAGCAATTCGAACTGTCCGCCGACAAGGAATGGCGCAAGCAGATCGAATTTTCCAGCCCGGCGGAAAAGCGCATGCTGCTGGTGCGCGGTACCCATTTGCCGGGCACAGTCGACAATGGTTACGTGGTGGTGTTCGATGATATTACCCATTTGCTGCAAGCCCAGCGTGACGCTGCCTGGGGCGAAGTGGCGCGGCGCCTGGCACACGAGATCAAGAACCCGCTTACCCCGATCCAGCTTTCCGCGGAGCGTCTGGAACATAAACTGGCGGCCAAGCTGAGCCCGCCGGACGCCGAAGTGTTGACCCGTTCCACCCAGACCATCGTCAATCAGGTCGCCGCGCTGAAAAGCATGGTGGACGCCTTTGCCGAGTATGCGCGTTCGCCGCGGCTTAATTTGCAGTTGCTCGACCTCAACCAGTTGGTGCGCGAGGTGCTGGCCCTGTACGAAAGCTCGGGCGCCCGTATCGAGGTGGCCTTGGCAGGCGAACTGCCGCCCATCAACGGCGACGCCACGCTATTGCGCCAAGTGATGCACAATCTGCTGCGCAATGCCGAGGATGCCCTGTCGGGCGCGCCACAGCCCGTGATTACGGTGCTTACCGAGGCGGACGGCAACAAGGTGCGGCTTTCCATCGCCGACAACGGCAGCGGTTTTCCGGAGCAACTCATGGGCCGTCTGTTCGAGCCCTACGTCACCACCAAATCCAAGGGCACGGGGCTGGGACTGGCGATAGTGAAGAAAATCGTGGAGGAGCATCACGGCATGATTCAGGCGCAAAACATCGAACCGCATGGGGCGCGGGTGAGCATCCAGTTGCCCAGTGCAGGAGAAAAGGCTTAAATGAATACCAACCAGATTCTGGTGGTGGATGACGAGGCGGGCATCCGCGAATTGTTGCGCGAAATCCTGGAGGACGAGGGCTATCAGGTGCGTCTGGCGGAAAATGCCACCGCCGCCCGCGCCATTCGTGCCGAGGGCCGTCCGGATATGGTGCTGCTGGATATCTGGATGCCGGACAGCGACGGCATCACCCTGCTCAAGGAGTGGGCGAGTTCCGGCCTGCTCACCATGCCGGTGGTGATGATGTCGGGCCACGGCACGATCGATACCGCGGTGGAGGCAACGCGTATCGGCGCTTTCGATTTCCTGGAAAAACCGGTGGCCCTGCAGAAGCTTCTCGCCACGGTGAAACGCGCGCTGAAACGCGGCGAGGCGGATTTTCGCGGCGGTCTTGGCCTCTCCAGTCTGGGCAACAGCGCCATGATCAGCGAGTTGCAGCAGCGCCTGGAGCAAGTGGCGAACCTCTCCGCCCCGCTCCTGTTGCTGGGGGAAAAGGGCGCTGGGGCCGAGTTGTGCGCCCGCTTCCTGCATCAGTCCAACACGCCGCTGGTTGCGCCGGAAACTTCGGCATGGCTGGCGGAAGACCCGCTCGAAGTGCTCGAACAGGCGCGCGACGGGGTGCTGTTCGTGACGGAAGTTGCCACGCTCAGCAAGCTTGAGCAGAAAGGCCTGCTATTCGTGCTGGGACGGCTGGACAAAAGCAACGTGCGGCTGGTGTGCGCTGCCAGCGAAGCGTTGCCGCTGCTGGTGGAGGAAGGTCGCTTCGATGCCGGCCTGTTTCAGGCGCTGAGCGGCCTGACCTTGAGCATTCCCGCCTTGCGCGAGCACCGCGAGGATGTGCCCGAGCTTGCCAGCCGTGTTCTGGCGCAATATGTCGAAGCCAAGGAGGCGCCGCCGCGCCATTTCAGCGTGGCAGCGCTGAACGCGCTACGCAATGAAAACTGGCCGGGAAACCTGCCGCAGCTCAACAACGTGGTGAAAACGCTGGCCTTGACCTGCCTCAACGAGGAAATCACGCCCCAGGATGTGAGCCGGGTGCTGGCCCAGTTCGCTACGCCTGCCATGGTCGAAACCCTGCCCGGACTGCCGCTGGACCTGCCCTTGCGTGAAGTGCGGGACATGTTCGAGCGTGCCTATTTTGAGCACCACATCGCCAAGGCCGGGGGCAACATGAGCCGGGTGGCGGAGAATGTGGGGCTGGAGCGCACGCATCTGTACCGCAAGCTGAAGCAGCTGGGGGTCCGGTTTTCCCGCAAGACGGAAGAGTAAGCCGCTGGCGGTGTTGTGCTGGAAGTCTTAGAATCCGCCTTTCCACTCATTTCAGGATGGTGCGCAAGTGAAAATCGTGATTCTGGGCGCCGGACAGGTCGGCGCGTCGGTAGCGGAAAATCTGGTGCGGGAGTCCAACGATATTACCGTGGTGGACATAGACGCCGCCAAACTGCAGTTCCTGCAGGACCGCTTCGATTTGCGTACCGTGCATGGTTTTGCCTCGCATCCCGACGTGTTGCGCCAGGCCGGCATCGAGGATGCGGACATGCTGCTGGCAGTAACGCAGAGCGATGAAACCAATCTGGTGGCGTGCAAGCTGGCGCACACCCTGTTCAATACGCCGACAAAAATCGCGCGTATCCGCTGCACCGATTACCTTGCCCATGAAGGTCTGTTCTCCCCCGGGAACTTTGCGGTGGATTACATTATCAGCCCGGAAGAGGTGCTGACGGATTACATTCGCAAGCTGATCGAATACCCTGAAGCCTTGCAGGTACTGGATTTTGCCGAGGGCAAGGTGCGTCTGGCGGCGGTACGCGCCTTTCACGGTGGCCCGCTGGTGGGCCATGAACTGCAATACCTGCGCAAGCACATGCCGCATATCGACACTCGCGTGGCGGCGATTTTCCGTCAGGATCGGCCCATCATTCCGGAAGGCAAAACCGTGATCAAGGCGGGGGATGAAGTGTTTTTAATCGCTGCGGCGGAAAATATCCGCGTGGTGATGCGCGAAATGCGCCATCTCGACAAGGCGGCCAAGCGCGTCATGATCGCGGGCGGGGGCAATATCGGCCGGCGCCTGGCCGGGAGCCTGGAGCGGCATTATCAGGTCAAGCTCATTGACCACAACAAGAAAAACAGCGAACGCCTTGCCGCCGAGTTGTCCAACACCTTGATCCTGTTTGGGGATGCCACGGACCCCGACCTGCTACAGGCGGAAAACGTCGAGGACATGGACGTATTCTGCGCGCTCACCAATGATGACGAAAACAATATCATGTCCGCCCTGCTGGCCAAGCGCATGGGCGCGCGCAAGGTCATCGCCCTGATCAATCGCAGCGCATACGTGGATCTGGTCCAGGGCGGCCAGATCGATATTGCCATCTCTCCCGCCCAGGCCACCATCGGCAGCCTGCTTGCTCATGTCAGGCGCGGCGATATGGCCGTGGTTCATTCCCTGCGGCGCGGCGCGGCGGAGGCATTGGAGGCCATTGCCCACGGTGATGCCAATACCTCCAAGGTAGTCGGCAGGCGCGTGGAACAGATAGATTTGCCGCGCGGGGCCACGATAGGCGCCGTTGTGCGTGGCGACCAGGTGCTGATCGCCCACCACGACACAGTGATCGAGAGCGAAGATCATGTCATTTTGTTCGTGGTGAACAAGCAAATGATTTCCAGAATCGAGAAGCTGTTCCAGGTCGGGATCGGATTCTTCGGATGAGAAATGTTTTTCCCATCCTTCATGTGCTGGGCATGGTGACCATGTTGTTCAGCCTGACCATGCTGGCACCCTTGATGCTGTCCTGGTGGCTTCAGGATGGCGCGGTCGCCGCCTATGATGAGGCCATTGCGGCAACCTTTTTCTCCGGCCTGGCGGCCTGGTTTGGTACCCGTCGTTTCAAGCGCGAGCTCAAGATTCGGGATGGCTTCCTGCTGGTGGTGCTGATCTGGTCTTCACTGGCGGCATTTGCCACCATTCCCTTGCTGGTCCAGATTCCCGGCCTGAGTTTTACCGATGCTTACTTCGAAACCATATCCGGGCTTACCACTACCGGGTCGACGGTGCTTTCCGATCTCGACAAGCTGCCGCCGTCGATCAATTTCTGGCGCACGGAACTGGTCTGGCTGGGCGGTATGGGGCTGATCGTGTTGGCCGTGGCGGTGTTGCCGTTGCTGGGTATCGGCGGGCGACAACTGTACAAGGCGGAAACACCCGGGCCGATGAAGGACAGCCAGCTTACTCCGCGCATCACGGAAACCGCCAAGGGCCTGTGGCTGGTGTATGCCGCCATTACCCTGGCTTGTATCCTGTCTTACCGGGTGGCGGGCATGACCTGGCTGGATGCGGTGATGCACGCTTTCTCCACCATGGGTCTGGGCGGTTTTTCCTCTCACGATGCCAGTTTTGGCTACTTCAATTCACCGTTGATCGAGGCCGTCACCATCGTGTTCATGCTGATTGCCGGAATCAATTTCGCCTCTCATTTCATGGTTTGGCGCGGCAAAAGCTTTGCTCCTTATCGGAACGACCCCGAGGCAGGACTGTTCCTCGGCGTAACGCTGACGAGCGTGATGGGCATCGCCTTGTATCTGTGGCAAATGGGGGTGTATCCCGATTTTCTTACGGCGCTGCGTTTTGCCGGCTTCAATACGGTATCCATCGCCACCACAACCGGTTTCGCCAATACCGATTACAACCTGTGGCCTGCCTTCGCCCCATTGTGGATGTTGTTCCTCAGCAGCTTCGTCACCAGCGCCGGATCGACAGGCGGTGGCATCAAGATGATCCGCGCCATCATCCTCTACAAGCAGGTGTATCGGGAGTTGATGCGCGCGATGCACCCCAACATCGTCTGGCCGGTACGCATCGGCGACAATCCGGTGGCGCAGAACATCCTGTTTGCCGTGCTGGCGTTTGGCTTCATGTACATGGTCAGCATTGTTTCGATGACCTTGATCATGTCGTTCTCCGGCCTGGAAATCGTCACCGCCTTCTCCGCCGTGGTCGCCAGCATCAACAATACCGGGCCGGGGCTGAACCAGGTCGGGCCGGCGACCACTTATGAATCGCTGACGGATTTCCAGACCTGGGTGTGCACCTTCGCCATGCTGCTCGGCCGGCTGGAGATATTCACCTTGCTGGTGGTGCTGGCGCCGGCCTTCTGGCGACGCTAGCCTTCAGAAAAGCCGTGAAACGTGAAATGTGAAACGTGAAATGTGAAACGTGATGCGGATTTCACGTTTCACGGCTCATCAGTCCTCCGTCTTCTGAAATGCGATAATCCTGCCTTTGCCTCGCTGGATCGCACTTCATGTCACCCTCGGCCCGACCCAAGAACGATACTTTTCTGCGTGCGCTGCTGCGCGAACCCGTCGACTACACCCCCGTGTGGCTGATGCGCCAGGCCGGGCGCTACCTGCCCGAATACAACGAGACACGCCGCCGCGCCGGCAGCTTTCTCAATCTGTGCAAGAACCCGCAGCTCGCCTGCGAAGTCACGCTGCAACCGCTGGCGCGTTTTGAACTCGATGCGGCCATCCTGTTCTCCGACATTCTCACCGTGCCCGATGCGATGGGTCTCGGCCTATATTTCGCCGACGGCGAGGGGCCGAAGTTCGAGCGTCCCTTGCGCGAGGAATGGGTGATTCGCGATCTGACGGCCCCCGATCCCAATGTACACCTGCGTTATGTGATGGATGCGGTGGCCGAGATTCGTCGCGCGCTGGGCGGTTCGGTGCCGCTGATCGGCTTTGCCGGCAGCCCATGGACCCTGGCCTGTTATATGGTCGAAGGCGGTTCGTCCTCCGATTACCGCACGGTCAAGACCATGCTCTACGATCGCCCCGATCTGCTGCATCACATTCTGACGGTGACGGCCAAAGCGGTGACGGACTACCTCAATGCGCAGATCGAGTCCGGCGCGCAGGCGGTGATGATCTTCGACTCCTGGGGCGGTGCGCTGTCGCACGCCGCCTATCGCGAGTTCTCGCTGGCCTACATGCAGCGCATCATGGCCGGCCTGAAGCGCAGCCATGATGGCCAGCGCGTTCCCTGCATCGTGTTCACCAAGGGCGGCGGCCAATGGCTGGAGGCGATTGCCGACATCGGTTGCGATGCGGTGGGCCTCGACTGGACCACCGATCTGGGCGAGGCGCGCCGGCGTGTCGGCGCTCGTGTTGCGTTGCAAGGCAATCTTGATCCGATGGCCTTGTTCGCGTCGCCGGACAAAGTGGCGGCCGAAGCGCGGCGCGTGCTCGACAGTTTCGGCGCCGATGCCGGCGGCGAAAATTCGGGCGGACATGTCTTCAATCTTGGGCACGGAATTTCCCAATTTACCCCACCTGAAAACGTCAAAGTTTTGGTTGACACCGTGCACAGCCACAGCCGGCGCGGTTTTGCACGAGGCTGATTTGTCAAGCCAGCGGGGGTGCGGTTTGGCCCGCTTGTCCCCGCGGAAAAGGCCATCTGGCAAGGCTTGCCAAGGGGGCAAAAAAAAGCCTCCTGCTGTTGACTTATTCACAGAAACCGGTAAAGCACCGCAAGTCCGGGCCTGGACGGAGACCTTCCTGTCGCACGTGCGTAACTAATTGTTATTGAACAATATTATTTTGTTCAAATATTGCACAGAGATGAAAATCACCTTGCCGGACGGTCACTTAGGCATTTTCCACGGTGCTTACTCACAAAGTTATCCACAGAATTTGTGGGTAAGCCTTTTTCTCTTTTGCAGCAACAGCTTGAGGGCTTATGCCAAGATTTTTTCGAGCATTGGCCGGCAAGCATCTGACCCGGTATGAACATCGTTCGTGTAGCCCTCGATGTACCCTTGCCGAGGCTCTTCGATTATCTGGCGCCGGACTCTGACGAAAGTGATATCGGCCGGCGGGTGACCGTGCCCTTCGGCACGGGTTCGCGGACCGGGGTGATCATCGAACTGGCGACCGGGAGCGAACAACCCGGCGACAAGCTGAAAGCGGTTACCGGGATTCTGCGCGACATGCCCGCGTTGCCTGCCGCGTGGCTGGCGCTCTGCGAGTTTTGCGCGCGCTACTATCAGACGCCGCTGGGTGAAGTGACCTCCTTCGCGTTGCCGCCGATGCTGCGTCGCGGCAAGCTGCCGCGCACAAAAAAGCCGGCTGCGGCAACTTCCGAGCCAGTCTCCGGGCCTGCGCTGCCGCGCCTGCTGGCTGCGCAGCAAGCGGCGGTCGAGGCCATTGCGGACATTGCCGGATTTCATGCCCTGCTGCTGCATGGTGTGACCGGCAGCGGCAAGACCGAGGTCTATCTGCGCGCCATCGACGCCGTGCTGGCGAGAGGCGGTCAGGCCTTGATGCTGGTGCCGGAGATCGCGCTGACGCCGCAACTCGAAGGCCGTGTCGCCGCACGCTTCCCTGCTGCGCATATCGTTTGCGCCAACAGCGGCATGGCCGACGCGGCGCGCGCGCGAGGTTTTATCGAGACGCTGACGGGCCGTGCCGACATTGTGCTCGGCACCCGGCTGGCCGTGTTCATGCCGCTGACGCGCCTGCAACTGATCATCGTCGACGAAGAGCACGACGCTTCCTTCAAGCAGCAGGAAGGCCTGCGCTATTCGGCGCGCGATGTCGCGGTCTGGCGTGCCCATCAATTGAACATCCCCATCGTGCTCGGTTCGGCGACGCCCTCGCTGGAAACTTTTCATCACGCCAGCACCGGCCGCTATCAACTGCTCGAACTGCCCGAGCGCGCCGTGGCCGAGGCCATGCCTGTCGTGCGCATCGTCGACACGCGGCGCGAAAAGTTGCAGGAAGGCCTTTCCGCTGCCCTGCTCGAAGGCCTCCAACAGCGCCTCATGCGCGGCGAGCAAAGTCTGGTGTTTCTCAACCGGCGCGGCTATGCGCCGGTGCTGGCCTGCCCGCCCTGCGGCTGGATCTCGCGCTGCCGGCGCTGCGCCGCCAATCTGGTGCTGCACCTGGCCGACCAGCGCCTGCGCTGCCACCATTGCGGCTTCGAAACCCGCATTCCGCGTGCCTGCCCCGACTGCGGCAATGTCGATCTGCTGCCCTTCGGGCGCGGCACGCAACGCCTCGAAACCATGCTCGTCGAGCGCTTTCCCGAGGCCCGCGTACTGCGCATCGATCGCGATTCGGCAAGCACGCCGAAGAAGTGGCAGACCCTCCTTGCAAGCATTCATGCCGGCGAGGCCGACATCCTGGTCGGCACCCAGATGCTGGCCAAGGGCCACGACTTTCCGCTGCTGACGCTGGTCGGCGCCGTCGGCGCCGATGCGGCGCTGTTCGCCGCCGACTTCCGCGCGCCGGAGCGACTCTTCGCGCAACTGATGCAGGTCGGCGGCCGCAGCGGCCGCGCCGACCTGCCCGGCGAAGTGCTGATCCAGACCGAATATCCCGATCACCCGCTGTATCGGGCGCTGGTCGATCACGACTACGTGCGCTTCGCCCGCACGCAACTCGACGAGCGCCGGATTGCCGGCTTTCCGCCTTTCAGCTTCCAGGCCATGCTGCGCGCCGAGGCACGGACCATGGAGCAGTCGCTGGCCTTCCTCGCCGCTGCGCGCAGCGCCGGCGAAGTGCTGGCCGACGGCGTCACGCTCTACGACCCGGTGCCGATGCGCATGCAGCGCCTGATGACGCTGGAACGTGGCCAGCTACTGGTCGAGTCCCTCAGTCGCCCGGCCCTGCAGGCCTTTCTCGCCAAGTGGATGGAAAAGCTGTATGCGCTGAAAATGCCCGGCGGCCTGCGCTGGCATCTGGATGTCGATCCATTGGAGTTTTAGTTTCGGCCGCTGCGCTTAACGCCGATAGAGCCGGCGTTAGCAGCCTCCCCTGAAACTTCGTTTGACGTAAGATTGATGCGGCAAAAGGAGATCGGCCATGGGCCTGGCACTACGCGACACTGCTTGTCACACCTACGGCGACTACCTGACGTGGCCGGAGGACGCGCGCTACGAGTTGATCGACGGCTTCGCCTATCTGATGGCGCCGGCACCGACCCCGCGACATCAGGATATTGCCGGAGCCATTTTCGTCCAGTTGTACAACAAGCTTGGAGACTCCCCCTGCCGCGTGCTGATCGCGCCGGTCGACGTCGTGCTGCCTCAGGCCGATGAGACGGACGAGCAGGCGAATACCGTGGTGCAACCCGATGTGCTGGTGGTCTGCGATCCGGGCAAGATCGGCGAAAAGCGCGTGCGCGGCGCGCCGGATATGGTCGTCGAGGTACTGTCGCCGTCCACCGCCGGCCACGACATGGTGCTGAAGCGGCGCATCTACGAACAGGCCGGCGTGCGCGAATACTGGCTCATCCATCCGACCGACCGCGTGCTGACTGTCTACCGCCTCGAAGATCGGGAATTCGGCAAGCCGGATGTGCAGGAACTGAAGGGCGAAACCAACGTCGCCGTGCTGCCGGGCGTGACGATCCAGTGGGACACCCTGGTTGCGCGCCTGCCGGCGATCGACTGACAAAGGACTTCCCATGGTCACCAGAAAACCCGCGACGGCCAACCCATGCCCGGCCCATTCGACATGGAAATGGATGATCTCGACCAACGCTAGTTTCGTCTGGCCGAAGTGACGGCCGCAGGCAGCCGCTTTACCTACACCTACGACTTCGGCGACGACTGGACTCACCTCGTCAAGATCGAGAAAATAGCTCCGCCGACGCCGGGTGTCCGCTATCCGGGCCAAAGTCGTTTGAGAGGCACTATTCCCGGTTCCGCACGCCGCCAAGGAACCACAGCCAGCTCATCGCCTGCAGCGCCAGCAGCCCGCCGAAAGTGATCTGGTAGGCGGCGCGCGGCGCGTATCCGCCGGCCTGCAAGGCATCTACCGCTGCGCCGAAACCCCACTGGATGCCGAAGGCGCCAACGAAGACCAGCAGGTTCAGAGCGGTGTTCGCGCGGCCGGCCAGCGCTGCGGCGTAGTGGCTCTGCAGCACCGCGTAGGTCAGATTGCCGACCGAGAAGACCAGACCCAGAATGAACCACAGCGGTTCGCTGGGCTCGGCGCCGAGCACGATCAGCAGGGTGGCGAGCAGCCCCAGCCCCATGCCGACTTGCAGCAGTCGCAGCGGCGGCGCACCATGCCTGGCCAGCAGTGCCACACCGAAAGCGAGGGCGAGAAAGCCGGCCAGCATGCCGCTGCCCATCAGCAGCAGATGGTGGGCCGCCGCACTGCGCGGAAGGCCTGAAAAGTTCATCAGCCAGGGCACCGCCCACAGACCTTGCAGCGCCATGAAGCCGCCGACGATCAGCGTCGACTGTGGCGCATAGCGCCAGAAGACGCGGCTGGCCAATATCGCGGCGAGGCCGGCTATCTGGCTGCGCAGCGGCTCTGGCTGGGCGCTGGCGGGTTTGTCCGGGGTGCTGAAAATGCCGCCGGCGACGAGCACGCCGGACACGGCGAGTGCGACAAACACGGCGCGCCAGCCGAATTGCGGAATCGCCCAGGACAGCGGCGTCGATGCGGTCAGCGCGCCGAGGCCGCCCGCGGCCATGATGGCGGCATTGAGCGAGGCCTGGCGCTCGACGCCGAACCACTGGCTGAAGGACTTGAAGGACGCCATCAGGCAGGCCGAAACGCCGAGTCCGATCAGCGCTCGCGCGATTGCGAGTTGCGTCAGCGAGGCGCCGGTGGCGAACAGCGCGCAGCCGGCGGCGGCGATCAGCAACAGGAAAGCTTCGACGCGACGCGGGCCGTAGCGGTCCAGCGCCAGTCCGAGCGGCAGCTGCACCGCGCCAAAGGCCAGCAGATAGGCGCTGGTCAAGAGGCCCAGATCGGCGGCCGAGACGCCCAGCTCGCGCGTCAGTTCCGGCGCGATCACGGCATTGACGTTGCGCAGGAAGTAGGAGAAGTAATAGCCCGCGGCGAAAGGCAAAAACACGCGCAGCCACAGATTCATGCGGCGCTCCCGTTGTTGCGCAGCCATTCGATGCGCTGGGTCAGCTTGCCCGTCCAGTTCGGGTCCAGTCCTTCGGCATAAGCCAGCCGGGACAGCGCCCCGAGCGACGGCCGCGACTCGCGGATCACGCGCCAGAATTCGGCCAGGGATACGGCGTCGGCGGGACGCTCGATGTGCTCCAGCCAGTCGCCTGCCGCGATCTCTCCCGCCTCGAGCACCCGGTAGTACCAGCCGGCCAGGCCATGTTCGGCAATGAACGCCGACACGCCCGCGCAGGCCGTGCGGTGGTCTATCTTCCAGCAGGGCGTGCGCGGCTGCGAGATCTGGATGCGGGCGCCGCCGAGGCGAAACACGTCGCCGATGCAGGCATCACGCTCCATCAAACCGTGGGTCGAAATGTTTTCGCCGAGGCCGCCGGGAGCAAGGTGTTGCGCCGACGGGAAGGCCGCCGCCAGCAACGCATAGTGCTCGGCCGGATACTGGTGCAGGGCCTTTCCGCTGCCGCCATGCGCCCGGCGGTCCGCCTGGGTGTCTCCTGTCAGACCCTCCACAGTCAGCAGGCAGCGGCCGCTCACTGCCGTTTTGACAATCGCGCTGCTGCGGCTGTCGCCCGCGAGTCGGGCGACCTGCCCGACGAACAGCGCGTCCACTGCGATGCGCGGGTTCATGGCCACAGCCAGGCTGCACCGCGCACGCCGGAAGAATCGCCATGCCGATGCTTGAGAAGCTTCGTTGCGACCCGATCGGAAAAGACATGAGCGGCCCACAGGCGCGGCACGTTTTCGTAGAGACGGTCCATGTTCGAGAGCCCGCCACCGAGCACGATGACGTCGGGATCGAGGATGTTGATCACCTGCGCCAGCGCGCGCGCCAGGCGGGCTTCGTAGCGTTGCAGGGTGGCTTCGCAAAGCGCGTCGCCGTCCGCGGCACGCTGCGCGATTTCCGCCGCTGACAAGTCCGTAGCCGCGCTTTCGGCAACGGGTTTGCCAACTGCGCGGCGATGATCGGCGGCGAGGCCGGGACCGGAGAGGTATAGCTCGATACAGCCCTTGCGCCCGCAATAACAGGTCGGCCGGACGTCGCCGCCGGGCCGTCCCAAGGCGACGTTTTCAAACGATCCGGAGCCGCTGTGCGGCGAACAACCGTCACCCCCTTCCACGGGAAGGGGGCTGGGGGGATGGCTATTCCACTCGCCCGGCATCGGGTTGTGACCCCATTCGCCGGCAATGGCATTGGCGCCGGTCAGCACCCTGCCGTCGATGACGATGCCGCCGCCGACACCGGTGCCGAGTATCACGCCGAACACCACCTGCGCGCCGGCACCTGCACCATCGGCCGCTTCGGACAGGGCAAAGCAGTTGGCATCGTTGGCAATGCGTACTTCGCGCTGCAGCAGTTGCTGCAAATCGCGCCTGAGCGGCTGGCCGATCAGGCAGGTCGAGTTGGCGTTCTTGATCAGCCCGCTGACCAGCGATTCGGCACCGGGAATGCCTATGCCTACACTTGCCACCGTTACCTGCCCGGGCCTTGCCTGCCGGGAATTCCGCTTCGCGGGCGGGAAAAGCGGAAGCCCAGGTACGCAGAGCGCGCGGCCCACTTTCTGTTCCGCTGCCTCGACCAGACCCGCTACCGCCATGACGGTAGCCATGTAGTCGCCCTGCGGCGTCGCCACGCGCTCGCGCAGCAAGACACCGCCATCGCCGCCCAGCGCGATGATTTCAATCTTGCTGCCTCCCAGGTCCACGCCGATGCGCAACTTATTGTTGTCCATTGTTGGCCGAAGTATATTCAAGCGATTCGCCGTGCGTCCGTCGCTATTTGTCCGAGAACCAATAGCGCCCGGCAAAGGAACGTGACATGACAATCGTCATAGTACTATTCGCCATGGCATGGGAGGTCATTTGATGGACAAGCAATTGCCGGTGCATGGCACAAGAACCTTCGAGGAACTGAAGCAAAGCAACGAGCACGGCGCCGAGTACTGGAGTGCGCGCGACTTGCAGCCCATGCTCGGATACAGCCAATGGCGAAGGTTTGAGGATGCCGTCAAGCGCGCCATGACTTCCTGCGAAACCTCGGGAAACAGTGCCGGACATCATTTTGCCGGCGCCGGCAAAATGATCGAAGTCGGCAAGGGCGGCCAGCGGCAAGTCGAGGATTACCATCTTTCCCGCTTCGCCTGTTACCTGATCGCACAGAATGGCGACCCGCGCAAGCCGGAAATCGCCCGCGCCCAGAAATATTTTGCCGTCCAGGCCCGTCGGCAAGAGCTTGGCGACCAGGCCGCCGCCGACATGGAGCGGTTGGAACTGCGCAAGCAAACCAGCGAAGAGTTCAAGGCTCTATCCGGCGCGGCACAGGATGCTGGCGTACAAAGCAGGATGTTCGGCGTGTTCCACGATGCGGGTTACAAAGGCCTGTATGGCGGCTTGGGTGGTGCGGCCATCAAGGCACGCAAGGCCATTCCGGAAAAGGACAACCTGCTGGATCGGATGAATGCAACCGAACTGGCCGCCAACCAGTTCCGCATGACGCAAACGCGGGACAAGCTGGCGCGTGACGGCATTCGCAATCAGGCGCACGCCATCCAGACCCATGAACAAGTTGGCAAGGAAGTGCGCGACGCGATCAAGCGTATCGGCGGCACGCCGCCCGAGCAGCTTCCACCCGCGGAGCACATCAAGGAAGTGGAAAAGCGGATCAAAAGCACAACGCCAAAGCTGGAGCTGGATGAGCGTGAGGCGGGTGGTTTGTTCGGTGAAACAGCGAAGAAATCTGGAAAGGACGGGTCATGACCGGTAGTGATTGCGACTTGATCTGACAGAGGCTGTCAGTTTATGCGGCGCTGTAGGACCGCATGAAAAGACATTGACGAAGCAAGCAAGTCACCAAACGGGGCGGCTGGTTCACACCCGACAGCCGACACTCATGTACGACTGAGCTATGACGCCTGATCGGCCTTATGTAGCGCTCCACATAAGGCCGACAAGCCGAAGATCACGGCAAACTGTCCAGCGGCGGCTCTCCCTCAAACAGCTGACCGAACCCGCCTCTCTCGCTCTCGTATCACGCCAGCCACCGTTACCTGCCCGCGGTCTCGACACACCCGGGATTCCACTTCGCGGCGGGCGAGCGGAAGCCCAGGTACGCAGAGCGCACCAGCGCCGACTTTTTCGACCATCCGCTCATCTTCGGCGACAAGCGGCTACTGACAAAATCCTTCGATCAGGCCAGATCCTCTCGATATGCAACGTGTAGCCGGTCAGCCGGTTTGAAAATCCTGCCCGCGCTCATTTGCCGAACAAGCCCTTGAGCTTGTCTTTCATCTTGTCCTCGACTTTGGCCTTGACCTCCTGCTTCTTCTCTTCAAGCTTGGCCTTGGCGACGTCCTCAACCAGGCTGCCGAATTCGATCTTGTAGGCGAGATTCTCGAACGGGCCGCTGACGCGCACCGGCACGGTGAGTCCCTTCAACTGGTCGAGACCCTGCCCGCCCTGGCCGGCGCTGCTGGCGACCACGCTGGCCTTGGCCAGGTAGTTCATCTGGCCGCCGCCGATGTCGATATCGCCGGCGCCAGAGAGCCGCAGGAAGGGCGACTTCATGGCCAGATCCTCATTGTGGGCGACGCCGTGGGCGATTTTCAGCGAGGCGGTAAGTTCGGAGAAGTCGGTCTTGTCGCCGGCTTTGGCCTGCTGCGTCGTGTCCTCGCGTTTGCCGGATGCGGCGCCGAGCGTGCCCTTCAGATCGCGCAGGCTTTGCGCCAGGTTGATGCCCTTGACCGCGCCGTTCTTCAGGCTTATGGAAGCGCTGCCGCCCAGCGCCTTCTTCATCGCGGTGACGCTGTCGCCATGGCTGGTGATGTCGAGCGCCACGCTGCCGCGTCCCTCCACCAGGTCCTTGTCGGCAAGGTCCTTCATCAGCGGGTTGATGCTGATGCCGGCCAGGTTCTGCTTGAGGACGACGCTGTTGCCCGCCGCGTTGAGCGACAGGCTGCCATTGGCCGAGCCTTCGTAGAGATTCAGCGTCAGCGGCGCAACATCAAGACGCCCGCCGGCAATACTGAGCTTGGCATTCAGCCTGGCCAGTTTCAGCTTCGACACCTGCAACGATCCGATGCGGATCGCGCCATTCACGTCGAGCCCCTTGAGGGCCGAGAAATCCAGTTTGCCCTGTGCGGCCGGCTTTTCCTCCTTCGCCTTCGGCGGCAGATACTTGTCCACGTTGATCTGGTCGATGTCGAGATCGAAGCCCAGCGCCAACGGCGCGAACTTCGCCACCCTGAGTTTGGTCGCAATCTTCGATTCGTCGAATTGGGTGGCGAGTTCGATCGTCGCCGTGTGCTTTGCCAGGTCGGCATGCAGATTTCCCGCAAGCGGCAGCCGGACTTGTTTCATCGGCATCTGCGGGTTGGCCAGGTCAATGCTGCCAGCCAGTTTCTCCAGCGCCACGGTCTGCGCCGCGAGGTTCGCCGCCACCGGTGAATCGAGGTGCGCCTTGACCACGGTCTCGCCCGACCTGGCATCGAGATCGAGCGCCAGCTTGCCTATCTTCAGGGCTTGGGCATTGCCTTCGACGCCCGACAGCACGAGCTTGGCCGCGACAGTGCGGCCGCTGCCGGCCAGCGTCGCGGCAAGGCTCAGGGATTCGCCGCCGGCTTTCTCCGGTGAAATGGCAAGTTTGGGTGCGTCGAGTTTCAACTCGAAGGCGTCGGCTCCGCTCTTGCCTTTGGCCATGAAGGCCAAGGCGTCGACCTCCAGGGTTTGCCTCGCGGTATCGGCCTGCACGCGTCCGGTGCCGAGATCGAGATTGGACAGTGTCGTGGTGCTGCCGCTCTTTTCGTCGCGCCAGGTGAACTGCGCATTCGCCACCTTGATGCCGGCGATATCGAACCGTAGCGGCGTGCTTCCCGTGTCGCCCGGCGGCACGTCCTTCGGCGCGGCGCCGGGACCGGCCTTCTGCTTTTCGGCGTCGCCGCCCAGCAAGTCGGCGATGTTCAGCGTGCCGTCTTTCTTCTTCACCACTGCCGCCTTGAGACCATTGACCTCGACCCGCTGCACCTGCACCTGCTTCGACAGCAGCGGCATCACGGCCACCTCCACGCGCGCCGATTCGAGGGCCAGAAACTCCGCATTGCCGCCGGGTTCCGACAGTGTCAGACGACCGAGCTTGATGCCGACGCTGGGCCATACCGAGAGTTCGAGTTTGCCGGCGATGTCGAGCTTGCGCTGCTTCTGCTCCAGCACGGCACGGCTCAGTTCGGCCTTGATCTTTTCGCCGTCGAACAGCGCGTACAGCACGCCGATGCCGGCCGCGAGCAAGGCAAGAACAAGGCCAACGGCGATACCAAGGATGCGAAGTGCTTTCATGCTGATTTCCTGTTCCAACAAAATGAGATAGATTGCCCAGATTATCAGACCAGGGAGCTTCCACATGAAATACAAACTCAGTCTCGTCCTGACCCTGGCTTCGACGCCGGCCTTCGCCCGGCAAAGGCGAGAAGAGCATGGAGAGTCCTGAAGTCGCGGCTCTCGGCGCTGTCGATATGTCTGTCCAGCCAAATACATCAGAATCGCATTGGTCCCGTCATGCAGCGCAATGGGGCAAGGTCGGGTCGCCCTTGCGGCCTGTAGATGAAGATGCTGACTTGTACTGGCGTGCCATCACCTCGTCCCTCGCCGCGTCGGAACTGGCCGGGGCGCGGGTGCTTCTGCTGGGTGTTACCCCGGAACTTGCGTCTTTGCGGTGGCCGGCAGACTCAAGCCTGCTTGCGTGCGACTCTTCACTGGACATGCTGCAAAGTATCTGGCCCCTGGGTCGATTCCCCGGCGCTTTTTCCGCTGCGTTGAATGCTGACTGGCGGGCCTTGCCGCTTGCTCCTGGCGCGTGCAAGCTGATCGTCGGCGACGGCAGCCTGAGCACCCTTGGCTGTGCCGATGACTACCGGCGATGTGCGCGAGAGTTTTATCGCGTGTTGCAGCCGGGCGGCTGCCTCGTGTTGCGCTTGTTCTGCCAACCCCGGAAGCCGGAGTTGCCCGAACAGGTCCTGGCAGACCTGCGTCGTGGCCACGTGGGCAACTTTCACGCGTTCAAGTGGCGCCTGGTGATGGCAATCCACGCCAGCAACGAGAGCGCTTGTCTGGCAGATATCTGGGCGCGCTGGGAGTCCGGGTTTCCGCAGCCCGAAACGGCAGCTGCATTGTCAGGGTGGTCGCTGGACGCTATCCGAACCCTGGAGGCCTATCGGCATGCCTCGGCGCGCTACAGTTTTTACGGCATGGCCGAGCTACGCTCGATGTTGGCTCCGGAATTCGAGTTTCTCGACGCGGCCTGGCCCGGCTACGAGCTCGGCGAACGCTGCCCGATAGCCAGCTTTCGGCGTACCGCGTGAAAGGAATTCCGCTATCGCTGAAAGCCCGATCGGAGCTTCCGGGCCTGTGTTTCCCGGCGCTTGTCGGCTCGGCAGCGGCGCCGCTGCATTCGATTTTCCTGCAACTGGAGCGCAGCCAGTGGTTGTCGGCACAAAGCATTCAGGAACTGCAAGCCCGCCAGCTTGACGCGCTGCTGGCGCATGTCTGGGCAACGGTACCCTGGTATCACCCTCGCCTCCATGCTGCCGGCATTGCCCCCGGCCGGCCTGTCGATCAGGGCGCATGGCAATCCCTGCAACCGCTGACGCGCCGCGATCTTCAGGATGCCGGCTCGTCCCTGCACAGCACCAGGGTCCCGCCCGAACACGGCAGTATCAACTGCAACCGGACCTCGGGATCGACCGGCGAGCCGGTTGAAGTTCTGCGTTCCGGGCTCGATCGACTGATGTGGCAGGCCATTACGCTGCGCGACCATGCCTGGCATGAGCGCGATTTATCGGGGACCTTGTGTTCGATCCGCGCCGGAGTAGAGCCCACTCCCGATGGCACATGGCATCGCGGCTGGGGTCCGACTACCGATCTCTTGTTCGACACCGGACCCTGCGCCGTGCTGCCAATCAATACGGATGTGGCTGCACAGCTGCGATGGCTCGTGCAGCGCAATCCGGACTATCTGCTGATTTACCCGACGGTGCTGGCTGCCGTGCTGCGCCGGCTTCAGGCTGATGGCCTTGCGCTGCCACGGCTGCGTGAAGTTCGCACCGTCGGGGAAGTCCTCCCCGATGCCACGCGCGATCTGTGTCGCAAGGTTCTTGGAGTACCCGTTGTCGATCTCTATAGCTCGAACGAGGTGGGCAATATCGCCCTGCAGTGCCCGGAGTCCGGGCTCTACCACATTCAGTCGGAAAGTCTTCTGGTCGAGATACTCGACGCCAGCGGGGCGCCGTGTGCGCCAGGCGCCAGCGGACGCGTGGTGGTCACGACGCTGCATGGTTTTGCCATGCCGCTGCTGCGCTACGAGTTGCGGGATTACGCCGAAGTCGCTCCTCCTTGCCGTTGCGGGCGGGGCCTGCCAGGTTTGCGGCGGATACAGGGGCGCGTACGCAATATGCTGGTGACCCCGCGGGGGGAAATTCGCTGGCCTTTGGTCGGCTTTGCCGAGTACCGCGAGGTTGCCCCTGTACGTCAGTATCAAATCGCACAACTTGCGCGGGATCATATTGAATTCCGTCTGGTGACGGATCGTTCTCTTGCAGACGGCGAAGAGGCGGCGCTGACCGCCATACTGAGAAGCAGTCTGGGCGATTTCGCCCGGATCGATGTCCGTTATTTCGCTGATTTGCCCCTGGGTGTTAACGGCAAGTTCGAGGAGTTTGTGTCCCTCCTGACGGATTGACGGCCGAAGTCGATTGGGTGAAGCTCCGGGGGAAATACTTGACCGTCCTATTTGGCTGAACCCAAACAGTCGGCCAGGCCGGCACTTTCATTACTGCGCCGCACAAGGCACAATCAAGCACGGATTGCGGATACCCGCAGTTCTTGCGGACAACAGCAGCGAGCCCTGCACCATGAAATTCAAGGACTATTACGAGATTCTCGGCGTTCCGCGCAGCGCCACGCAGGACGACGTCAAACGCGCCTACCGCAAGCTGGCGCGCAAGTACCATCCGGACGTGAGCAAGGATCCCGATGCCGAGACGCGCTTCAAGGAACTGGGTGAAGCCTATGCGGTGCTGAAGGATCCGGAGAAACGGGCGGCCTACGACCAGATGGGCAGCCAGTGGAAGACCGGGCAGGACTTCCAGCCGCCGCCGGGTTGGGACGCCGGCTTCGAATTCAGCGGCGGCGAATTTGGCGCCGGCGCAGGAGCGGATCACAGCGACTTCTTCGAAGCGCTGTTCGGCCGCCAGGCCCGGGCCGGGCAACGTGCACACATGCATGCGCAGGGTCTGGACCACCACGCCAAGGTGCTGATCGATCTGGCCGACGCCTACCGCGGCGCCCAGCGCAGTATTTCGCTGCGCATGCCAGGGCTGGATGCGCAGGGTCGCGGCACGATGCAGGAGCGCAAGCTCGACGTGAGCATTCCCAAAGGCGTTCGTGCCGGTCAGCACCTGCGTCTGGCCGGCCAGGGCGGCCCGGGCCTGGGCGAGGGAGCGGCGGGCGACCTGTATCTGGAAATTGCCTTCAAGCCCCACCCGCAGTTCCGCGCCGACGGCCGCGATGTCTATCTGGACCTGCCGCTGGCGCCCTGGGAAGCCGCGCTTGGCGCCTCGATTACCGCGCCGACGCCTGAAGGTCCGGTACAGCTCACGATTCCCCCCGGTTCGGCAGCGGGTCGTCAGTTGCGCATGAAAGGCCGCGGCATCCCGGGGTCGCCGCCGGGCGATCTGTATGTGGTGCTGACGATTGCCCTGCCGCCGGCCGACAGCGAGGGCGCGCGGGAGGCCTACCGGGCCATGGCCAAGGCCTTCGATTTCAACCCGCGAACACAGCTGGAGGGATGAGCGCCATGAACCCAATTACCATGACATTTATTCAGGGGCCGGTGGTCGAGGAGCAGGTCCATTTGACACTGGTGGAACTGTGCCAGGCCTGCAGCGCCGAAGAGGAACATGTGCTGGCCTGGGTTTTCGAAGGCGTGCTGGAACCGGTGGGCCAGTCGCCGCAGGACTGGCGTTTCGGCGGTGACTCGCTGCGCCGCGCGCGGCTGGCCCTGAGGCTGTCGCGCGATCTGGAACTCAACCCGCCGGGAGTCGCCCTGGCGCTCGATCTGCTGGATGAAATTGCCGCGCTGCGGGCGCGCCTGCAGCGCGCCGGAGCCCGTTGAACCAACAACGCAAATGCAAACGCTTTCAACGCAGAGGACGCAGAGGCGCGGAGGAAATGCCAGGTCTTACCTGATGAACCTGTGGCATGGATCTTCTCTGCGCCTCTGCGTCCTCTGCGTCGAGGGCGGTTAACTACAGTACTCAGGCTAAGACGTGCATATTCATGGCCTCAGCGCCGAGCAGTCTCTCGCCAGCCTGAAGACAACGGCGGCCGGCCTTGCTGCGACCGAGGCGGCGCGCCGGCTGGCGGAGTTCGGACCGAATCATGTCGAGGAAGTGGCCCGCGAGCACCTGTTGCTCGGCTTCGCCCGCGAATTCACCCACTTTTTCGCCATCATCCTGTGGATCGGCGCCGCGCTGGCCTTTCTCGCCGAACATTTCGATCCGGGCCAGGGTATGGCCCGTCTCGGTGTGGCCATTGTCGGCGTCATTATCGTCAACGGCATCTTTTCCTTCTGGCAGGAATACAAGGCCGAACAGGCTGTGGCCGCGCTGCGCCAGTTGCTGCCGCAGAAGGTGCAGGCGCTGCGTGACGGCGAGATCGTCGAGATGCTCGCCACCGATCTGGTGCCGGGCGATATCGTGCTGCTGGAGGAAGGTAATTTCGTTCCCGCCGACTGCCGCCTGATCGAGGCCTTCGCGCTGCGCGTGAATACCGCGACAGTGACCGGCGAATCCCTGCCCAAGGCGCGCACTGTCGAGCCGAGCACCGAGCTCAGTGCCCATGATTCGCCGCTCTATGCCAGGAACGTGGTGCTGGCCGGGACCTCGGTGGTGTCGGGTCAGGCGCGGGCGGTGGTGTACGCCACCGGCATGCGTACCGAGTTCGGCAGGATCGCCCACCTGACGCAAACCGCCGGCGCAGCCTCGTCACCGCTGCAGCGCGAAATTGCGCGCCTGTCCCGCATCGTCGCGGCGCTCGCCACGGGCATGGGCGTGGCGCTGTTCTTCGTCGGTCAGGCCATGGGCCTGCCGGCCTGGGAGAACCTGCTGTTTGCCATCGGCATTATCGTGGCCAACGTGCCGGAAGGTCTGCTGCCGACCGTGACGCTGTCGCTGGCCATGGCGACACAACGCATGGCTCGACGCAATGCCCTGGTGCGTCACCTGCCGGCGGTCGAGGCGCTTGGTTCGACGACGACAATCTGCTGCGACAAGACCGGCACGCTGACGCAGAACCGCATGTCGGTGCAGCGCCTGTGGCTGGGCGGCGGTTTTCTCGACTTCGGCGATCTGGCGGCCGCATCGACCAATAATTCGCGCCTGACCGGGGATAACCGCGAGCTGTTCGTCAATGCCGCGCTTTGCCACAACCTGAAGATCGTTGATGCGCATGGTAAAAACAAGCTGCTGGGCGACCCGATGGAAGTGGCGCTGGCGCGCATGGGACGGCAGGTGGCCGGCGAGCTTGCCGACTACCAGCGGATCGACGAGATTCCTTTCGATACCGACCGCAAGCGCATGTCGGTGCTGTGCGCAACCCCGCAGGGCCGCATGCTCTACTGCAAGGGCGCGCCGGAGACGGTGCTCGCCGCCTGCGACTTCGTCCAGTTCGATGCCGCGGGTGACGCCGTGCCGCTCGATCCGCTGGCAAGAACGCGGCTGCTGGCGGCGCAGCGGCAGATGGCCGAGGCCGGTCTGCGCGTGCTGGCCTTTGCCCACTGCGCCATTAAAGACGGCATGCCGGGCGAAGAGCGCGGCATGATCCTGAGCGGGCTGGTCGGGCTGGAAGACCCGCCGCGGCCCGAGGTGCCGGATGCCGTCGCGCGCTGCGCCACGGCAGGCATCCGCATCATCATGGTGACCGGCGACCATCCGCATACGGCGCTGGCGATTGCGCGCCAGATCGGCCTGGTAAAAACCGAAAACCCGGCGGTCATCAGCGGCGACCAACTGCGTTCGATCACGCCGGCGCAACTGCAACTGGCGCTCGACGCGAAGGAGATCATCTTCGCCCGCGTCGCCGCCGAGCAGAAAATGCTGATCGTCCAGGCCTTGCAGAAGAAGGGTGAGATCGTCGCCGTCACCGGTGACGGCGTGAATGACGCGCCGGCGCTGAAGACCGCCGATATCGGCATCGCCATGGGCATTGCCGGCACCGACGTGGCCAAGGAAGCCGCCGACCTGATCCTGCTCGACGACAACTTTGCCAGCATCGTCGCCGCCATCGAGGAAGGACGCGCGGTGTTCGACAACATCCGCAAGTTCCTCACCTACATCCTGAGTTCGAACATTCCTGAAATCGTGCCCTACCTCGCCTTCGTGCTGTTGCGCATTCCGCTGCCGCTGACCATCATCCAGATCCTCGCCGTCGACCTCGGCACCGACATGCTGCCGGCGCTGGCCCTGGGCGCCGAGAAACCCGATCCCGACGTGATGCACCGCCCGCCCAGGGCGCGCAGCGAGCGCCTGCTGTCCTGGGGTCTGCTGGTGCGCGCCTACCTGTTTCTCGGCGTGCTGGAAGCGGCCGCGGCGATGGCCGTGTTCTTTTTCGTGCTCGATGCCGCGGGCTGGCATTACGGCGTCAGCCTCGACCGCGCCGATCCGCTGTACCTGCAGGCGACCTCCGCCTGCCTGGTCACGATTGTGGTGATGCAGATGATGAATGTCTTTCTGTGCCGCCACCCGTTCAAGTCATCGCTCTCCTTCGGGCTCTTCAGCAATCGCTACATCCTGCTGGGTCTGGCAGCGGAGCTGGGCGTGATCCTGTTCATCATCTATACCGCGGCCGGCAACTGGCTGTTCGGCACGGCGCCGGTCGGGATCGAGGTCTGGCTGCTGGCGCTGGCCTGCGCAGCGCTGATGTGGGTGCTGGAGGAAGTGCGCAAAGCCTGGCTGCGGCGGATGCTGGCGCGGGCCGTCAGTCCTTGAGATAGGTTGTGCCAACCCAGGCTCGACCTGACAGGCAGTGCCCCGTGTCTCAGGCCGACCTGTCCCGCCTGATGCCCGTTCCATAGTGACCGGCCGCCTGCCACCAGCGCCGACTATTCGCCTGCCGATACTTCCACGGCGGTACAGGTTGAGGATCACGTAGCCCGCGGCCCGCCCCTTCTTGTTTGTCCTGGATCAACGATTGCTCGAATAAGTCCAAACGGGCTATTGACCAAAAGTTAGGGGGGGGGAGACTTGTGCGCGTGGACATTCATTTTAAGGGGATAGACATGAACGCATTGAAGCAAGTCAGCCTGGCGCTGGCGACGGCGGGATTGCTGACAAGTGGCGTGGCGCAGGCAGCGCTGAATGACCGGGGCGGCGGTCTGCTGTACGACGACGTGCTCAACGTAACGTGGCTGCAGGACGCCAACTACGCCAAGACCAGCGGCTACGATGACGACGGCGGGATGAACTGGAGTGCGGCCAACACCTGGGCCAGCAGCCTGAACATCTCACGCGTCGCCGGCGAGTCGCTAACCGGCTGGCGCCTGGCCGCCAACACACCGGTGGGCAGCGACTGGAACTATGCTTGGTCGAACAATGGCACCACCGATCTCGGCTACAACGTCACCAGTTCGCACAGCGAGCTGGGCTACATGTACTACGTCAATCTGGGGCTGAAGGGCTATGTCAACCCGGACGGCACGCAACGAGGTGATTTCGGCGTTTTAGGCAATGGCACGTGGGGTGGTCAGGCTAATGTCGGTCTGGTGAACAATCTGCGGAACGGCGTGTATTGGTCCGGTGCGGCGTACGTGCCGAATCCGGCCACCAACGCGGGGCTCTTCAGTACCGACACTGGCGGCCAGCACTACGGCAACCGGAGCCTTGAGTACTATGCCTGGGCGGTTCGCCCCGGTGATGTCGCCGCCGTACCGGAACCGGAGACCTATGGCATGCTGCTTGCAGGCCTTGGCTTGCTTGGCCTCGCTAGCCGTCGGAAACAAAAAGCCGCCTGACTCACTCTTGAGTCCTGCAATAACGGGGGCTGCGGCTCCCGTTTTTTATTTGCGGAGGTCTTGGCTACGGCCGCTTGCAGTCTGAAACGGACCGATCACTCCAGCATACACAAAACCCATCTGATGGGATATGATAGCGGATCCCTGAAATATTCCGCGCCCTGGGTTTGGTGTTCTCTATCTTGTCTGACGACCATTCCCCACCGCATGCCCACGTATTCGGTGGTGGATGGGTGGCGAAGAT
This sequence comes from Sulfurimicrobium sp., assembly GCA_030690835.1. Classification (GTDB taxonomy): domain Bacteria; phylum Pseudomonadota; class Gammaproteobacteria; order Burkholderiales; family Sulfuricellaceae; genus Sulfurimicrobium. Next base: position 19,240 of record JAUYFW010000015.1, on the reverse strand, counting down.
TTCACTATCAAACCCACCGGATCTGATTTTTGTGGTCGGACGGCCGACAAAGCCGGAAATCAGAAAAGCACTGCGGCAAGTGCGATCCCACTTGCCCCGATTGACGGAAGAATGGGAGAAGATTCATGGCTGACTGGACTGATGAAGTAATGAAACGGAGTCTCCCTGCTGCACAGGCGCGGGGGGCGGAGGTTCTTATGGCCCCCCACGCAAAAACTGCAAGATATGACCGAAAAAGCGGCCGCGTCGTGGTGGAGCTGGACAACGGCTGCGCATTCGCTTTCCCGGCAAGGAATGTCCAGGGACTGGAAGCCGCCAAGCCCAGTGATCTGGCTGAAATCGAACTACTTGGCGATGGGTTTGTATTGCACTGGCCGAGAGTTAACGCGGACATTCGTATTGAAGGCGCTTTATCCGGTGTGTATGGCAGTAAGGCATGGATGCTACGCCTCGCTGCCAGCGAAGTGGGCAAAAGAACTTCACAAAGGAAAGCGGCGGCGGCACGATTGAATGGGCAAAAAGGCGGTCGGCCGCGGAAGGCTGCGTAGCCCGCTCGCTGATTCAGCAGTTTTTGCCAACGTCAGCAATGCGGAGCGGTGCTCCACGGGCGGTTCCCGACCCTTATGGAAAGCTTTCCATAAGGGTCGGCTGCCGTCAGTGACCAACGAAACCTCAGCGTCGGCTTACGGTCTGAACCACCCATTTGACCTCGGGCGATCCACCGGCAGGTCTTGGCTGAACAGCGATCATTCGGCAGTCTCAATTTGCTCGGCCGTGACGCGCCGTGGCCCGGACCGCAATGCGCAAGTGTCGATCTGATCAGGCGCCTTGCGTCAGATCGGGTTGCAACCACGACAGATCAATCCTTGATTCCCGGCGTGCAATGTACCGCCAGCCAGACCGTCGGCGCGTCGGTCGCGGTCGATTCGACGCGGTGACGCCGCAGCGGTTCGATGTGCAGCCAGTCGCCGGCGCACAGGCGCCGGGCTTCGGTTTCATCCTCGAAGCGCAACAGCGCTGCACCACTCACCAGCAACACCCATTCGGCATCGGCCTGTTGGTACCAAAAGCCCGGGGGGCTGGCCTGGCCGCTGGAGACGATGCGCTCGATGCGCAGTCCGGGTTGGGCCAGCAAGGTTTCCACGCGCTCCAGGGCTTCAGGGGCAAGCGGCAGGTCGGCAAAAATATTGCCTGCCATCAATCGCCCTCCAGCAGTTCGGTGTCCTCGTGCGAGTAGGGCGGGCTGCAGCAACAGAGGATGCGCAGGGGCTCGGCGCCGGTGGCTTCGATCCGGTGCGGCGTGCCGGGGGCGATCAGCACCGTGTCGCCGACCGCGACCGGAAAACACTCGTCGCCCAGCGTCATGATGCCGCTGCCGACGCTGACGTGATACAGCTCCTCGGTAACTGCATGGCGATGCAGATGCGTCCGGGCGCCGGGCTGAACGGTGGCCTCGGCCAGGCTTTGCCGGCAATTTCCGTGCACTGTGGGATGCATCAGTTCGCGGATCTCGGAACCGTCCCTGGTGATGTAAGCGGGGACATCTGCGTAGCGTGATCTCATTCTCGCGCTACCTTCTTCTGCAGCAGGCAATGGAGCAGGGCCTGCTCGCCGGGCGCCAGTTCGGCATCGACGTCACTGGCAGCGAAGTGGCGGCTCGGATCGACCTTGCGCGCCGGGGCGATATCGCCATGTGCCAGAAAGTTTGGCGCCGGAATGCGATAGCGGGTGCGCAGTTCGTCAAGCAATGTCAGCAGGGCGACGATCTGCGCTTCGGCAAAGGCTTCGTCGCCGGTGTTGTCGAGTTCGATGCCGATGGAAGCCGAGTTGAGGTCGGTATTTCCGCCCCACCAGGATTCACCGGCATGCCAGGCACGTGCGGCTTCATCGACCAGCTGCATGACCGCGCCGTCGCGCCCGATCAGGTAATGGGCGCCGACCTGGCGCTGCGGGTCGGTCAAGGTCGCCAGGGCTGTCGCCGCGTTGTCGTTGGTGGTCTGGTGCAGGATGACGAAATTGGGGCGGCGCTGGTCGAAGTTCGGCGAAGGCTGCCACAGCGCCCCTCGCCCCTGACCCGAAGGTAGCGGCGCACATGCCGCAAGTGCCGCAAGCAGGAGGACGGCAAGCCCGCGCAGCATGCCGGGCTGCCGTCAGACGACAACGATCGGCTTGGCGAGGCGCGCCCGGCTTTGCGCCTCGGACTTGTTCATCTCGGAGACCTGGCGGCCGTAAGCTTCCCGCGCGGCCTGCCCCTGACGGGTGGCCTCGATGCTGCGGATGCAGCGCCAGCGCTTGCCGGCCTTGGTTTCGATCTGGCGCATCTCCGTTTTCGGGTGATGCTGACGGCAGTGATAGCAGAATGCGGTTTCGGCCATGCGGGCGGACTCGATCAGTAAAGTAGGCAGATTGTAAACCGACTTGCGATAATGCCCCAATAAACCAACAACAAGCCGGCGCGTGCCCGGCACCACCGGATTCCCAGATGACAGACCCCAGCTTGAACACAATCCCGGACATTGCGCCCGACCCGGAACTGCCGCTCTATGAAGGGGTGGCCATCGCCGACGTGGTGCTGGTCACCTCGCCGGAAGCGGCGGCCGAGGCCCGGCACGCCCTGCTGGCGGAAGATGTCCTCGGCTTCGATACGGAGGCGAAGCCGACTTTCGCCAAGGGCGAAATTTCCAGCGGGCCGCATCTGATCCAGTTGGCAACCGCCACCCGGGTCTACCTGTTTCCGGTCGGACGCCTGCCGGAGGCGCATGGCCTGAAGACCATCCTCGAGTCACCGCGGATTCTCAAGGTGGGCTTCGGGCTCGACAGCGATCTGGCGCAACTGCGATCGCGCCTGCAAATAGAGGCGCAACACATCCTGGATCTGTCCCGTGCGCTGCGCAGCGAGAAGCGAAACCACACGCTCGGCGCCAAGACCGCCGTGGCGCAGTTCTTCGGCAGGCGCCTGCAGAAATCCAAAAGGACGACCACCTCCAACTGGGCCAATCCACGGCTGACGGAGCGGCAGATTCTCTACGCCGCCAATGATGCGCAGGTCGCCCTGCGGGTCTATCGCGCGGCGCTGGCATCAGAACTCCTGCCGCAGGCTGCAGCGCTTGGCCGCGGATGATTGCCGGCAACAGTCGGCGCTGATGAAGCCCCTGCGCAGCGGGGCGGTCGAGCAAAGTGCGCTCTCCTCGCCGCTGCGGATCCTCGCCGCTGCGGATGGCGGAACGGCGATACAGATTGAATCGGGCGGCTTATTCGGCGAAAATGCTCGGCGATGCCAAATAATCAGCTTCCCCCCTCCTTCAGTTTCCACTTCGAGGACGACGAGCAAGGCGAACATACAGTCCCTGCGGTCGTGCTCGTTCAGATTCTGGACAATGCCCAGCACGCCTTTGAACTGATCGGCGTGCATGTCGAAGGGCGTGAAATCCGCTCGCGGGCGCGCATCGCCGCCGCTACCAGCAAGCGTTTTCAGCTTGTCTGCCAACTACCCCAGCCTGGCAGCTATGCGATGCCCGTCACCATCGGCGGTATCGGTGAGCTTTTTTCTGCGGACTTGGCGAACCGGGCATTCGGCATCTTCCGTGGCGTCATGGAATCTGTCTCGGCACGGAGCAGCGCAGGGATGGCATCCGTGCTACCCAATGAACGCATCCGCCGCGGCGTGCTGGAGGCCGTCAAGGGCATGGCGCCCCGTGCCGGCGCCCGATGGAAGTTGAACCTGCATGACGACCACGACGCTTCTTTCGCTACCTTCGACGTGCAGACCATCCCCTTCGTGGATGAAACACTGGTTCCGGTGGCGCAGCGCGAGGCGGCGCGCGTCGTCACCGGCGAACTCAAGAGCATCGACTTCGCCGAGCGCAGGGTCACCATCATTTATCCGCCGACCAGCAAGGAACTGGCGTGCTTCTACGAGGAAGCCGTCGAAGACCTGCTCTATGAAAGACGGCGCGATCTGATCCAGATCACCGGCCGGGTGCTGCTGGACGACCAAGGCGCCCCCAAGCAGATCATCGATGTAACCGATATCCGCGATCTTGACCTGTCCTTGCTGGATATTCATACCATTCAGCATGATCGGCTGACCCTCAAAGCCGTGCCCGCCCTCAGCCTCGAACCCACCCTGGATGACACCAAACAGCTTCTTTGCATCGAGCATGTCGGGCTGGCGCTCGACGTTTTCGCCCCAACCCGCGAGGCGCTACTCGCGGAATTGAATGAGCAAATCGCCATGCTGTGGACCGAATATGCTCTGACCGAGGATGACATGCTGGACAGTGTGGCCCGCCAACTCAAGCAGGCGCTGCTCGCCGTCTTCAGCGAGGTGCGCGATGCCGCGTAAGCAGAGTGATGTCGAGAGAAGCCTGACCAGCAAAGGCTTCCAGCACAAGGAAGGCGATCACAGCTACTTTCATTACTACTCCACCGTCGGCAGAAAGACTGCTGTGTTCACCAAGACCAGCCACGGTGCGCGTGAAATTGACGATCATCTCTTGGGCCGCATGGCGAAGCAGTGCAAGCTCTCCCGTGCCGACTTCGACCGGCTGATCGATTGCCCGCTGGATCGGGATGGCTACGAAACCAAGCTTGTTGCGCTAAAGGCCATCGAGGCCCCGCCTGCCTGAGGGTGCCCACGGCATCGGCGGCTAACTATCCTGAAACATCACCAAGCAAGTACGCCAACTCAAGATCGGGGTCGTCTGCACCATCGTATTCTTGGGCCACGACACGCTTGGCGATTATCGGGAGAGTGGCCGCAGTATCGTAAAAGGAAACGCCAGCAGCTTTCATCGGGCCGAAATGTTTGCTGGCCGCTACAAAGTCCTTTCCACCCAGATTTGGAATCCACGCCTTCACATTGGCTCTCGACCAACTGCCTATTTACTCTTGGCGCGCGGATGCGCCGCGTCGTAGATCTTCGCCAGATGCTGGAAGTCGAGATGCGTGTAAATCTGCGTCGCGGCGATGCTGGCGTGGCCGAGCATTTCCTGTACCGCGCGCAGGTCGCCGGAGGATTGCAGCACGTGCGAGGCAAACGAGTGGCGCAGCATGTGGGGATGCACATGCACGCCCACGCCCTGTCGTTGCGCCCACTGTGCGAGGCGGCTTTCCACCTGCCGGGGTGTCAGCCGGGTGCCGTTGCGGCCGAGGAACAGCGCCGGCTGAGCCTTGTGCTTGAATTGCGGGCGCAGCGCCAGCCAGGCCTCCAGTGCGGCGCGCGCCTGGTCGCCGACCGGCACCTGGCGGGTCTTCTGCCGCTTGCCGGTGACGGTGACTTCGCCCGCCGCCAGATCCAGCCCGCCGGGCCAGTCGAGGCTCACCAGTTCGGACAGGCGCAGGCCGGAGGAATAGAACAGTTCGAACATGGCCGCGTCGCGCACCTGCAGCGGCTCATCCGGCAAATTGGCCGCCGGCCGGTCGAGCAAGGCGGCCGCCTGATCGATGCCCAGCGCCTTGGGCAGGGCGCGCGCGCGCTTGGGCGCGCGCAGACCGTCAGCGGGATTCAGCGCGATTGCGCCGCGCCTTGCCAGCCAGGCGTAATAGCTGCGCCAGGCCGAGAGCGTGCGTGCAATCGAGCGCGGCGCGAGCTGCCGGGCGTGCAAAGCCATCAGGCCGCGCCGCAGTTGTGCCGTCTTCAGCGCTGCCAGTTCGACGCCGGCCGCCAGCGCCGTCAGGCGCGCCAGATCGCGGCGGTAGGCATCGAGCGTGTGCGGGCTGGCGCGCCGCTGGATTGCCAGCTCGGTGAGAAAGTTCTCGACCGAACTGTCCATGGCGTCAGGCGGCGACCCGCAGCAGGGCTGCCGCAGCCATCTCGCCGATCCGTTCCAGATACAGGGTGCCGAGCTCCGGGTAGAAGCGATGCGGCTCTTCGCTGGCCATCGCCAGCAGGCCGAAGCAGACGCCGCCGGATTCGCGCAGCGGCACTTGCGTCATCGAGCGCAAATGCGTTGCGGCTTCGCCGAACCAGGCTGCCGATTCCTGCCCGGTCACCGTGCCGCAGTAAGGCCGTTGCAGGCCGGAAGCGAAGGCCTTGACGGCATCGGCGACGTTCTCGAATTCGTGACCGTCACCTTGCCCGGCTCCCCACAGACGCACGGTGACATGCGGCACGGCAAAAGCGCCGCCCAGATGCGAATACAGGGCGCGTACCACCGCCGCCTGATCGTTGGCCGAAATCAGCGCCACGGCAAGCCCATGTACCTTGCCCGAAATGGCGTCGTTCTCCTCGCCGAAAGCGATCAGTTCGACCAGTTTGGATTCGAGCGTGCGCACCTTGTCGCGCAGGTTGAACAGCTGCTTTTCGGTGATCGAGATGGCCCGCCCGCTGTGCGGATCGGGCAGGGTCACCAGGGCCAGCATGTCGGCATACTGGTCGAAGAATTCCGGGTGATCGTGGAGATAGCGGGCGACGTCTTCCGATTTCATGTCGCGCCTCCATCGGGCCGCCCCAAGGAGGCGTAGATACAGCGAATATGGAAGCCGCGAGTCTCTCGCGGCTGAACCAGCGTCACCCCTTTCCTCGGGAAAGGGGCTGGGGGATAGGCGCTCATAGATTCATCTTTCATGTCAGGTTGTTCGGTAGTTGGATTTCTGCGCTGAATACGGTGCTTGCCGGGCCGGTCATCATGACCGGCTGGCGGGTTTCGGCCATGTTGCCCGCGTTGCCTGCTGCGCCGCCCCAGGCGATGGACAAGTCGCCGCCGCGCGTGGTGACGCGCACCGGCGAATCCAGCAGGCCGCGACGGATGCCGGCCACCACGGCGGCGCAGGCGCCGGTGCCGCAGGCCAGGGTCTCGCCGGCGCCGCGTTCATGGACCCGCAGGCGGATGGCGTGGCGGTCGACGATCTGCATGAAACCGGCATTGACCCGACGCGGGAAGCGCGGGTGGGATTCGATCAGCGGGCCGAGTCGCGCCACGGGTGCGGCATCGACGTCGGCCACCACCTGCACGGCATGCGGATTGCCCATCGAGACCACGCTGATGTCGATTTGCGCATCAGCCACGCTGAGCGCCTGCACCACCGCATCCGTCTTGCTGTCGAAGGGAATCTCGGCCGCCAGGAAGCGCGGCGCGCCCATGTTCACCGTGACCTGGCCGTCGGCCTCCAGGCGCAACGTGATCAGGCCGGACTGCGTCTCGACACGGATTTCGCGTTTGTCCGTCAAGCCCTGTTCATGCACGAAGCGCACGAAGCAGCGCGCGCCGTTGCCGCATTGTTCCACCTCGCCGCCATCGGCGTTGAAGATGCGGTAGCGGAAATCGACGCCGGGCGTGCTGGCGCGCTCGACGACGAGAATCTGGTCGCAGCCGATGCCGAAGTGGCGGTCGGCGAGAAAGCGCGCCTGGGCCGGCGTCGGCACGAAGTTCTGGTGGATGGCGTCGAGCACGACGAAATCATTGCCGAGGCCATGCATTTTGGTGAAGCGGATTTTCATGCCGCGTCTGCCGGGCCGCCCCAAGGACGCGGCCGTCCACGGAAACGGAGCAGGCTTTGCCTGCGAACCGCAATCACCCCCTTTTCTTGGAAAAGGGGGTTGGGGGGATAAGCAGTGTGCATCGGGCGAGCATACGCCGTACCGGAAGCCGGGGCTTTCCGCAATTGAGGGGTCAATAAAGCCCTTTTTCGCCCGGCGGACGGGTTTTGAAGCGTTTGTGCAGCCAGTAGTACTGCTCGGGCGACGTCAGCACCTCGGCCTCGATGAAGGCGTTCAGGCGTCGCGCGTTGCCCAGGTCGCCCACCTCGCCAGCGTCGGGGAAATCCGCCCACGGTTCGCCCACGGTAGCGACATAGCGAGTGTGCCATCCCCGGCCTGCCATGCGGGTGACGAAAGGGATCACCGTCGCTCCGGTAAGCCTGGCGAGGCGGGCGAGGCCGGTGATGGTGGCGGTCTGCACGCCGAAGAAGGGCACGAAGACCGATTCCTTGGGGCCGTAGTCCATGTCCGGCGAGTAATGGAAGAAGCGGCCGGCCTTCATTGCCCTGATGGCCTTGCGCGCGCCCTCCTGGCGCGAGGCCAGCTCGCAATTGCCGAAGCGCTGGCGGCCGCCGTTCATCGCCGCTTCGAACACGCGGTTCTTCTGGCGGGTGTAGATCGCCACCACGCCATGCTCCAGCATCAGACGGATGGCGCCGGCGTCGATGCCGACAAAATGCGGCACCAGCAGGATCACCGGCCGGTCCTTGTATGCCGCCAGTTTCTCGCCGCCGTCGAGGCGCACCAGTCGCCGGATGCGTGCCGGCGAAGCCCACCACCAGAGGCCAAGCTCAAGAATGCTGCGACCGAAAGCGGCGAAGTGGCGTTTCGCCAGCGCCGCCCGTTCGGGCACCGACAAATGCGGAAAGCACAGGCCGAGATTGGTCAGCGTGACGTGCCGCCGTTCGGGGACCAGCACGTAGAGGGCGAGCCCGAGCCCGCGCCCTAGTGCGGCGAGCAGCGGTAGCGGCAGCCAGTGCAGGAGCCACATCATGACCAGGACAATCCTCGTCATGATGCGATTTCCGGTTTGCCTTCCCCCCGCCCCACGGCCGGCTGCGGTGGCGCGGAGCACTGCTCGACGAAACCCCGCCTTCGCCCCGGGTAAGGGGGTGACAGTGGTTCGCTGTGCTCCGGGTTAACCAGGGTCGGGTTAACCGGGCTCAGCGCCGGCATTCTGATCGACAGAATCTGGTTCAGTTTGTTCTTTCGGATCATGCCGCTTCGATGGTATGAACTTCAAAGGCGACCTTGAGCCAATGGCGCACGGCGCCGAAAATCGCGGCAAGGTTGTCCATGCTCGGATTTCCTCTCGGTGACAGCATGCGATGCAAGCTTTTGCTCGGCTTCTCGGTCATCTCGGCAAGTTGTTCGAAGCCGATGGTGGCGTTAACCAGATCGCGCAGAATGAGCCGTGCTGTTTCCGGCTCGCCGCTCAGGAACAGCGTCGCCGCTTCATCGAGAAGCGCCTTGGCGAATTGAGGATCGCGTTCCACACGTTCAATGACGGTTTGCTTGAAGTTGCGAGTCAATGCCATATTGATCACCGGTTGCCTTTCTTCACTGCGGCCAAGGCCTTTTTCCGTTCCTTGTATTCGGCATGCAAGGCCTTGGCCTGGTCGATATCCTTTTGCTGCCCGCGTTTCGCGCCGCCGCCAAACAGGATGACGAGCGCTTCGCCGTCTCGCGCCAGATAGATGCGATATCCAGGCCCCCAGTCGATGACGTATTCGCCGATTCCGCCAAACCATTTCACGCTCGATGTATTGCCAAGCTCCAACCGGAGTTTGGCCGTCACGACCTTTGCCGCGGCTTGAGCGTCCAAGCCGTCGAACCATGCCTTGTATGGATTCGAGCCATCCGCGCGGAGGTATTCCCGAACCTTGATCATCGCGGCAGAATGGTAACATTATCGTTACCATGTAGACAAGGCCGATTCGTGGACCGATGAACTGCCGCCAGGCCTTGTCCCATGCCGAACTCAGACACTCGGTGGCGGCTCCGCGCCCGCCGGCGCCTTGTAGCGGTTGTAGCCCCACAGATACTGCTCGGGGCATAGTCGGATCAATGTCTCCAGTTCCCGATTGAGTTGCGCCGCGCGCTGCATCAGATCGCCCGAAAGGGGGGCCGACAGCGGAAACAGCTTGAGATGGTAGCCGGCGCCGTAATGCAGGCGCTCGCCATAGGCCAGCAGCACCGTCGCCCCGGTCTCTGCCAGTCGCGCCGCCAGCGTCATGGTGTAGGCGGGACGGCCGAAGAAGGGCAGCCAGGCGCCTTCACCCTGGCCGGGCACCTGGTCGGGCAATATGCCCACGGCCTCGCCTTGCTTCAGCGCCTTCAGCAGGCGCCGCACGCCGGAAAGGTCGGCGGGGGCAAGCTTGAGATTTGCGCCGCGCCCTTCCTCGATCAGGGGCGCCAGCCAGTCCTGTTTGGGCCGCCGGTAGAGCGCGGTGATCGGTTTGCGTGCCGCGTAGTACTGCGCGGCGATCTCGAAGCAGCCGAGATGCGGGGTCAGGAACAGGATGCCGGGCCCGGCCGACCATGCCGCCTCAACCAGTTCCCAGCCGGAGACCCTGACCACGCGCTCGATCACCTCGTCCTGCGGCCGCAGCCAGATCTTCGGCAACTCCAGCAGCGCCTTGCCGGCCTCGGCAATCGCCGCCGTCTTCGCCGCCGTCATGCCGGCCTGCGCGATATGGGCGGAAAAGTTGCGCCGGTAGGTGGCCGACAGCAGCCACGCCAGCCAGCCAGCGAGCGCGCCGAGGTTGTGCAGCAGCGGCAGCGGCAGACGGGCCAGCACTCTGAAAACAACCGGAAACAGGGAGGGCATCGAAGAATGGGAAAGTGCCAAAGCAAGTAGAATTATCGCCTACTGTTTGCTCCTCAGCCCATTCTCCCGATTTCGTCGTCATGACCAAGAAACTTCGAGCTGCCGTCATCGGTGTCGGCTATCTGGGCCGCTTTCATGCCCAGAAGTACGCCGCGCTCAGCGCTGCGGATGGCGGCGTGGAATTGGTCGGGGTGGTGGATGCGCACCCGGAGACGGCGCAGCGCGTGGCGAAGGAGCTGGGCGTGGCGGCTTTCACCGACTATCGCGAACTGCTCGAAACCAGGCCCGGGATCAACCTGGTTTCGGTCGCCAGCACCACCGAGACCCATCACGCCGTGGCGCGCGATTGCCTGGCCGCCGGCGTGCATGTGCTGGCGGAAAAGCCGATCACGGTTACCGTGGCGCAGGCCGACGAACTGATTGCACTGGCCGATGCGCAGCACCTCGTGCTGCAGGTCGGCCATCTCGAGCGCTTCAATCCGGCCTGGCTCGCGGTGCGCGACAGGATCAGGCGGCCGGTGTTCATCGAAGCCCACCGCATGGCGCCGTTCAAGGCGCGCGGCATCGATGTGTCGGTGGTACTCGATCTGATGATCCACGATCTCGACCTGATCCTGCCGCTGGTCGGCAGCCCGGTTGCCGACCTCCGCGCTTCGGGAGTCTCGGTGCTGACCGACGGCATCGACATCGCCAACGCGCGCATCGAATTCGCCAACGGCTGCGTCGCCAACCTGACTGCCAGCCGCACCTCGACGGCCAGCTTGCGCCGCCTGCGCGTGTTCCAGCACCACGAATACATTTCGATCGATTTCGGCGACCGCCGCATCGGCATCAGCAGGAAGCGCGAGGCGCGGGTGGACGCGGGTACCCAAGATCAACCGCCGATCGACACCGAGACCTTCCAGCAACCGCCCGGCGATGCGCTGATGACGGAGATCCAGGCCTTCGTCGCCGCCGTGCGCCATGGCACCCAGCCCGTGGTCAGCGGCCGCGAGGGCCGCGACGCGCTGGCCATCGCGCTGGAGATCGACCGCATGATTGCCGCCCGCCAGAACTCCTTTTGCTGAAGCTAGCGCTTTCCTGAAGCCCGCACCCATGAACATTCCGATGCTTGATCTCAACGCCGAATATGCCTTGCTGCGCGATGAAATCGAACCCGCCGTGACGGCGGCGCTGGCGGCCTGCCAGTATATCGGCGGCCCCAACGTCAAGGCCTTCGAGGCGGAAGCCGCCGCCTATGCCGGCGTCAAACATGCCATCTCCTGCGCCTCCGGCACCGATGCCCTGCTGATCGCCCTGCGCGCCATCGGCCTGGGGCCGGGCGACGAGGTCATCACCACGCCCTTCACCTTTGTCGCCACCGCCTCGACGGTGGTCATGTGCGGCGCCACTCCGGTGTTCGTCGACATCGATGCGCGGACCTTCAACCTCGACCTGGACCAGGTCGAGGCGGCCATCACGCCGCGCACCAGGGCCATCGTGCCGGTGCACCTGTTCGGCCAGCCGGTGCATCTGGCGCCGCTGCAGGCGCTGTGCGACAAACACGGACTGAAGCTGATCGAGGATGCCGCGCAGTCCTTCGGCGCCGACTATGCGGGCCGCAAATCGGGCGCCTATGGCGACATCGGCTGCACCTCGTTCTATCCGTCGAAGAATCTGTCAGCCTTCGGCGACGGCGGCCTGATGATCACCGACAACGACCGGCTTGCGGCCGAACTGCGCGTGCTGGCCAGCCACGGCTCGCGGGTGCGCTACCACCATCATGTGCTGGGTTACAACTCGCGGCTGGACGAAATCCAGGCCGTGATCCTGCGCGTGAAACTGAAACGTCTGGATGACTTCAACAACCGCCGTCGCGCCATCGCCGAGTCTTACAACCGGCAACTGGCGGGCCTGGTCGAAACGCCTTTCGCCGATGGGCATGGGCGTCACGTTTATCACCAATACACGATTCTCTCCGACCGCCGCGACGCGATCCAGAAGGCGCTGACCGACGCCGGCATTGCCTGCGCCGTGTACTACCCGGTGCCGCTGCACCGGCAGGAAATGTTTGCCGCCACGCACGGCCAGGTCAGGCTGCCGGTCACCGAGAGCGTCGCGCTACGCTGCCTGTCACTGCCGATCTCGCCGATGCTGCAGGACGAGCAGATCGAGCGCATCACCGGGGCGATCCGGCTAGCACTGACATGAGCATTCACCCCAGCGCCGTCATCGCTGCCGACGCGCGGCTGGGCGCCAATATCCGCATCGGCCCCTTTGCCGTGATCGAGGAAGACGTCGTCCTCGGCGACGATTGCGAAGTCGCGGCGCATGCCGTGATCAAGCGCCACACGCGCATGGGTGCGCGCAACCGCATCGCCGAACACGCGGTGATCGGCGGCGATCCGCAGGACTTCAAGTTCAAGCCGGATTGCCTCTCCCATACGCAGATCGGCGACGACAACTGGCTGCGCGAGGGCGTCACGGTGCACCGCGGCTCGCGCGAAGGCAGCGCCACCCGGCTCGGCAATGGCTGCTTTCTCATGGCCTACAGCCACGTCGCCCACGACTGCGTGGTCGGCAACCATGTGGTGATGGCCAATACCGCCGGCATCGCCGGCGAAGTGGTGGTGCATGATCGCGCCTTCATCTCGGCGGCCGTCACCGTGCACCAGTTCTGCCGCATCGGCAGGAACGCGATGGTCGGCTTGTCGGCGAAGGTCGTGCAGGATGCGCTGCCCTTCTGCATCACCGACGGCAACCCGGGCCGCGCCCGCGGCCTCAATCTGGTCGGCCTGCGCCGCAACGGCTTCGGCAAGGACGAGATCGGGGCGCTGAAAGAGGCTTACCGCCTGATGTATTCACGAGTACCGCTCGAAGAAGCGCTGGCGCTCATGAAGGCGATGAACAGCGCTGCCGTGACTGAACTCGCTGCCTTCATCGCAGGCAGCAAGCGCGGCTTCGCGCATCCGACGCGCTAGAAGGTAACGCCGGGCGTCGGCGTGCGAGCCATCGCTGACGGCCCCGTATCCCCTGTTGTCCGCCTCCTTCCTGGCTTAGGCCGATCAAGGCAGCGCAGCGCATTGCCGGTTTCCGTTAGTCCGAAAGGGCTATTGCTGGGTTCTTTTGCGCAATTCAAACTGCATTGCAGTTACCAAAGGAGGTGGAAATGAAGTTCAATAAGACGTTCCTGGCGGTATTGTCGATGTGGGTCGCAGGAAGTGCCCAGGCAGCGCTGATCGACCGGGGCGGTGGCCTGTTGTACGACGACGTGCTCAACGTGACCTGGCTGCAGGACGCCAACTACGCCAAGACCAGCGGCTATAGCGATACCATAGGCTATGTAAGTGGCGGAAACCTCAAATGGAATGACGCCAAAACGTGGACGGAAAATCTCGTTTACGGAGGCTATTCCGACTGGCGTTTGCCTAAAGTCACCCTGGGAACCCCTCTGGTTAATGGTGTTGACTACAGTTACATCGCTCCGAGCGTGAATTCCGAACTCGGCTACATGTTTCTGGTGAATCTGGGACTCAAAAGCTATCGGTTGCCCTTCCCCTCCACCACCCTCCAGCCGGATTATGGAGTGCATAGAAATGGGGATTCCGGCGGGCAGGAAAACGTAGGACTGGTAATCAATTTGCGTTCGGACCCCTATTGGTACGGAAATTCCTGGCATGCACCTTTTACAGCCACCCACGCATGGAGTTTTGATTACATTACCGGTGGCCAGGGAGGGCTACAAAAAACCAGCAGTTCGTACGTCTGGGCTGTCCGTGACGGCGATGTCGCTTCAGTCGCTGCCCCCATCCCCGAACCCGAGACCTACGCCATGCTGCTGGCCGGCCTTGGTCTGCTCGGCTTCATCGCACGCCGCAGGAATCGACGGCCAAGCTGATTCAGGCTTCGGCGCGATACGGACGGGAGCTTCGGCTCCCGTTTTCCGTTTATCGAGAACGGTTCATGGGTTTGTTCCCTTTCGATCTGCGAATGATCCAACGGGGTCGATTCGCCCGCGCCTGCAAACTTGGCATCTTTCGTTTCAATGACAATTGCACCGCTCAACACCGGGCAGCAGTGCAATCATCGGCACGAAATGTCGGGGCCGGCCCGCGCTCCCCTTAGCGCTTCCCGTTCGCCAGTTTCATCGCCTCAGGCATCCGGCGCAAGCGCCAGATCGCCACCGGCCCGAGCAGCCCACCCAGCCCCAGCGTCGACCAGGCCAGGCCCCAGACCACGTGATCGGGGAGGCCGTCGCCGGCCCGGCCCCAGTCGAGCACGAGGCCGAAGACCCAGGGCGAAATCGCACCGGCGCCGAAGCCCATCAGCGAGCGTAGCGAATAGGCGGCACCCAGATAGCGGGGATCGGTGAGTTCCGTCAGCGTCGTCGAATGGATCGAGGAGTCGGCCACACCGGTGAGGTTGTAGAACACCGCTACGGCGACCAGCACGAACATCGGCAAGCCGATCATCCAGCCGAAGGCAAAGGAGCAGGCCAGGCTGGCCACCGACATCAGCAATGTCACCAGGGTGCGTCCAAAACGATCCGACAGCGAGCCGCCGAGCACGCTGCCGACCACGGCAGCCAGATAGGTCAGTGCGGTCAGGGTGGCGCCGAGGCTGGCCGCCTGGGTGCCGTTGCTGCCGCCGACGATGGCCGCGGCCGCCAGAAACGCAGGCAACCACGCCCACATGCCGAGCAGCTCCCAGGCATGAAAGGTATAGCCCCAGATCGAGAGCATCGCCGGCTTGTTGCGCATCACTTCGAGCAGGCGGCTGCGATCGCCGTGTCCGTCGGGCAGCGCATGCACGATGTTCGGCACGTCGCGCAGCGCCCGGAAACCCAGCACCATGCCCAGCAGCGGACAGCAGGCGGTGACGACGAAGGCGCCGCGCCAGCCGGCGAGCGGGATCATGGCGCTGGCGATCAGCAATCCGATGGCATAGCCGAGCGAGGCGGCGGCGAGGTAGTAACCCAGGGCGCGGCCCTGCCGTTCGCGCATCCGCTGAGCGACGATGGCCAGCCCCGGCGTGTAGGAACCGCCGGAACAAAGACCGGTGAGGCCGTAAAGCAGCAGGGCCGAAACGAAACCGTCGGCGAAGAAGGCAAACAGCAGGCCACTCACCACCGCCGCAACGCTGGTCGCCAGATAGATGCGGCGTGCGCCGAAGCGGTCGGAAAGAAAGCCGACCGCGAACAGGGACGCGAGGAAGCCGACGTGATAAGCCGATTGCACCATGCCGGCCTGCCACGCGCTCATCTGCCAGTCGGTCCGCAGCAGCGGCAGAACCGCCGACCATGCGGTGAACATCGTGGCGAAGGCGGCGCGTGCCGCGCAGAACTGGATCAGCCAGAGCATGGGCGCACTTTATCACTCACGATTGGCGATACGGCGGTCGCCGGATTCTGATCCGTTCACCTTACGCAGACTCGATGGGCGCCGTATCGCCAGCGCCGACTCTTTGGTGTCCCGTCCCCGGATCGAGTCCGGGGCAGGCTATCCCCGCGAAGGAACGTCACCCCGGACCCCGATCCGGGGCGGGAATCCAGTAGTAATTGTGAGAATGCCGGGACTCGCCCCGGCGGGCGAGATACTTTCTTGCTGCGCGGCAAGAAAGTACCCAAAGAAACGCGCCCCGCCGCCCCGGCCCTGCGGGCTACCCTCGCGGAGAAAGGCCCGCCGGGCCGGTCGCTAAACTAGCCGCCCGCTACGCGGTCGTCGTCGGACAACGCGACCGGAATTCCCCGGCGAACCTTCCTCCACTCGGCGGGACAGAGGGGAATGAAAACCGCCGCGCGTGTCGGGTCATGCCGAGAACAAATGCGACGACGACCCCTTATCGCACAACGAGCGCATCCTCGCCGGGATTGAGGCGTGGCCGATGGACGCGTTCGGACGTGGATGCAGAATTCAATACTATTGACCGAAGATTCTGATAACTTTCCTCATCGAAGCAGGTAACAGACACGCTTCAATACGCGGGAGAAGGTTATGCCGGAACGGCTCGTAATTGATTCAGCATTCATTTCGACATGGCATCCAAGATATGACGAGATTGAACGTGACGAGCCCGAATACCAGAGCTTGGTCGATCAGATTCGCAAGGAGATGAACGAAATCGGCTCTCTCTCCAAAGGCACGTTTGTTCGTGTTCTGGATTGGAAGTCGCCAAGGGTAAAGGGGATAGTCAGGCTCAATGAGTTTTCTGTGTACGAAAAGGGTATTGCGGATGCTATTCGTACAGCAAACAGCCAGAAGCTTGGCGTGTTGTGCCAACTTCACGGTATTGGTGCACCCGTAGGCTCTACTCTGCTTCATCTGATGTATCCAGATGTCTTTCCGATCATCGACATCCGAACTGTCGAGACGTTGAAGCATGCTGGTCTTCTCCAGTCATCGGCGACGGATTTGGTGCGATACCCAGTGTTCACGGTAGCAATCTTGAAGATCGCAAGCGAGAATTCAGGATTTTCCCTGAGAGAAATTGATAGAGCACTCTTCTCGTATCACAAGATGATTTTTTCCCCTAGTTTGAAGCGGAGAACCACTGGAGCGAAACCGACAGATCAGGTAACGGCTTCAAGCAACAATCTACCGCCAGAGAAAATTGGCGTGAATTTAGTGGGGTATATGGCAATGAGCGACAAGCTAACGACAAGGGATAAGGTCGTGAATGTTTTTGTCGGCAAGGAGGGCCAGAACTTTTCTAGGACTGAGATTATTGACTTGGTAATTCAAACGTACCCAGAGACAAATAGGAAAAGCGTGATTCCATCGGACTACTGCTACAACATGATCAACGCAGACCCGAGTTCATTCAAGCTACATGGATTTGAGTTTCTACCCAATAAGGAATATAGGTGGCTGGGGCCAGACTATGCTTACTCTGGGCCGATCTATCGGAAGGCTGAACAGGTCGGAAAATGGGAAGGAGGTCAATGTCATTTGTGGAGCGATCCACGCAAAACGTAGGCTTCACGATAAGGGGTCGTCTTCGCATTTGTTCTCGGCACAACCCAACACGCGCGGTGGTTTGCCTTCCCCTCTGTCCCGCCGAGTGGAGGAAGGTTCGCCGGGGAATTCCGGTCGCGTTGTCCGACGACGATCGCGTAGCGGGCGGCTAGTTTAGCGACCGGCCCGGCGGGCCTTTCTCCGCGAGGGTAGCCCGCAGGGCCGGGGCGGCGGGGTGCGTTTCTTTGGGTACTTTCTTGCCGCGCAGCAAGAAAGTATCTCGCCCGCCGGGGCGAGTCCCGGCATTCTCACAATTACTACTGGATTCCCGCTTCGCCCGCCGCGAAGCGGAATCCCGGGTGTGTCGAGACCGCGGGAATGACCGAACACCAAGAGTCGGCGTTGGCGATACGGCGCTCGCCGGGTCCTGTTCGGGTTTACCGCAGCCACCCGGAAAACCCGGGAGGCTGCTAAAATGCACCCTGTTCCGCCGAGTTAAATGACAACTTGCGTGGCGGAGAACACCGGCAACGGTGGAAAAACAAATTACGCTAAAGCGTCGCCCGCTCACGCCTCGAAGCCGGCCTCGCCGCAGCAACGAGGCGTTTTTGTTTATGGAGCGAGACCATGTCAAACGATTTTCTCTTCACTTCCGAGTCGGTTTCCGAAGGCCATCCGGACAAGGTGTCCGACCAGATTTCCGATGCCATCCTCGACGCCATTCTGGCGCAGGATCAACATTCACGCGTTGCCGCCGAAACCCTGTGCAACACCGGCCTGGTGGTTCTCGCCGGCGAGATCACCACCAGCGCCAACGTCGATTACATCGGCATTACGCGCAACGTGCTGAAGCGCATCGGCTACGACAACACGGAGTACGGCATCGACTACAAGGGCTGCGCCGTGCTGGTGGCCTACGACAAGCAGAGCCCCGACATTGCCCAGGGCGTGAACCAGGCCTACGACGACAATTTGAACCAGGGCGCCGGCGATCAGGGCCTGATGTTCGGCTACGCCTGCGACGAGACGCCGGTGCTGATGCCGCTGCCGATCTATCTCGCGCACCGTCTGGTCGAGCGCCAGTCGATGCTGCGCCGCGACGGCCGCCTGCCCTGGCTGCGTCCCGACGCCAAGTCGCAAGTGACTATCCGCTATCAGGACGGCAAGGCCCATTCCATCGATACGGTGGTGCTCTCCACCCAGCATGCGCCGGATATGGAACTGCCGCAGATTCGCGAAGCGGTGATCGAGGAAATCATCAAGCCCATGCTGCCCAAGGAGTTGATCAAGGGCGAGATCAAGTACCTGGTGAACCCCACCGGCCGCTTCGTCGTCGGCGGCCCGCAGGGCGACTGCGGCCTGACCGGGCGCAAGATCATCGTCGACACCTATGGCGGTGCGGCGCCCCATGGCGGCGGCGCCTTCTCCGGCAAGGATCCGTCGAAGGTCGATCGCTCCGCTGCCTATGCCGGCCGTTACGTGGCGAAGAACATCGTCGCCGCCGGGCTGGCGAGCAAGTGCCTGGTGCAGATTTCCTACGCCATCGGCGTCGCCGAGCCGACCTCGGTATGGGTCACGACGCAGGGCACCGGCAAGGTCGCCGACGCCACCATCGCCGAACTGGTGAAGAAGCACTTCGACCTGCGGCCGAAGGGCATCGTGCAGATGCTCAACCTGCTGCGCCCGATCTACGAGAAGACCGCCGCCTACGGCCACTTCGGCCGCGACGAACCGGAATTTTCGTGGGAGGCGACAGACAAGGCAGCGGCACTGCGGGATGACGCCGGTCTGTAAGCCCATGTGATTCCCCACAACTCATTTAACATGATACTTCCTGGCGTACTCCAGTCCCTCGACGAAATCTCTGACGCGCTGCCAGCCGAGCCAGAGGGTCTTCACACCGGGTTCGCCATCGCCCTTGCGGCCAAGGAATCCACCCAGGCCAGCGATCCGGCGAATCACATCGCGTACACACGGTGGTTTTTTGGGTACGGGCTT